>NZ_CP162023.1:309956-619913 GCF_041320275.1 Mumia sp. Pv4-285 | reverse complement strand
CGGGACGATCGACGGACCCGCAGACCCGGTGGTCGCCGCGTCGGTCACCCGGCTCGCGCTCAGCCATGTCGTCCTCCAGCACGGGCAGATGTGGGTCGCCGACCACGAGGGCATCGTCCTCGCGGCGTCGGTGTGGGTGCCGACGACCGCGATGGCGCAGGTCAACGCACTGAGCGCCGTGGTCGCTCGCGAGCTCGACGCCGCCACCGTCCAGGCTGCGCTCGATCCGGGCAGCGACGTACGGGGCGTCCTCGACGCCGCCACCCCGGAGATCGGCGCGCACCTCGACGCGATCCAGCCCGACGTCCTGCTCACCGGGCTCGCCGCAGATCCGCAGCTCCCGCCCGCAGAGCGCGACAGGCTGCTCATGGCGTGCACCGTCCGGGCGCTCGAGGAGCTCGAGGGGACGGCCGCTGCCGTGTCGCTCGAGCCGGAGCAGGTGCTCGTCCTGGAGTCGGCGGGCTTCGTCCGCGTCGCCGAGATCCCGGTCGGTGCACACCACCGGCTGTGGGTGGGCAGAAGCGCCTGAGCCGCGCGTCACCTGCTGGTCACTTTCCCGTGGCACGATCGGGCCATGGCTGATGACTTTCCCGCAGGCGTCGGGGGCACCGTGACAGAGGACCAGCCCCACTCGCCGGACTCGTTCGACGTCGATCCGCCGTTCGTCGATCACGAGCCCGACCTGCCCGAAGGCCGGTTCAGCGATCGTGAGCTGTCGTGGCTGGCGTTCAACCAGCGGGTGCTCGAGCTGGCCGAGGACCCGAGCGTCCCCTTGCTCGAGCGGGTCCGGTTCACGGCGATCTTCTCGGGCAACCTCGACGAGTTCTTCATGGTCCGCATCGCCGGCCTCAAGCGACGCATCGCCACCGGCCTCGCGTCGAGGCGGGCCAGCGGGATGCAACCACGAGAGGTCTGGTCCGAGAGCCTCCTCGCCAGCCACCAGCTGATGCGCCGCCAGGGAGCACTGCTCACGGACGCCCTCAAGGGAGCGCTCGACGAGCGTGGCATCGCCCTGCTCCACTGGGACGACCTCGAGGACGGCGAGCGTGCCGACGCGACCGAGGTCTTCCGCCGGCGGGTGTTCCCGGTGCTCACGCCGCTCGCCGTCGACCCGGCCCACCCGTTCCCCTACATCTCGGGTCTCTCGCTCAACCTCGCCGTCGTCATGCGCAACCCCGTCACCGGCAAGGCGCACTTCGCCCGCGTCAAGGTGCCGCCGATCTTCGACCGCTGGGTCAGCGTCGGCCCGCACCGGTTCGTCCCGCTGGAAGAGGTCATCGCCGCGCACCTGGACGCCCTGTTCCCCGGGATGGACATCGAGGCCCACCACACCTTCCGCGTCACCCGCAACGAGGACCTCGAGGTCGAGGAGGACGACGCCGAGAACCTTCTCAAGGCTCTCGAGCAGGAGCTCCTCCGACGCAAGTTCGGGCCGCCCGTCCGCCTCGAGGTCGAGGACACGATGGACGAGCACGTCCTGGAGCTGCTGGTCACCGAGCTCGACATCACCCGCAACGAGGTGTTCGCGCTCCCCGCTCCGCTCGATCTCGCGAGCCTTCACCAGATCGCCGACCTCGACCGGCCCGAGCTCCAGTACGAGCCGTTCGTCCCGACCACCCACCCCGGCCTCGCGGAGGTGGAGTCGGCGAGCCCGGTCGACATGTTCTCCGCCCTGCGCGAGCACGACGTGCTGCTGCACCACCCGTACGACTCCTTCGCGACCAGCGTTCAGCGGTTCGTCGAGCAGGCGGCGGCCGACCCTCAGGTGCTCGCGATCAAGCAGACTCTCTACCGCACCTCCGGAGACTCGCCGATCATCGACTCGCTCATCGATGCCGCCCGCGCCGGCAAGCAGGTCCTCGTCCTGGTCGAGATCAAGGCGCGGTTCGACGAGCAGGCCAACATCCGCTGGGCGCGCAAGCTCGAGCGGGCAGGCTGCCACGTGGTCTACGGGCTGCTCGGCCTCAAGACGCACTGCAAGCTGTGCCTCGTCGTCCGGGACGAGGCCGACGGGCTGCGTCGCTACGCGCACATCGGCACCGGCAACTACAACCCCAAGACGGCCCGCCTCTACGAGGACTACGGGCTCCTCACCACCAACACCGAGATCGCGGACGACCTCACCGACCTCTTCAACAACCTCTCCGGCTACTCCCGCCGCGAGTCGTACCGGCAGCTGATGGTCGCGCCGGCCGGGCTGCGCCCCGGCATCGTGGAGCAGATCGAGCGCGAGATCGAGCACCAGCGGGCCGGACGCGCCGCCGGCATCCGCATCAAGGTCAACTCGATAGTCGACGAGGACGTCATCGACGCCCTCTACCGAGCCTCGCGGGCCGGAGTGCCGGTGGAGATGCTGGTCCGCGGGATCTGCGCGCTGCGGCCAGGGGTGCCGGGGATGAGCGACAACATCGTCGTCCGCAGCGTCCTCGGCCGATACCTCGAGCACAGCCGGGTGTTCTGGTTCGAGGACGGGGGTGAGCCGCAGGTGTGGATCGGCTCGGCGGACCTGATGCACCGCAACCTCGACCGTCGCGTCGAGGTGCTCGTCCGGCTCGACCGCCGCGAGCACATCGCGCAGATCGGGGCCATGCTCGATCTCGCGATGGACCCGACGACCGACGCCTGGAACCTGGGCCCCGACGGCACCTGGACGAGACAGACGACCGACGGGCCTCCCCTGATCGACCTCCAGCAGACGACGATCGCACTCACGCGGGCTCGACGCGCTCGGGCGCGGGCCGAGGCGAAGGAGCGGGCGGCGACGGTCGGCGGGATCGTGTGAGCATCCCCGTCAGGATGTCCGCCGGCGCACTCGTCTGGCGTCCGGCCCACCCCGGCGCCAAGAGCGACCTCGAGGTCCTGCTCGTGCACCGGACCCGGCACGACGACTGGACCGTGCCGAAGGGGACCGTCGAGCGAGGTGAGACCCGCCCGGCTGCTGCCGTCCGCGAGGTCGAGGAGGAGACCGGCGTCCTCTCGCGACTCGGCGTCCCGCTTCTCGAGCTGGAGTACGAGTTCGCCGCGGGGCGCCTCAAGAACGTCGCCTACTGGGCCGCGCGGCCCCTCAGCGGTGACGCCGACTCCTACGTCCCGAACCGCGAGATCGACGCCGTCGCGTGGGTGCCGTTGGAGAAGGCCGGCAAGCGGGTCTCGTACGACACCGACCGCGCCGTGATCGACACCTTCCTCGAACGCGTGGGCGCGGGGAGCCATCGGACGCGGACCCTGATCGTCGTCCGCCACGCGGCCGCCCGGCCCCGCCGCCGTTGGCGCAAGGACGCACTGTCGAGGCCGCTGACGGCCGAGGGCAAGCGCGAGTCGCACTCCCTGCGGCCGCTGCTCGCGGCGTACGGGGTGCACCACGTCCACGCCAGCGGCGCGCTGCGGTGCGTCCAGACCGTCGTCCCGTACGCCGACTCCGCCGGACGCCCCATCACGGTGGACCACCGCCTCGACGAGCCGCGCGACGGCGGCCCCGCGAAGAACCGCCCGCTCTTCGAGGCGATGGCCGAGGACGTCGCCCTCAAGCGGCCGGTCGCCGTCTGCGGCCACCGCACGGTCATCCCGCGGATGCTCGCGTCGGTCGGAGTCGACGCCGCATCGGTCAGTGCCGATCCGCTGGCGCCGGCCGGGCTGGTGGTCGTGCACCATCGGCGGGGCGAGGTCCACGCGACCGAGCACCACGCGCCGCACTGAGCGTCAGGCCGGCAGCAGCGACACCGATCAGGACCGCGGCGACCGGTGCCAGCCACGCGGCGCCGAGCTGTTGGAGGAGCCACGCCCCGGATGCCGCTCCCGCCGCGATGCCGAGGTTGAGCGCCGTGACGACGACGGCGCCCGCGGCGCCGCGGCTGCGCTCGGAGGCGATCCGCATGATGGTCGCCTGGAACACCGGCGGGAACAGCCCGATCATCACGCCCCAGACACCGATGACGACGAGAGCCAGAGCCACGCCACGGTCGACCACGGTCAGCGCGAGCGCGGTGCCGGCGAAGGCGACCGCGGTCGCCGGCAGCGCCGTACGGGGCAGCCGGTCGGACAGCGGGCCGGCGACGGCCAGCCCGAGGGCGCCGGTCGCACCGAACAGCGCCAGGACCCCGCCGAGGGCGGCGGCGTCGAATCCGGCCACGTCGATGACGATCGGGGCGACGAAGGTGAACAGCTGGAAGTGACCGACGAGCACCAGGGCGCCGAGCGCGGCAGTGACCAGCACGGGCACGAGCGTGCCGTCGCGTCCGGGTGCGGACACGCGACCTTCGGAGGCCGCGTGTGCGACGTCGACCGCACCGCCTTTGTGGGACGGCAGCACGCGCACCAGCGCCCAGGCGGCGGCGGCAAGCAGCACACCGGCGGCGACGAGCACCGCGCGCCATCCCAGCACGCCGGCCATCGCCGTACCCAGCGGCACGCCCACCACGCCGGCTGCGGTCGGTCCCACGAGCACGACGGAGACGGCCCGGCCGAGGTGTCGCTCGTCGACGAGCGAGGCCGCGTACGGCACCAGCAGCGACCAGAGCAGGCCGTGCCCGGCGGCCGCCACGATGCGAGCCACCACCAGCACGCCGTACGCCGGAGCGACCGCCGCGAGCACGGCGGCCGCGGCACTCACCACGACCGCCGCGACCATCACCGTACGTCGAGGGAGGCGTCGGGTGGCACGCTCGAGCGGCAGGCTCAAAGCAGCCACCGTGAGGGCCCATGCCGTCACCAGCAGGCCGATCCGACCCTCGGAGACCCCGAGCTCGTCGGCCATCATCGCGAGCAGCCCGGCGGGGAGCAGCTCGACCGTCACCGTGGCGAACGCCGCACCTGCGAGCGTCACCAGTGCAATCCATGTCTTCCGTGTCATGCTGGGACCGTAAACCTTTACATCTGTGTGAAGGTCAAGCCCGAGACGAGAGGACCGTGCAGATGCGCGTCGGAGAGCTGGCGGACCGGACCGGAGTCGCACCGCGGATGCTCCGCTACTACGAGGAGCAAGGCCTGCTCGCCGCGAGCCGTCAGGACAACGGCTACCGGTCGTACGAGGAGTCCGACGTCGAGCGGGTCCGCACGATCCGAAGCCTCATCGCCTCGGGGCTCCCGACCCGGCTCGTCAGGGTGGTGCTCGACATCGAGGCGCTGGCCGACGACCAGCGTTCACCCTCGTGCAGCCAGACGTTCGCCGAGATGCTGTACGGCGAGCTGGTCTCCCTCGACGACAAGATCGCGTGCCTCACGAAGAGCCGGGACACCGTCCGGCACTACCTCGAGCGCACCGAGCACAGCGCGCTCCTGGCCGCTCCTTCGGCCGTCTGACCACGGGAGACGCGCCGGATCCGCCCGAACTCGTCAGGCAGCGTTCACCTTCGGTTCACCTGCGTCCGCCTGCCGCTTCACCTCTGGTGCCTAACGTCGCCGTCGACAGCACAGATCTGACACGACGTTTCCCAGAGAGGGAAGAACACAGTGAACCGCAACAAGCTCCGCGTTGCCGCCCCCCTGGCGCTCGCCGCGACCGTGGCCCTGAGCCTGTCCGCCTGCGGTGCAGGCAACGAGGCCGGCGCGGATGACGACACCACCGCCAGCGCCCTCAGCGGCACGCTCAACGGCGCCGGCGCCAGCTCGCAGGAGGCCGCAGTCGGTTCGTGGAAGCAGGGCTTCCAGACGGCGAACCCTGACGTGACCGTCAACTACGATCCCGCCGGCTCCGGCGCGGGCCGCGAGCAGTTCCTCGCCGGCGGCACCGACTTCGCAGGCTCCGACGCCTACCTCGACGACGACGAGCTCGCCAAGGCCGAGGAGCGCTGTGGCAGCGACGTCGTCGAGGTCCCGACCTACGTCAGCCCGATCGCCGTCATCTACAACCTCCCCGGCATCGACGGCCTGCAGCTCTCGCCCGACACCCTGGGCAAGATCTTCGCCGGCACGATCACCACTTGGGACGACGAGGCCATCAAGGCCGACAACCCCGATGCGGACCTGCCGTCCTCGAAGATCACGCCCGTCCACCGCTCGGACGACTCGGGCACCACCGAGAACTTCACCGCCTACATGGCTGCGGTCGCCCCCGAGAGCTGGACCGCCGGCGAGGTCGAGACCTGGCCGATCAAGGGCGGCGAGGGCGCGCAGGGCACCTCCGGCGTGGTCGCTGCCGTCCAGGGCGGCGAGGGCACGATCGGCTACGCCGACGCCAGCCAGGCCGGCGAACTCGGAGTCGCCTCGCTCAAGGTCGGCGACGAGTACGTCGGGCCGAGCCCCGAGGCAGCCGCCAAGATCCTCGAGGCCTCCGCACCGATCGAGGGCCGCGGCGACTCGCACATCGTGATGGACATCGACCACAAGACCACCGAGGCCGGCGTCTACCCGGCCGTCCTGGTGTCGTACCAGATCGCGTGCCTGCAGTACGACGACGAGGCCAAGGCCGATCTCGTCAAGGGCTGGCTCACCTACGTCGCCAGCTCCGACGGCCAGCAGGCAGCCGCCGAGGGCGCCGGCTCCGCGCCGCTGACCAGCGCTCTCGAGGAGCGCATCTCGGGCATCGCCGAGGGCATCTCGGCGAAGTGATGCTCCTGCGGGTGGTACCCCGAATCGGGGGATCGGAGTGCCACCCGCAGGTATGCCCCGCCCGACTTCTCCACCGGAGGACCACTCAGTGACCGACACCTCAACACCGTCCCCACCGCGGGGTGCTGCCGAGCACGGCCCGGCGAAGCGCCGACTCGGTGACCGCCTGTTCCTGGGACTGTCGAAGGGCGCCGCTCTGGCCATCGTCGCGATCCTCGCCGGGGTCGCGATCTTCCTGACGGCCGAAGGGATCCCCGGCATCACCGCCTCGCCCGACGAGGTGAAGAGCGGCGAGTCGTTCCTGTCCTGGGTCCTGCCGCTCGTCTTCGGCACGCTCTGGAGCGCGGCTCTCGCCCTCGTGATCGCCGTGCCTCTCGCCGTCGCGGTCGCGCTCTTCGTCACCTACTACGTGCCACGACGACTCGGTCACACGCTCGGCTACGTGATCGACCTCCTCGCTGCTGTGCCCTCCGTGGTCTTCGGGCTCTGGGGCATGCGCGTGCTCGCCGGAGAGCTCGTCGGGCCGTTCGAGTGGCTCGAGGCGAACCTCGGCTTCCTCCCGTTCTTCGCAGGTCCCGCGTCCGCCACCGGCCGCACCATCCTCACGGCAGCCGTCGTGCTCGCGGTGATGATCCTGCCGATCGTGACCGCGATCGCCCGCGAGGTCTTCCGCCAGACGCCGGTCCTCCTGGAGGAGGCAGCGCTCGCGCTCGGCGCGACCCGCTGGGAGATGATCCGGACTGTCGTCCTTCCGCACGGCCGCTCGGGCATGATCGGCGGCGCGATGCTCGGTCTCGGCCGCGCCCTCGGCGAGACGATGGCAGTCGCGATGGTCCTCTCGGCGTCGGGCGTCGTCACGTTCAACCTGATCAGCTCGACCAACCCGAGCACCATCCCCGCCAACATCGCGCTCCAGTTCAACGAGGCCTCGGGGCTCACCGTGAACGCACTCATCGCGTCCGGTCTGGTGCTCTTCGTCATCACCTTCGCGGTCAACTTCGCCGCACGCGCCATCGTGAACCGGCGCAAGGAGTTCTCGGGAGCCAACGCATGAGCGCGCGGAACCGGAGCGGAGGTACGCCGAGGAACGAGGCGTGCCGGAGCGAGGTACCGCAGCGCTCAGGCAAGGAAGGCAACGCATGAGCGCGAGGAACCGGAGCGGAGGTACGCCGAGGAACGAGGCGTGCCGGAGCGAGGTACCGCAGCGCTCAGGCAAGGAAGGCAACGCATGAGCACCACCGCACCTCCGGCGCCGAAGCGCGAGGACGCTCCCGCGCAGCTGAGCAGCTGGCACCACCCGCAGCTGCCACGCCGCTCGGGCTGGGTCGCGCTGGCGATCGCCGTCGTCCTCACGTCGGCGCTGCACGCCGGCCTCGGGCTCGCGCTCATCCCCTCGCTGCTCGCAGGCTGGGCCGTCGTCGTGGTCGGGTTCCCTCTCCTCTCGTACGCGGTCGAGGGCCGACGCAAGGCGTTCGACCGGCTCGTGACCGTCGTCGTCTCGAGCGCCTTCGCGCTGGCGATGGTCCCGCTCGTCTCCATCCTGTGGACCGTCGTCAAGAACGGCCTCCCAGTGCTCGCGCCGGAGTTCTTCTCGTACTCCATGCGCAACGTCGTCGGCGAGGGTGGCGGCATCTACCACGCGATCTGGGGCACGGTCATCATCACCGCCGCCACCGCCGCGATGTCGGTGCCGTTGGGACTGCTGACCGCGATCTACCTCGTCGAGTACGGCGGTGATGGCCGCCTCGCGAAGGCCATCCGCTTCCTCGTCGACGTCATGACGGGCATCCCGTCGATCGTCGCCGGCCTCTTCGCCTACGCCCTGTTCGTCGTCTTCTTCGGACCAGGGGTTCGGATGGGCTTCGCCGGCGCGGTCGCCCTGACGGTGCTGATGACGCCGGTGGTGGTGCGTTCGTCGGAGGAGATGCTCCAGCTCGTGCCCAACGAGCTGCGGGAGGCGGCGTACGCGCTGGGTGTCCCCCGCTGGCGGACGATCGTCAAGGTGGTGCTGCCGACGGCGATGGCCGGTCTGGTCACCGGCATCACGCTGGCCGTCGCGCGCGTGATCGGCGAGACGGCGCCGCTCCTCATCACCGTGGGGATCACCGACTCGACCAACTTCAACCTGTTCGACGGACGCATGGCGACGCTGCCGGTGTTCACCTACAGCTCCATCATGAGCCCCGGCGTCCCGCCGGAGCCCTCCATCGCACGGGCCTGGGGTGCCGCACTCGTGCTGATGCTGATCGTCATGGCTCTCAACCTCGTGGCGCGCCTCGTGACCTACTTCTTCTCTCCCAAGGACAAGCGATGAGCATGCGATCCGTACTCCGCGAGTCCGTCCCGGCGACGGCTCCCCGCACCACGTCCGCGAGCGCCGCCGACGGTCCCGGTTCGCGCCGGCCGGCCATCGGCATCGACGTCGAGGACCTCGACATCTACTATGGCGACGTCCACGCGGTCCGCGGCATCACGCTGGCGATCCAGGCGCAGTCGGTCACCGCCATCATCGGCCCGTCGGGGTGCGGGAAGTCGACCTTCCTGCGCTCGTTGAACCGCATGCACGAGGTCGCTCCCGGTGCGCGGGTCGACGGCACCGTCCGTGTCGACGGCCGTGACCTGTACGCCCCGGGTGTCGACCCGGTGCTCGTACGCCGGGAGATCGGGATGGTCTTCCAGCGGCCGAACCCGTTCCCGACGATGTCGATCAAGGACAACGTCCTTGCGGGTGTCCGCCTCAACGGTGCTCGTCTCAAGAAGGACGAGGCCGACACGATCGCCGAGCGGTCGCTGCGTGGCGCCAACCTCTGGGACGAGGTCAAGGACCGGCTCAACCGACCCGGTGCCGGGCTGTCGGGCGGTCAGCAGCAGCGACTCTGCATCGCGCGCGCGATCGCCGTCGAGCCGCAGGTGCTGCTCATGGACGAGCCCTGCTCCGCGCTCGACCCGATCTCGACCAGCGCGATCGAGGACCTCATCGGTCAGCTCAAGAACGACTACACGATCGTGATCGTCACGCACAACATGCAGCAGGCTGCACGGGTGTCCGACGAGACCGCGTTCTTCAACCTGGCCGGGGTGGGTGAGCCGGGACAGCTCATCGAGTCGGGCCCGACCACGAAGATCTTCTCCAACCCCGACAACTCGTCGACCGAGGCCTACATCACCGGCCGCTTCGGCTGACGGACAGCACGGAGGGCGCCCATCCGACGCGGGGGTCGGTGGGCGCCCTTCGTTTGTCGTGCGGGCTGCCTACGGCAGGAAGAGTGCGCAGATCCAGTAGGTGATCGCAGCGACGGTGGCCGCCGCGGGGATGGTCACGATCCACGCGGTGACGATGCCGCGGGCGACGCCCCAGCGGACCGCGCTGAACCGCTTGGTCGCTCCGGCACCCATGATCGACGACGTGATGGTGTGGGTCGTCGAGACCGGCGCGTGGAGGCCGATCGCCATCACGTAGAGCACGCTCGCAGCGACCGCTTCCGAGGCGAAGCCGCGGGCCGGGTCGAGGTGGATGATCCGTCGACCGAGCGTCCGCATGATGCGCCAACCACCGGAGTACGTACCGAGCGAGATCGCTGCTGCGGCGCTCGCCATCACCCAGATCGGGATGTCGTCGCCTTCGGAGACGTAGCCGCCGGCGAGCAGCGCCAGGAACATGACACCCATCGTCTTCTGGGCGTCCTGCAGGCCGTGGCCGAGTGCCATCGCGGCTGCCGACACGGTCTGTGCGAGACGGAAGCCGCGCATCGTCCGCTGCGGGTTGCGGTTCTTGAAGATCCACATGATCGCCAGCATCAGCAGGAAGGCGCCGCTGAAGCCGATCAGCGGCGACACGACCATCGGGATCGCGACCTTGTCGACGACCGTGGGCCAGTCGACGGTGCTCGCCGAGGCCACACCGGCACCGACCAGACCGCCGATCAGCGCGTGCGACGACGACGACGGAAGCCCGAAGTACCAGGTGATGAGGTTCCAGACGATCGCGCCGACGAGGGCACTGAGCACCACGGTGAGACCGTGGTTGCCTGCGCCCTCGACACCTGAGGAGATGATGCTGCCGACGGTGTCGGCGACCTCCGTGCCGAGGAACGCCCCGATGAAGTTCATGATCGCGGCCATCAGGAGCGCGATGCGCGGTGTCAGTGCCCGGGTGGACACGGACGTCGCGATCGCGTTGGCCGCATCGTGGAAGCCGTTGGTGTAGTCGAAAGCCAGCGCGAGGCTGACCACGAGGATCACCATGAGCAGGGTGAGATCCACCCTCAGGACTCCTTGACTGCGATCTGCTCGACCGTGTTGGCCACGGACTCGAGTGCGTCGACGGCGTCCTCGAGCGACTCGACGACGTCCTTGAGCTTCATGACCTCGAGCGCCTTGTACTCACCGGAGAAGAGCTTGGCGAGGATGCGGCGGTAGTCACGGTCGGCCTGGTTCTCGAGGCGGTTGATCTCGATCCAGTACTCGGAGAGGTCGGTCATGGTCCGCAGCCGGGGCATGGCCTCGGCAGTCAGCTCGCAGCCTCGCTGGATGACCTCGACCATCGACGCCATCCGCGACGGGAGCACGTCGAGGTCATAGAGCACGACCAGGTCGCCGGCCTCGTCGATGAAGTCCATGACATCGTCGAGACTGCTTGCGAGCTTGTAGATGTCCTCGCGGTCGAACGGGGTCACGAAGGTCTGGTTCACGCGGTTGATGATGGCGTGTGTCGCGTCGTCCGCGGCGTGCTCGACCTCGCTGAGCTGCTTCGCGATCGCGTCTCGGTCGGACGTCTCGTCGAGCATCTTCGCGAGCAGGTTCGCGCCGTCCACGAGGTGGCCGGCGAGCTCGGTGAAGAGGTCGTAGAACGTTGTATCAGTCGGTCGGAATTTCAACCGCACGACAAGCTCCCGTCAGGGGGTGGGTAAGGCCGGATCAATGGTAGGTCCTGGGTCCCAACCATGCGCATCTCACCCTACGCGTGCACGTGGGTGACTGTGACGGGGCTTACTAAAGCTTGGGGAGCGTCAGGCGACGTTGCGGCGCGGGCGAACCCCGAGGATCTCATCGACGACCTGCTGGCTGAGGCGCTCCGACGCGGCCGACGCAGCAATCATCAGGTTGCTGGTCATCTCGATCTCGTCGAGCACATCCTGATCACGCAGACGGACGTCCAAGGGTTCGGGCGATGCCACCACGGTCTCCCTTCACGCGTCGTCGAACAGCAGTTCACCTTCAGGTTACGGGGTCGGCGGAGGTTGCGTCGGGCGGATCGACGAATCCGAGGAAAGTCGACTGATGCAGGTCCCGATCGCGCGCCACGGCTCGCCGATGGCCCGCGATTGGGGCGCGGGACGACGACATCCGTCGCGTATCCGGGGCTGGGAACCGGAAACCGCTCCGCGCAGCGACGTCGTGAGCCACGACCTCCAGGTGGGCCCCGTGGGGATCGAACCCACAACCCGCGGATTAAAAGTCCGCTGCTCTGCCAGTTGAGCTAGAGGCCCTGATTCCTGGCGGTCAGTATGCCGCATCCGATCTGGCGCGCTGCCCGTGGACGGCGACACGGTCGCTCCGCCGCGGGCACTCCGGGTCTGTCCGCCTTACAGTCATGCCATGGGTAAGCGCCCCGTACGCCCGAGGCCTCTCGGCCGATGGATGCGCTTCTTCTGGTTCTGCAGCGTCGTGAGCCTGTGCACGTCGGGGATTCTCAGTGCAGTCGATGGGGCCGCTCGAACTGCCTTTGCGTCGTATGCGAGCACAGCAGCGATGGTTTCGGGCTCCGTCATGGCGCAGCGCTTGTCACGACGCGGCCTGGATCCGCTCGCATTCGTCAAGGCCACGGCGGCCACGCGCGTCGTCGCTTCGGCCTGGTTCTTGCTCTTCGCCTTGGTGTTCCTCGTCGGCCTGATCGGCATCCTGCACCCTGACATCGGACCAGGATCGGCTCTGGGATTCTTGAGCGGCGCCTTCGGGCAGAACCTGGCCACGCTCCTAGGGTTCGCCTCACTGCTCGCGATCGTGGGACCCGGCTACACCGAGTACCGAGAA
This sequence comes from Mumia sp. Pv4-285, assembly GCF_041320275.1. NCBI lineage: Bacteria > Bacillati > Actinomycetota > Actinomycetes > Propionibacteriales > Nocardioidaceae > Mumia > Mumia qirimensis. The sequence goes on along the minus strand of NZ_CP162023.1, from coordinate 607,334 downwards.
GGCATGGCGGCAGGCCTTCGCACTTGATGCGGCTGGTCAGGGGAACGAGGCGTCGGGCTCCAGCGGCGGCAGGTCGGATCCCGCACCCTCGCGCGCACCGGTCAGCATCGCCTCGAGGGCGGAAGCAGCGGAGTGGTGCGGCATCCATCCGAGCTCGGCCTTCGCCCGCGCCGTCCCGAGGACGGGGATGCGGAGCAGCGCATCGAAGAGATCACCTGGCGCTCCGACCAGCCGCACCCGCCACGCCGCCTCGATGCCGCCGCGGACGAGGCGGGCCGGGACGTCGAACGGCTTGGCGTCGAGGATCCGCCCGAGGTCGTCCCGTCGCAGCAGGTCGTCGGCGGCCACGTTGAACGCGCCGTGGACGGGTCGCTCGACCGTCTCCGCGTACGCCCGGGCGAGGTCGCCGGCGTGAACCGCCTGCAGGCGGAGCCCGCGGGGGATCGGGACGACGGGCAGCAACCTCCGGTCGAGCATCCAAGGCCGCAGCGCCGGCGCACCGAAGATCCGCCGCTGCTCGGACGCAGCCGAGCGTTGGAAGACGAAGGCAGGGCGGACGCGTACGACCCGTACGTCGGGCCGCTGGGCCCCGAACGCATCGAGGAGTCGCTCCACGTACGCCTTCTCGCGGCAGTACGACGCAGGCGAGGGACCGTCGGTAGGCCAGTCCTCGTCGACGGGGTGGTCGTCCTCGGCAGGAGAGTAGGCGGCGACCGACGAGGCGCAGACGACCACCGGCACCTTGGTGCGCGCTGCCGCCTGAAGGACGCGGCGGGTGCCGATCGCATTCGCGCGCCAGGTGGTGTCGGGGTCATGGGTCGGCTGGAACATCCAGGCCAGGTGGACGAGAGCGTCGCAGCCTTCGAACAACGGGTCGAGCAGGTCCTCGGCCACGTCTGCGGCGTGCCAGCGGACCGACCCCTCCTGCGGGTCGTGCGGGAGGTCGGGGGTACGGCGTGCGACTCCGACGAGGTCGTGGCCGCGGCTGGCGAGCTCGCGCAGCAGCGCGCTGCCCACGTTCCCACTGGCCCCTGTCACCACGACGCGCACGAACCGCTCCCTTCGTCGCGGAGGAAGTACCCGGCGCCTGCGGGGTCAAACGGCGCTCGGAGTGCCGCCGCGACGGAACAGCGTCCGCTGGGCGAAAGTGACCGGTCTCACATTCGCTCGGAACCCACCCGGACAACCCACGGCGTCTCAATTCCCCGGCATAACAGTGTTCGGTAAATCGCTACTTCAGCCGGAGATTCTTCGCATCACACTTCGCTAAGCAAGCGCTTAGTCACCAAGTAACCGGGCGTGACAAAAAGTCCTACGGGTTTGTTGCGCGGTCTGTAACAGGCCCGTTAACGTCCCCTTCCACCGAGCGGCGACCTCGACCGTCGAGGGGTTCTCGGAGCCGCCGAATCGAGAAGGAGAACGAGCATGTTGAAGCATCTCGCGGTCAGGATCGTGGGTGTCCTCGCGGTCGTGTCCCTCCCCTTCGTCGGCGTCACCGCACCAGCGGCGAACGCGGTCGAGAACGGGCCCGCCCCCACGGCGACGAACATCCTCGCCAACGGCACGTACGGCGTGAGCACCACGTCGGTCTCGAGCCTGTCCGCCAGCGGGTTCGGCGGCGGCGAAATCTACTACCCGTCGACCGGCAGCGGCTACGGAGCCGTCGTCTTCTCCCCCGGCTTCACGGCGCGGGCCAGCCAGTACTCCGGGCTCGCGCGTCGCGTGGCGTCCCACGGCTTCGTCGTCCTGGTGATCGACACGAACAGCACCCTGGACCAGCCCGACAGCCGCGGCCGCCAGATCCTCGCGGGCGTCGACTACCTCACGGAGCGCAGCTCGGTCCGCACCCGGCTCGACGCCTCCCGTGTCGCGGTCGCCGGCCACTCGATGGGAGGCGGCGGCACGCTGTACGCCGCTGAGAACGGTGGGTCGAACGTCAAGGCCGCGGTCGCGCTGCAGCCCTGGCACACCGACAAGACCTGGAGCGGCATCGACATCCCGACCATGATCATCGGCGCCGAGTCCGACACCATCGCTGCGGTCGGCTCGCACGCGGAGCGCTTCTACGCCACGCTCACCGGAGCGCCCGAGAGGGCCTACGCCGAGCTCGACAACGAGTCCCACCTGGCCGCGAACACCAACCCGAACGACCAGGGCGCTGTCATGATCAGCTGGCTCAAGCGCTACCTCGACACCGACACGCGCTACTCGTCGATCCTGTGCCCGCTGCCCTCGACCGTGTCGTCGCAGCTGTCGGAGTACCGCAACACCTGCCCGGCCTGACCTCCAAGCTGGTTCCCCCTCCGGACAGCGACGCCCCGGCACCTCCCGCCGGGGCGTCGCTGTGTCAGTCTCCGACGACGCCCGCCTCGATCTCCTCGCCCTGGGTCGTCACGACGCTGACCTTCGCACCGTCCGGAACCTCCCCTTCGAGCCCAGCCAGCAGGTCGTCGGCGGGTGGCAGCTCGCCGGCCGCGCGGACGTGGACGACGAACACGCGGGACCGGGTCTCGACCTGTGTCACGGCGGCACCGTCGACCTGCGAGATCCACTCCTCTGCGACGCTCTCGACCCGACCGGCCCAGTTCGCGAGGACGATCGTGACGATCGTGTTGACGACGAGCGGGACCGTCACGGCGACGACCAGGACGGTGAGCGTGACCCGGGTCTTGCGCGCCGAGCGCCGGGCGCTGTCGAGCGAGTCTGCCGCGTAGCCGAGCGCAGCGAACACCAACGTCCCGGCGAGCACCAGCGCGAGCAGGTTCGAGAGGAAGAGGAGCAACGCACCGATCGCGAGCTCCACGTCTCCCAGGCCGAGGCAGACCCCGACCACGGCCAGCGGCGGCACGAGGGAGATCGCAATGGCCACCCCCGGGAGGACGGCCGCGACGTCGCGGCGGGCGAGCCCGACCGCTCCTGCGAGTCCGGTCGCCACCGCCGCGATCAGGTCGAGCACGTCCGGCGAGGTGCGCCCGATGATCTGGCCGTTCTCGTGGACGTCGTAAGAGCCGGGAAGGAAGAACGAGAAGAGCAGTCCGATGACCACCACCACTGCTGATCCCGCGGCGACCAGGATGAGCGCCCGTGTCGGCTGCCGCTTCACGATCGCGAGCGCAGTGCCCATGATCGGCGTGGAGAGCGGAGCGATGATCATGGCCCCGATCACCGTCGCGGTCGAGTCGGCGAGCACACCCGCCGAGGCGATCACGCCGGAGAGCACCAGCATCGTCCAGAACGCCGAGCTCTTGGACGCGACGTCGCCGGCACCCGGGTCGAGCTCGAGCGTCAGCTCCTCGAGCGTACGACGCTGCGACGGCGGCAGGACCTTGGTACGAAGCTGGTCGATCATGGACGGAGTATCGCGTGCCGGCGACCGCGTTCGATCAGAAGGACATGGATCGACGTCCCGCTCGCGGCGTCAGTCCTTGGTGCTGAACGCCGCGTCGAACGCCGCCTCGGGAGCGTCGAACAGGTTGGCCTTCACGAACGCCAACGCCTCGGGCGCACCAAGGAGACGGTCCATGCCGGCGTCCTCCCACTCGATCGACACCGGGCCGTCGTAGCCGATCGTGTTGAGCATGCGGAAGCACGCCTCCCACGGGACGTCACCGCGTCCCGTGGAGACGAAGTCCCAGCCGCGGCGCGGATCCGCCCAGGGCAGGTGCGAGCCGAGCCGCCCGTTGCGACCGTTGCCGACCTGCTTCTTCGCGTCCTTGCAGTCGACGTGGTAGATCCGGTCCTTGAAGTCCCAGAGGAAGCCGAGCGGGTCGAGGTCCTGCCACACGAAGTGCGACGGGTCCCAGTTGAGCCCGAACGCCTCGCGGTGACCGATGGCCTCGAGCGTCCGCACGGTGGTCCAGTAGTCGTACGCGATCTCGCTCGGGTGCACCTCGTGCGCGAACCGCACGCCCTCCTCGTCGAAGACGTCGAGGATCGGGTTCCAGCGGGTCGCGAAGTCCTCGTAGCCGGCGTCGACCATCGCCTCCGATGCCGGCGGGAACATCGCGACGTACTTCCAGATCGACGAGCCCGTGAAGCCGACAACGGTGTCGACCCCGAGCAGCCGTGCAGCACGGGCGGTGTTCTTCATCTCCTCGGCGGCACGCTGGCGTACGCCTTCGGGGTCGCCGTCCCCCCAGATGCGGTCGGGAAGGATGTCGCGGTGCCGCTGGTCGATCGGGTCGTCGCAGACCGCCTGGCCCTTGAGGTGGTTGGAGATCGCGTAGACCTTCAGGCCGTACTGGTCGAGCAGGTCGAGCTTCGCCTGGACGTAGCCGTCCTCCTCCACGGCAGCCCACGGGTCGAAGTGGTCCCCCCAGCACGCGATCTCGAGCCCGTCGTAGCCCCATCCGGCGGCAAGACGTGCCACCTCCTCGAACGGAAGATCGGCCCACTGGCCGGTGAAGAGCGTGATCGGTCGCGTCATGATGCCTCTCCTTGGGGGGTCGCGGGCGTGCCCGCGCCAACGGGTGCTGAGTCGTGGGGGACCTTCTGCTGACGGGAGTCGTCGTCGGAGCTCGCCTCCACAGCGGCGAGCACACGCTGCACAGCCAGTCCGTCGGCGAAGGACGGAGTCGGCTGCTCACCGGACGCGATGGCGTTCACGATGTCGACGACCTGGTGCGTGAAGCCGTGCTCGTAGCCGAGTCCGTGACCGGGGGGCCACCAGGCGGCGGCGTACGGGTGGCTCGGTTCCGTGACGACGATGCGGCGGAAACCGGCCGTCTCGGCAGGCTCCGACGCGTCGTACAGGTTGAGGATGTTCATCTCCTCGAAGTCGAACGCGAGCGCCCCGCCCGACCCGCTGATCTCGATCCGGAGGGCGTTCTTGCGGCCGGTGGCGAAGCGGGTCGCCTCGAAGATGCCGAGGGCGCCGTTGTCGAAGCGGGCGGTGAAGGCCGCGGCATCGTCGACCGTGACCGGCCCGCGCTCACCGTTCGCGGCGCCACTGCCGCCGAGCGTGCTGTGCTCCCCGGCGATCGGGCGGCTGTCGACGAAGGTCTGCATCACGCCGCTGACGGAGGTGATCCAGGAGTCGGTGATGAACTGCGCGGCGTCGACGATGTGCGCGCCGATGTCACCCAGCGCGCCGGACCCGGCGAGCGACTTGTCGAGGCGCCACGTCAACGGACTGTCGGGGTCCACCAGCCAGTCCTGCAGGTAGTGCGCGCGGACGTGGCGGATCGTGCCGAGCCTCCCCGCGCGTACGAGCTGGCGGGCCAGCGACAGGGCCGGCGTACGGCGGTAGGTGAAGCCGACCATCGCGAAGACGCCGTGGGTCGCGGCCTCGGCAGCGGCGGCCGCCATCTGCTCCGCCTCCTCCACCGTGTTGGCGAGCGGCTTCTCGCAGAGCACGTGCTTGCCGGCGCGCAGGGCGGCGACGGCGATCTCGACGTGTGTGCTGCCCGGGGTGCAGATGTCGATCAGGTCGATGTCGTCGCGCTCGATCAATGCGTGCCAGTCCGTCTCGACCGACTCCCAGCCGAAGCGCTCGGCCACGACGCCTGCCGCGGACGCGTCTCGACCACACAGGGCGGTGAGCCGGGGCTTGAGGGGGAGGTCGAAGAACGACGGAGCGGTGCGCCAGGCCTGGGAGTGCGCGGCACCCATGAAGGCGTAGCCCACCTGGCCGACGCGGAGCTCGCGAGACGTGTCTGACATGGGATTCCTTCGGTCCGAGGGGGGCGTCTGCGCTGGGTTGCGGTGCGCCCCGCCCGCAGGAGTCGGAGCGGGGCGCACCGCCGTCGATCAGGACTCGAAGGCCGAGTCCATGTACTGGTCGACGTTCTCCTTGGTGACGATCGGCGCGGACAGCTGGATCACGCGCGGGACCTCCACCTCGGCAAGGTCCGACATCGACTTGCCCTGGGCGATGAGGCGCGCGAGCTTGATGCCGTCAGCACCCTGCGTCGACGGGTAGATGACCGTCGCCTTGAGGACGGTGTCGTCCGCCTCGATCATGCGCATCACGTTGGCCGAGCCGGCGCCGCCGACCATGACGAACTCGTCACGACCCGCGTTCTCGATCGCCGCCATGACGCCGACACCCTGGTCGTCGTCGTGGTTCCAGAGGTAGTCGATCTTGGGGGCGGCCTGGAGCAGGTTGGCTGCCGCACGCTCACCGGACTCCACCGTGAACTCGGCGGCGACCCGGTTGGAGACCTTGAGACCGCAGTCCTTCAGCGCGTCGGAGAACCCGCGCGAACGGTCCTGCGTCAGCGGGAGCGAGTCGATGCCCGCGATCTCGGCCACGACGGCGTCGGTGTTGCCGTCGGCCTGCTCGCAGATGAAGCGACCGGCGGAGACGCCCATGCCGTAGTTGTCACCGAGGACGGTCGAACGGGCCGCGAACGGCGAGTCGAACTCGCGATCGACGTTGATCACCGGGATGCCGGCCTCCATCGCCCGGGTGGCGACGTCGGTCATGGCCGCGCCGTCGAACGGCAGCAGCACGATGGCGTCGACCTCGTCGTTGATGAAGGTCTCCACCTGCGAGATCTGCAGGTTGACGTCGTTGGTGCCCTCGGCGTTGATCAGCTCCACGTCCTCGAACGCGTCGGCCTGGTCGACGGCCGCGGAGGTGATCGCGCCCATCCAGCCGTGGTCGGCTGCAGGTGCGGAGAAACCGATGCGTACGGTGTCCCCGGCCTCCGCGTTGTCGCCGGAGCCGGTGTTGGAAGCGTTGGAGGTGTCGTCGCCGTCGTCTGAGCTGTTGGTGCAGGCGGTGAGTGCGAGAGGCACTGCTGCGATCAGTCCGGCGATCGCGATCAGCCGCCGGCGCGGGGTGGTGGTGGACATGCCGTCTCCTCGGTGAGTTAGGTGCTGCGGTTCGCCAGTCGCTGCTGGAGGAGCACTGCGACGACGATGATCACGCCCTTGGCGACGGCCTGGACGGACGTCGACAAGTTGTTGAGCGTGAAGACATTGGTGAGGGTGGTGAAGATCAGCACGCCGAACAGCGTGCCGGTCACGGTGCCGCGGCCGCCGCTGAGCAGCGTGCCGCCGATCACGACCGCGGCGATCGCGTCGAGCTCCCACATCAGGCCGTGGGTCGACGAACCGGTCTGCGTGCGTGACATGAGCATCACCGCGGCGAGGCCGCAGGTGGCGCCGAGCAGGGCGTACAGGTAGACGGTGTGGCGCTGGACCTTGATGCCCGCGAGACGGGCCGCCTCGGTGTTGCCGCCGACCGCGAAGGTGCGCCGGCCGAAGGTGGTGCGGTTCAGGAGGAACCAGCCGAGCACGACGACCACCGCGAAGATGTAGACGATCACGGGGATGCCGAGCGGACGCGCACCGAGGGCGTCCTTGAACGCCTGGTCGCGGATGATCTGAGTCTTGCGGTCGGCGATGATCTCGGCGAGCCCGCGGGCGCTGGCGAGCATCGCCAACGTCGCGATGAACGGGACGATCTTGCCGTACGCGATGAGCAGCCCGTTGATGAGGCCGCAGGCGATGCCGACCCCGATCGCGGTCGTGACGATCACGATCCAGCCGACGCTCTCGGCCATCGCCTGGGTGCCCGTGGTGGACGCCCAGACCGAAGACAGAGCGACGATCGCGCCGACCGAGAGGTCGATGCCGCCGCCGGTGATGACGAAGGTCATGCCGATCGCGACCACGCCGATCGCCGACGCGAGGCTGAGGATCGTGATGATGTTGTTGCTGCTCGCGAAGCGGTCGCCGGCAGTGATCAGGCCGACGACGCAGAGCACCACCAGCGCCACCACGAGCCCGAGGTTGCGCGCGATCCCGAGGGACCGCGTCCTTTCAGGCGTCGCAGTCGTCTGCTGGGTGCTTCCCGCCACCGATGAGGTACTCACGCGGCGTCACCTTTCGTGTCGTGGCTGGATGTTTCGTGGGTGGCGAGCACCCGGTCGAGCACGGTGTGTGCGTCGAGCTGGTCGGCAGGCGCCGAGTGGACGATGCGACCGTCGGCGACGACCATCGCGCGGTCCGAGAGGCCGAGGACCTCCTCGATGTCGCTGGACACGACGACGACGGCGACCCCCTCGTCGGCGAGCCGGCGGATGAGCGCGTAGATCTCGCTGCGCGCCCCGACGTCGACGCCACGGGTCGGCTCGTCGAGCAGCAGCACGCGGCACGATCGCAGCAACCAACGGGCCAGGACGACCTTCTGCTGGTTGCCGCCCGAGAGTGTGCGCGTGACGCGGTCCGGGTCGGCCGGTCGGACGTCGACCGTCCGTGCCACCTCCGCCGCGGCGGAGCGCTCCGCGGAGTCGCGGGTCGCCCCCATCCTCGAGAAGCGGGGCAGGCTGGCGAGCGAGATGTTGCGGTAGACCGCCTCGTCGAGGACCAGGCCCTGGGACTTGCGCTCCTCAGGACAGAGCCCGATGCCCGCGGCGACGGCCGAGTCGACCGACCCGCGGCGGAGCCGGCGACCGTCTACGGTGACGGAACCGTGGTCGGCACGCCGTGCGCCGTAGACGGTCTCGACGATCTCGCTGCGGCCGGCGCCGACGAGCCCGGCGAACCCGACGATCTCTCCCGGGCGCACCTCGAAGGAGACGTCCTCGAACTCTCCGTCGCGTCCCAGCCCCTCGACCACGAGCAGCGGAGCGACGTCGGGCAGCGGGGTCGTACGGCGGGGGTACTCGGCGGAGATCTCACGCCCGGTCATCAGTGAGATCAGCTCTGCGGTCGGTGTCTCGCGCGCCGAGAGGTCGGACGCGACGGTGCGGCCGTCCTTGAGCACGGTGAGCCGGTCGCCGATCCGGCGGATCTCCTCCAACCGGTGCGAGATGTAGATGATCGCCTTGCCGCGCGCCCGAAGATCCTCGATGACGCGGAACAGGCCGTCGACCTCGTCGGGGTCGAGCACGGCCGACGGCTCGTCCATCACGATCACCTGCGCCTGGCGGGAGAGCGCCCTGGCCATCGAGACGATCTGCTTGCCGGCGGCAGAGAGGCTGCCGGTCTCGCGCGACGGCCGGATCTCGGGGTGACCGAGGGAGTTGAGCAGCTCGCGTGCCGCGCGGTTCGCCTCGCCGACCCGCGCGAAGCCGAACCGGCTCTTCTCGTGGCCGAGGAAGATGTTGTCGGTGACGCTGAGCCCGTCGACCAGGTCGAGCTCCTGGTAGATCGTCGCGATGCCGGCGCCGAGGGCGGCCTGCGGATCGCTGAAGGTCACGGGCTCGCCGTCCATGACGATCTCGCCTGCGTCCGGGTTGTAGGCACCGGCGAGGACCTTGATCAGGGTCGACTTGCCCGCGCCGTTCTGGCCGAGGAGGCAGTGGACCTCTCCGGCGCGGACCACGAGGTCGACACCGTCGAGCGCCCGCACACCGGGGAACTCTTTGACGATGCCCGTCAGCTGGAGCAATGGGCCTGGCATGGGCGTGATGCTAGTCACAGGCAATGTCGATCGTCAAGCAAAAGTCAGACGAACGTCGACATACTTATGTTGGACTTGACTCCAGAAGTTCACGTGGGAGACTCGTCCCCATGGATCCGTTCGTGCCGCAGGCGAGCTCGGCGACTGCAGCCAGCGAGGTGTTCCAGCTGATGCGGGACGGGCGCCCACGGACGAAGGCGGAGATCGCCGAGGCCACCTCGCTCGCGCGGTCGACCGTCTCGGCGCGGCTCGACCTCCTGCTGGCGACCGGCCTCCTCGTCCCCGTCGGGGAAGCAGCCTCCACCGGCGGCCGACCTCCCGCGCGCTTCGCGATGAACACCAGCTCGTTCGCCGTGCTCGCCGTCGACCTCGGCGCCAGCCACGCGACCGTGGCGCTCACCGACCTCGCCGGCGAGATCCTCGACGAGGTGAGTGTCGCGAGCGACATCACCGAAGGACCGCAGCCGGTGCTCGACCGCGTCGTCGACCTCGGCGAGAGCCTCCTGGTGGCGCACGGCCTGACCCCGGAGTCGCTGGCCGGCATCGGCGTCGGCGCCCCCGGACCCGTCGAGCACTCCACCGGACGCCCCGCGAACCCGCCGATCATGCCCGGGTGGCACGACTTCGACATCCCCGGCTACCTGAGCACGTCGTTCCCCGTCCCCGTCCTCGTCGACAACGACGTCAACGTGATGGCGCTCGGCGAGCACACGGCGCACTGGCCGGAGACCGACGACCTGCTCTTCGTCAAGGTCGCGACCGGCATCGGGTCGGGCATCATCTCCAACCGCCGTCTGGTCCGCGGTGCGCTCGGGACCGCGGGCGACCTCGGCCACGTCCAGGTCAGCGGCAAGGGCGAGGACGTGGCGTGCCGGTGCGGCAACCTCGGCTGCCTCGAGGCGGTGGCGGCCGGTCCCGCGATCGCCAAGCAGCTCGCGGACCTCGACATCGGGGTGGCAACCCCCCAGGACGTGGTCGACGCCGTCGAGCGGGGTGAGGTCGAGGCGGTCCGTGCCGTACGCGAGGCCGGACGCGCGATCGGCAGCGTCCTCGCGACGTGCGTCAGCCTGCTCAACCCGTCGGTGGTCGTCATCGGGGGCTCCCTCGCCGCGACCGGCGAATACCTGCTCGCAGGGATCCGCGAGGTCGTCTACCAGCGCTCGCTCCCGCTGGCCACGCACCAGCTGCGGATCGTCAGCTCGTCGATGCGCGGGCGCGAGGCCGTGCTCGGTGCCGCCGCGATGGTGATCGAAGAGGTTCTGTCGCCGCGCTCCGTCGACGGGCTCGTCGAGCGCCGCAGCCGCGCCAGCGCCTGAGCCGCCGTCAGACCGCCGTCGCTCCACTGAGCACCTGCGTCAACGCCTCCTCGGCCGCTCCCGTCGCTGCCGCCCGCAGCCCGAGGGTGCTGAGGCGTACGTCGATCGAGGCGTACGGCGCGGACGTCACGTGCGCCTCGATTTCGCGCACGGTCGCGGGCATCAGGTACGGCGCCAGCGGGACGAAGTAGCCACCGAGGACGACGGCGTCGGGGTTGAGGATGTTCGCCATCGTGGCCACCCCCTTGCCGAGCAGCACCCCGATGCCGTCGAGGATCTCCGCCGTGCTCGCGTCGGACGCGGCCCGCCGCGAGACCGCCTCGGCCGCCTCGAGCGGGGTGCCGTCCTCGGCGACCCCCACGGCCGACAACAGGGCGCGCAGACCGACCGACGCCTCCCAGCACCCGCGTCGGCCGCAGCCGCACCGCGCGGCGGGGTCGCCGAGCGGGATGTGGCCGACCTCCCCCGCGAACCCGGAGGTGCCTCGTACGATCGCGCCACCGCTGATCACCCCGGCACCGATGCCGACCGTGCCGGTGACGTAGACGGACTGGTCGAGCCCGATGGTGGCGCCGCGCCGTGCCTCTGCCAGGGCGGCGCAGTTCGCGTCGTTCTCGACCGCGACCGGCAGACCCGTCGCCGCACCGAGGTCGTCGGCGACGGTGCGGCCGCGCCAACCGAGGTTAGGGGCCATCGCGACGATCCCGTTCTGCCGGTCCACCAGGCCCGGGACCGCGACCGTGGCGCCGACGACGCGGGTCCCCATGCCGGACATGAGGTCGGCGGACTCGCGTGCGGCGGCGACCACGACCTCGTACGGGTCGCGGTCCTCGACCGGCACGGTGCGCTCGAGGCGCACCGTGCCGCCGAGGTCGACGGCGACCGACGACACGTAGTCGACGTTGACCTCGAGCCCGAGACCGACGAGCGTGCTGCCGGTCAGGACGAGCGGTCGGCCCGGACGCCCCCGCGCCGCGGCGACGGCGTCGGCCTCGCTGACATGGCCGCCGTCGACCAGCGCCCCGACGATCGTGCCGACGGTCGCCTTCGCCAGTCCGGTACGGCGCGCGAGCTCCGTCCGCGTCGCCGGACCGTCGTGCCGCAGGCTCCGCAGCACCGTCGCGGTGTTCTGGCGGCGGAGGTCCTCGGTCGCGACGAGGGTCACCCGCGCACCCCGTACAGGTGCTGGAGCGCGAGCTGGTCGAGGTGCTCGAACGCCGCCCCACGCGCGGCGAGCTGGTCCGGGTCGGCCAGCTCGGCCTGCTCGAGCTCGCGCCACCCCTCGCCCTCGTCGAGCGTCGGGACCGCCAGCTCCGGCAGGCGGGCGGCAGCGAGCGCCTCCTGCACCTCGGGATCGGCACGGAACGCCCGCACCTTGTCACGCAGCACGAGGTAGTTCGTCATGCATGCGGCTGCGGCCACCCACACGCCCTCCTCGTCCTCGGTGCGCGGCGTCTTGAAGTCGAAGTGGACGGGCCCGTCGTAGCCACCGGACTCGAGCGCGTCGACGACCCAGAACGCGCCGCGCGCGTTGCCGGCGCCGAACCGCAGGTCCTGGTCGTAGCGCGGGCCGTGCTGGCCGTTGAGGTCGATGTGGAAGAGCTTGTCGTGCCACATCGCCTGGGCGTAGCCGTGCGCCGCATTCATGCCGGCCATCTCCTCGTGCCCCACCTCCGGGTTCACGCCGACGTTCTCGGAGCGCTCGAGGGTCTCGATGAACGCGAGGGCGTGGCCGATCGTCGGGAGGAGGATGTCGCCGCGCGGCTCGTTGGGCTTCGGCTCGATCGCGAACCGCAGGTCGTACCCCCGGTCGTGGACGAACTCGCCGAGCACGTCGAACGCCTCGCGATAACGGTCCAGCGCCGCGGCGACGTCCTTCGCCGCACCGGACTCGGCCCCCTCGCGGCCGCCCCAGCAGACGTAGACCTTCGCACCCAGCTCGGCCGCGAGGTCGATGTTGCGCATCACCTTGCGGATCGCGAACCGGCGTACGTCCCGGTCGTTCGACGTGAAGCCGCCGTCCTTGAAGACGGGGTGGGTGAAGAGGTTGGTCGTGGCCGTGGTGACGACGAGGCCGGTGTCGGCCAGACCCTTCTTCCAGCGTTCGACGATGCGGGCGCGGGTGTCGTCGTCGGACCCGAACGGGATCAGGTCGTCGTCGTGGAAGTTCACGCCGTACGCGCCCAGCCCGGCGAGCTTCTCGAGCGCGTGGACCGGGTCCATCTCACCGCGGGTCGGCTCCCCGAAGGGGTCGCGCCCTGGATAGGCCACGGTCCACAGACCGAACGAGAACTTGTCTGCCGGGGTGGGCTTGGGGATCGTCATGGTGTCCTCTCGGGTGGTGCGGTCAGTCCCACGCGGCCGTGCGGTCGCGGAGAAGGGCATAGGTCTCGCGTACGGCGGGGGTCGGGTCGGCCTCGAGCACCTCGGTGCCGCGGGCGTCCCAGTCGGGCGGCTCGGCCTGGCCGCTGCACGCCCAGGCAGCCTGGCGAGCGGCGCCGAGCGCGACGTACTCGGCAGGCTCGGGGACGTGGACCGGACCGCCGAGGACCGCTGGGGCGAGGGCGCGTACGGCGGGGTTGGCGGTGGCGCCGCCGATGAGGAGGATCCGCCCGTCGATGCCTCCGACACGCTCGCGCAGGAGGTCGACGGCGTCGGCGAGCGAGCACAGCATCGCCTCGACGACGGCTCGCGCGAGGTCCTCGCGAGTCGTGGCCGGCGTCAGGCCGGACCAGACACCGGTGGCCCGCGGGCGGTTGGGGGTGCGCTCGCCGCCGTAGTAGGGCGAGACGACGAGCCCGCCCGCGCCCGGCGACGAGGCGAGCGCGAGCCGACCGAGCTCGGCGTGGTCGACGCCGAGCAGCCGGGCCTGCAGGTCGAGGATCCCGGCAGCGTTCATCGTGGTGACCATCGGCAGATAACGGCCGGTCGCGTCGGCGAAGCCCGTCACCGCCCCCGTACCGTCGGCGACCGGCGAGGCCGACACGGCGCTCGCGACCCCCGAGGTGCCGATCGACACGGCGACGTCGCCGGGGCGGAGGCCGAGCCCGAGCGCGGCGCCCATGTTGTCGCCGGTGCCACCCGTGACCACGAGTCCTGACTCGTGCTCGTACGCCGCCGCGCCGTCGGTCACGATCCGGGGCAACGCGACGGGACGCCCGAGAGCGCGCTCGGCGAGGTCGTCGCGCCACGCGCCGCTGCGGGCGTCGAAGTAGCCGGTGCCCGACGCGTCGCCGCGATCGGTGAACGCCTGCGTACGGCGTCCGGTGAGGTGCCACGACACGTAGTCGTGCGGCAGCAGCACCTGCGCGGTACGCGCCGCCGCCTCGGGCCGGTGGTCGCGCAGCCACCGCAGCTTCGTCGCGGTGAACGATGCGACAAGGACGCTGCCGACCGCATCGGCGCAGGCCTGGGGACCGCCCATCTCGTCGACGAGGTCGTGCGCCGCGTCGGCGGAGCGGGTGTCGTTCCACAGCAGCGCGTCGTGGACCGGGTCGCCGTCCTCGTCGAGCGCGACCATGCCGTGCTGCTGCCCCGCGACGGCGACTGCGTTCGCGTCGGACAGCCAGTCGCCGACCGCGTCGTCGCACGCCTTCAGCCAGTGGCGAGGGTCGACGGCCGTCCCCTCGGGGTGCCGGACGACGCGCCGGTCGAGCACGCGGCCGTCGAGCGCGTCCACGAGGAGCGCCTTGGTCGCGGTGGTGGAGGAGTCGATCCCGACGATGGTGTGAGCCACGTCCCCCTGTTTAGTACGAGTCGTGAATTAAAGTCAAGCGGCTTGCAGCGAGACGAATCTTCGAATCGGGCCCAGGTGTCGCCGCCATCCGCTACCTTCCGGCTTGGACTCCCCTAAGACTCCCCACCCCAAGGACACCGATGACTGACTCGACCCTGCCGCCCGCACCTGCGAACTCCCACGAGATCTCACACCTGCCCGCCCCCTCGACGCCGTACCCCGGCGCGCCTCTTGCCCCGCAGCACGCGGCGGTGGCGCCGTACCCGCCGGCGGCGGGCCCGCTCGGCAAGGTGCGTTCGACCGGCGTCTGCATGCTGCTGACGATCGTCACGCTCGGCTTCTACCAGCTGTACTGGTGGTACAAGACCCACGAGGAGATGAAGCGCCACTCCCAGCAGGGACTCGGTGGCGGCATCGCACTCCTGCTGACGATCTTCGTCGGCATCGTCATGCCGTACGTCACCTCCAACGAGGTCGGCGGACTCTACGAGCGTCGCGGCCAGAAGCGGCCGGTGAGCGCCGTGACCGGCCTCTGGTACTTCCCCGGCATGTTCATCCTCGTCGGACCGTTCGTGTGGTTCATCAAGACCAATGGCGCGCTCAACGCCTACTGGCGCTCGCTCGGCGCACGCTGACGTCTCGCTCCGGCGGCGGGTGTGGAGAATGGCCCCATGACTGACTCCACCCCCGTCGTCTGGAGCTCCGCGGGCGACTACACCGACATCCGGTACGAGACCACCGACGACGGCATCGCCAAGATCACGATCAACCGGCCCGAGGTGCACAACGCCTTCCGGCCGCAGACGATCATCGAGATCTCCGACGCCCTCACCGTGGCACGCGAGGACGAGTCGGTCGGCGTCATCATCCTCACCGGCGAGGGCGACAAGGCGTTCTGCTCCGGAGGCGACCAGCGGGTGCGCGGCGACTCCGGCTACAAGACCGACGCCGGCGCCACCGGCCGCTTCCACGTCACCGACCTGCACGTGCAGATGCGCCGCTGCCCCAAGCCGATCGTCGCGATGGTCGCCGGGTGGGCGATCGGCGGCGGGCACGTGCTGCACGTCGTCGCCGACCTCACGATCGCCGCCGACAACGCGCGCTTCGGACAGGTCGGCCCCAAGGTCGGCTCCTTCGACGGCGGCTTCGGTGCGAGCTCTCTGTCGCAGCTGGTCGGCATGAAGAAGGCCAAGGAGATCTGGTTCCTCTGCCGCCAGTACGACGCCCAGCAGGCGCTCGACATGGGCATGGTCAACACGGTCGTCCCGCTCGCCGACCTCGAGAGCGAGACCGTGAAGTGGTGCCGCGAGATGCTCGCACTCTCTCCGTACGCGCTGCGACTGATGAAGGCGAGCTTCCACGCCTCCGAGGACGGCTACGCCGGCCTGCAGCAGCTCGCGCACGACACCAACCTGCTCTTCTACGGCAACGACGAGGCCAAGGAGGGCCGCGACGCCTACAAGGAGAAGCGCACGCCCGACTTCACGCAGTTCCCGCGGCGCGCGTGAGCGGCGCGCTCCGCATCGCGGACATGGCCGGCGCCGAGCCGGACCTCGTCCTCACCGTCCCTGCCGAGTACGAGGACGGCAACGGCCACGTCAACATCCGGCACTACTTCGACCTGCACGCGCGGGCGGGCGACGTGGCGTTCGAGGCGATCGGGTTCGACGAGTCGTACCGCGACGTGCGTGGGCTGAGCGCGTTCAGCATCGAGCACCGGATCCGCTACCTCGACGAGGTGCTGGTCGGTCACGACGTCGCGGTCTACGTCCGGATGCTCGCGCGGTCGTCGAAGGTCGTCCACGGGATCCAGCTGCTGTTCGACACGACGACGGGGGCCCTCGCGAACACGTTCGAGTTCATCGAGGGTCACGTCAGCCTCGAGCAGCGGCGTACGGTCCCGTGGCCCGACGACGTGGCGGCGCTGCTCGACACGGCGATCGCTGCCGGCGACTCCTGGCCGGCGCTCCCCCACCCGCCAGGCCTCGGGCTTCGCTGAGCCCGGCGCCCGTCGGCGTCGAAGCTCAGCGCGACTCCGACGCCACCGCGCGTACGGCCTCCGCGACGCGGTCGTGCACGTCGGGGTGGAAGACGCTCGGGATGATGTAGTTGGCGTTCAGCTCGTCGTCGGAGACGGTCGCCGCGATCGCCTCCGACGCGGCGAGGAGGACGTCCGTCCCGATGCCGTGGCTCTGCGCGTCGAGCAGACCGCGGAACACCCCGGGGAACGCGAGCACGTTGTTGATCTGGTTGGGATAGTCCGACCGCCCCGTCGCCACCACCGTCGCGTGCGCGCGGGCGAGCGCGGGATCGATCTCCGGGGTCGGGTTGGCGAGCGCGAACACGATCGAGCCGTCGTTCATCGACTCCACGTCGTCGATCGTCAGCACGTTCGGGGCAGAGACGCCGATGAAGACGTCGGCGCCGCCGATGACGTCGCGCAGCGATCCGGTCACGCCGCGCGGGTTGGTGTGCTCGGCGATCCAGCGGAGCTGACCGACGAGCCCCGGGCGATCCGCGTGGACGACACCGTCGATGTCGCACACGACCACATCCGTCGCCCCGGCCTCGAGGACGAGCTTGAGGATCGCCGTCCCCGCGGCCCCGGCGCCTGACATGACGATGCGGACGTCGGCGATGTCCTTGCCGACCACACGCAGGGCGTTGCGCAGCGAGGCGAGCGCGACGATCGCCGTACCGTGCTGGTCGTCGTGGAACACCGGGATGTCGAGGCGCGCACGCAGCCGGTCCTCGATCTCGAAGCACTTCGGCGCCGCGATGTCCTCGAGGTTGATGCCTGCGAAGCCCGGGGCGATCGCCGCCACGGTCTCGACGATCGAGTCGACGTCGTGGGTGTCGAGGCACAACGGCCAGGCGTCGATGTCGGCGAAGGTCTTGAACAGTGCCGCCTTGCCCTCCATCACGGGAAGCGCCGCGTACGGGCCGATGTCGCCGAGCCCGAGGACGGCGGACCCGTCGGTGACGACCGCGACGGCGTTGCGCTTGACCGTCAGGCGGCGGGCGTCCTCCTTGTCGCGCGCGATCGCCTCACTGATCCGGGCGACGCCGGGCGTGTAGATCATCGAGAGGTCGTCTCGGGTCCGCAGCGGGTGCTTGGTCGCGACCTCGATGACACCGCCGAGGTGCATGAGGAACGTACGGTCGGAGACCTTCTTGACGTCGGCGTCCCCGATCGCGCGGAGTGCGGCGACGATCCGGTCGGCGTGGTCGGTGTCGGACGTCGCCACGGTGAGGTCGATCTGGAGAAGCTCGGTGTGCGAGCCGGTGACGTCGAGTGCCGTGACGATGCCGCCGGCCTTCTCGACGACGGTGGTCAGGTCGCTGACGGCCGACCCCCCGGACGGGACCTCGAGGCGGATGGTGATGGAGTACGAGACGCTCGGTGCAGGCACCCGTCCAGCGTGACACACCGCCACGGCCAAGACATGAGGCACCCCTCACGTTCACGGCGGGGCCCGTACGCTTTCTCGGTGAGGGTCGTCAGCCGTGCCGCCGCCCCCGCGGCCGCCCTTCCCGCTGCCGCGGCGCTCGCCGCCACCCTCGTCCTCGTGACTGGCTGGCTCCCGTCCGACGCCGCCGTCGACCTCCTCCACCACACCGGTCCAGTCCTCGTCTTCGTCGTCGCGATCACCGCGTACGCGGAGCTGTGCGCCGTCTGCGGGCTGTTCGACGCCGCCGCGGGAGTGGCGGTCCGCGCGTCGGCCGGACGACGGCTCCTCCTGTGGGTCTGGGTGGCTGCGCTCGCGACGCTCTGCACCGTCACGCTCTCGCTGGACACCACCGCGGTGCTGCTCACGCCGGTCGTCCTCGCGATGGCGCGACGGACGGGGTCCGACCCGATCCCGCTCACCCTCACCGTGGTCGCGCTCGCCAACACCGCGTCGTTGCTGCTCCCGGTCTCCAACCTGACGAACCTCCTGGCAGCGCCGTCCTTCGAACGGGCCGGTACGAGCTACGTCGCGACGATGGCGCTGCCCGCGGTCGCGGTGGTCGGCGCCACCCTCGTCGTGCTCGCAGTCCTGCACCGCCGCCGGATCACCGGCCGGTTCGTCGCGGCCCCGGACGCTCGACCCGACGACCCCGTGCTGCTCCGGACGGCGACCGTGACCACCGTCGCCGTGGTGGTGGGCTTCGTCGCCGGAGCCTCGTACGCGTGGGTGGCCGTCGCAGGGGCGGTCGTCCTCGGCGCAGCCGTCCTCGTCCGCCGCCGCAGCCTCGTCGTCGCGGCATCCGACCTGGTCCCGTGGCGCATGGTCGTCGCGGTGGCATGCCTGTTCGTCGTCGTCGGTGGGGCCCACGCTCACGGGCTCGACGACCTCGCTGCGAGCATCGCGGGCAGCGGGAACGGGCTCGGCGACCTCGCGCGCCTCGCCGCTGTCGGAGCCGGTGCGGCCAACGGGATCAACAACCTCCCTGCGTTCCTCGCGCTCGCACCCGTCGCGCTCGACGACGCCGCGCGTACGGCCGTGCTCCTCGTCGCGGTCGGCGCCGGGCCGCTGCTGACACCGTGGGGGTCGCTGGCCACGCTGCTGTGGTGGCGTCAGGTCCAGCGGCACAGCGGAGACAGCCCGCGACCGACGTGGCGACGGACGCTGGGTCAGGGCCTCGTCCTCGCACCCGTGGCCGTCGCCGCGGGGGCGCTGACCGTCGCGCTCGTCGCGCGCTGAGCCGTCAGACCTGCGCACGCACCGCGACGACGGTAGAACCGGGGTGTGAGCGACGACGACGCGCAGCGCCCGACCGCAGGCGGTGACAGCACGCTCACCGTCGTCCTCGCCTTCAGCATGAATGCGCTCATCGCGATCGCGAAGAGCGTGGCGGCCGCCCTCACGGGATCGGCGTCGATGGTCGCGGAGGCCGCGCACTCGTGGGCCGACACCGGCAACGAGGTCTTCCTGCTCATCGCGGACCGACGCTCTCGGGGCCGCCCCGACGCCGCGCACCCGCTCGGCTACGGCCGCGAGGCGTACGTCTGGTCGATGTTCGCCGCGATCGGCCTCTTCACCGCCGGTGCTGCGGTCTCGATCTGGCACGGCGTCACCGAGCTGCTCGATCCGGAGCCGGCCGGCGACTTCGGCATCGCGTACGCGGTGCTCGGCATCGCGTTCGTGCTCGAGGGCGTCTCCTTCACCCAGGCCTTCCGTCAGACCCGAGGGGCCGCTCGCCGCGAGAGCATCGACGTCGTCGACGCGGCGCTGACCACGTCCGACCCGACGCTCCGCGCAGTCTTCGCCGAGGACGCCGCCGCACTGATCGGGCTGTTCATCGCGTTCGTGGGGATCCTCGCGCACCAGCTCACCGGGTCTCCGGTCCCCGACGCGATCGGCTCCATCGCCGTCGGCGTCCTGCTCGCCGTCGTCGCCGTCGTGCTCATCGACCGCAACCGGCGCTTCATCGTCGGGGAGCACGTGTCGCCGTCGCAGCGCGACCGCACACTGGCGATGCTGGCTCGCGTCGACGAGATCGAACGCGTCACCTACCTGCACGTCGAGTTCGTGGGACCGCGCCAGGTGTACGTCGTCGCACACGTGGACCTGGTCGGCGACACGCGCGAGGCCGCCGTCGCCTATGCGCTGCGCGCCCTCGAGCGGCGGATCGAGGAGCACCCGCTCGTCGTCGAGTGCGTCCTGAGCCCGGCGACCCCGGACGAGCCGACCCTCGAACCGGCGTGACAGGCGCTCAGGCCACGCGCCGCCCTGTCAGCTCTTCGATCGTCAACCCGAGGAGCACCGTCCCGGGGAACCCCATCCACGGCTCCGGGTCGACGGCGGGGGGCCTGGAGGTCTCGTCGACGGCACGGATGGGGCCGCGGACCTTGACGCTCCACCCGGTCTGCGACAGCCGGTCGAGATAGGTCACCAGGAATGCGACGGTCTCTGGGCCTGGAGCCAGCTCTGCCAGTGTGCCGTCCACGACCGTGCGGATGAAGATCGTGTCTCCGTCGACACGGTAGTTGACCGGCGTGACGTCGACTCCTCGTCGGGACTCGTACGCGATGTGGCCCACCCCGGCCGTCATGAGGAGCTCGCGCGCCTCGTCGACGTCGAGAGTCACGAGCGACCTGGTGCTCATCTCGTCACCTCCTGGGGGTGCTTCGAGTGTACGTCTCGGGTGAGCGACGAGCGCAGGCCGTACGCTGTCCCACAGCAGTCGACGAGAGGGGTGTCGTGACCAGCGTTTCCCGCTTCCCAGAGCCGCAGGCCGTGACAGCACCCCTCACCGAGTACGCCATCTTCCTCGTCGCCACCGTCGAGCCTTGCCCCGATGCCACTCAGGCCGCGCGCACCGTGGTCAGCGAGATCGACGACCTGGTCCGCGCCGTGGGGTTCCGTAGCCTGCACGCCGGCCTCACGTGCGTCGTCGGCATCGGCTCCGACCTGTGGGACCGCTTCGGCGCGGCGTCCCGGCCGGCGCACCTGCGCCCGTTCGCCGCGATCGACGGCTACCGGCACGATGCCCCGAGCACACCGGGTGACCTGCTGTTCCACATCCGAGCGTCGCGGCACGACCTGTGCTTCGAGCTCGAGCGCCTGATCCTCGACGCGCTCGGCGACGCGGTCCGGGTCGTCGACGACACGCCGGGCTTCCGCTACTTCGACGCCCGCGACCTGCTCGGGTTCGTCGACGGCACTGAGAACCCCGTCGGAGAGGGCCTCACCGAGGCGGCGTACGTGGACGACGACGACGACTTCCTCGGCGGGAGCTACGTCATCACCCAGCGCTACGCCCACGACCTCACCGCCTGGGGAGCGCTGTCGACGGAGGAGCAGGAGCGCATCATCGGCCGCACCAAGGCCGACGATGTCGAGCTCGCCGACGAGGTGATGCCGTCGAACTCCCACGTGGTGCTCAACACCCTCACCGACGACGACGGCAACGACCTCGACATCGTCCGGTTCAACATGGCGTTCGGCAGCTACGCCGCCGGCGAGGTCGGCACCTACTTCATCGGCTACGCCAAGGACCCGGCGGTCACCGAGGAGATGCTCCAGAACATGTTCGTGGGCAAGCCCGCGGGCAACTACGACCGCATCCTCGACTTCTCGACGGCGACGAGCGGCTGCCTGTTCTTCGTCCCGTCGTCGGCCACCCTCGCGATGCTCGGCAACCTCCCGCCGGTCGAGGCCACCGATTCCAGGTCTCGATCCTCCGCTGGCGCTCCGGCCCCGACCAGCGGAATAGAAGGCGATCGAGACCCCACCCCATCCACCGCCGACGGCTCGCTGAACGTCGGCAGCCTCCGAGGAGAGTACGAACGATGAACAACCTGCACCGCTCGCTCGCCCCGATCTCCGAGGTCGCCTGGGCGCAGATCGAGGAGGAGGCGACCCGCACGTTCCGCCGCAACCTCGCCGGGCGCCGCGTCGTCGACGTCCACGACCCGCAGGGGGTCGAGTTCGCCGGGCTGTCGACGGGGCACCGCAGCGCCGCGGTGGCCGACCGCTTCGGCGTCGCCGTCCGCCGCCGTGAGGTCGCGCCGGTCGCGGAGCTCCGAGTCACGTTCGACCTCAGCCGCGAGGACATCGACGACGTGGAGCGCGGCTCGAACGACTCCGACTGGCAGCCGGTCAAGGACGCAGCTCGGGCGCTGGCATTCGCCGAGGACGGCGCTGTCTTCCACGGACTCACCGACGTGGGCATCCGCGGCATCGCCGAGTCGTCGAGCAACCCGCGCCTCCGGCTCCCCGTGGACGCGGTCGACTACCCCGACGTCGTCGCGCAGGCGCTGAGCCAGCTGCGCTTGGTCGGCGTCGAGGGGCCGTACGCCCTCCTGCTGAGCGCCGAGGCGTTCACGCTGGTCAACGAGACCACCGACCACGGCTACCCGATCCACCAGCAGCTCTCGCGCCTGGTCGACGGCAACATCGTCTGGGCGCCCGCGATCTCGGGGGCCGTGCTGCTGTCGACGCGCGGCGGCGACTACGACCTCCACCTGGGCCAGGACACGTCGATCGGCTACCTCCACCACGACGACGAGTCGGTGACGCTCTACCTGCAGGAGTCGTTCGCGTTCCTGCCGCTGACCGACGAGGCATCGGTGGTGATGGACGCATGAGCTGGACCGAGCGTCGCAGCGTCGACGTCGGCGCGCTGACCTTCGACGTCGCGTTCGCCGGACCCGAGGACGGTGCCCCGGTGTTCCTCCTGCACGGCTTCCCGCAGACGTACGACTCGTGGTCCGAGGTCGCCCCTCGGCTCGCCGAGGCGGGCCTGCGTGTCATCGCTCCGAACCAGCGCGGCTACTCCCCAGGAGCGCGCCCGGAGGACGTCGAGGCGTACGCCGTGGCACACCTCGTCGACGACGTGACCGGACTGATGGACGCCCTCGGGTACGACGCCGTGCACGTGGTCGGCCACGACTGGGGTGCCGCCGTGTCCTGGGCGCTGACGGCTCACCACCCCGACCGCGTCCGCAGCCTCGTCGCCCTCTCGGTTCCGCACCTCGCGGCGTACGGGTGGGCGTTGCGCCACGACGAGGACCAGCAGCAGCGCGCGAAGTACATCCAGCTGATGCGGCAGCCCGGCAAGGCCGAGCAGGTCCTGCTCGAGGACGACGCCCGACGGATCACGGCGATGTACGGCGGCTCGGTGCCGGCCGAGCTCGCCGCGTCCTTCGTGGCGGCGATGCAGGAGCCTGGCGCGCTGACCGCGGCGCTGAACTGGTACCGCGCGATGGGACGCGACCTCGACCGGACCCCGACGGTCGTGGTTCCCACGACGTACCTGTGGGGCGATGGCGACTGGGCGCTCGGCTCCGCCGGAGCCCGCCGCTGCGGCGAGCACGTCGACGCCGAGTACCGGTTCGTCCCCGTCGCCGGCGCGTCCCACTGGCTCCCCGAGGAGTTCCCGGAGCTCGTCGCGTCGGAGATCGTCGCTCGCACCCGCGGCTGAGCCGTACGGTTCAGGCCGGCCGGTCTCCGGGCTTCTCCGGCTCATGACCTGGCTCGACCACCTCGTCACGCCGTGACACCTCGGCCGAGAGGTCGCGCACCCGTCGGCCTCGCTGGCGGTTCGTGGTCGTCAGCCAGATGAGGCCGGCCAGGAGCACCACGGCGATGATCGCGCCCCACAGCGTCGCGGCACGGAACCCCGGCACGTCAACGTCGAGGATGCGCTCACCGGCGTGAGCACCGTTGCTGGTCCCGAGCACGATCGACAGCGTCATGAGGTTCGGGAGGGCCAGCAGGATCGCGACGCCGATCGCGACGGCGATCCACCATCCTCGGATCCACCTCCGCGCGATCGCCTGCCAGACCAGGAGCAGCGGCAGGAACGTGAACACGATGCCGAGGAAGAGCCCCCACACCGTGCCCGCGGTGAGCCTGCCGTCCACACGAGCGCCGATCCACTGCGCCCACCACCGCGGGACGAAAGCGGCGAGCGCGTAGCCGATCGCGACGATGATGACGGCGATCGCGAGGACGATGACCGCCTTGCGCAGCATCTCCTTCGCGCGCGTCGACGCGTCGGCCGCATGGCTGGGCACGGTGCGCTCGGGCGCGCTCTTCGGAGGTGTCGCCTCTCCGTCCTGCGAGGTCACCATGTCCTCAGAATGGCACCAAACCCCGAGGTCGGCCGGAATCCGGACCCACGACGGGTTAACATCTGTTTACAAGGATGTGACGCGTGACACACACTCGGGTCGCTTGGCGTTCACCTCGGGAAGGAACGGCTCACCATGACCCTGACAGAGGGCCTGCGCACCGCTGAGATCATCCCGCTCGAGCGAGACAACCTGCGCATCGTCGAGAAGCCGCGTCGCAGCACCCGTTCGCTGCTCCTGTCCAGCGCGCTCAGGATGACGGTGAAGCCGGCGCTGTCGGTCTGGGCGCATGCGCCCGGCGCGCCATGGCCGACCGGCCTCCTCGAGGGTGCGGCGGCGCTCCTCCCCGCTCCGCGCCGTACTGCGATCGACGCCATCCAGCTCCCGCACTGCGACGCCGAGCTGATCCGGGCCGAGTCCGCCGAGCACGGCGACACCCACGCGATCCTCTACCTCCACGGCGGCGCGTTCCTCATCGGCGGGCTCAACACCCACCGCGGGCTCGCGGCCCGCATCTCGGCGACGAGCGGATCCACGGTCCTCAACGTCGGCTACCGCATGATGCCGAAGCACCCGGTCAGCCATGCCGTCGAGGACGGCCTGGCGGGCTACCGGTGGCTGCTCGAGCAGGGCTATCCGCCCGAGCGGATCGTCGTCGCGGGCGACTCCGCCGGCGGCTACCTCGCGTTCGCCGTCACGCTCGCGATCATCGAGGAAGGCCTGGCAGCGCCGGCTGGTCTGGTGGCCATGTCGCCGCTCACCGACCTCGATCCGGAGCGCAAGCTCGACCACCCCGACAGGCCGTCGTGCGCACTGTTCCCGCGCTCGGCGTGGCGAGGATTCCTGCGGCTCGTCGACATGGTCGAGAACGAGCTGCTCTCCGAGCTGCTCCGCCCGGCGTCCTCGCTGGTCGACGCGGACCTGCGCGGACTCCCGCGGACCCTCATCCAGGTCGGCTCCGACGAGCTCGTGCTGCCCGATGCCGAGCTGATGGCGATCCGGCTCGCCCGTTCCGACGTCGACGTCGAGCTCCAGATCTGGGAGAAGCAGGTCCACGTGTTCCAGCTCGCGGTCGGCATCGTCCCGGAGTCGCGTGAGGCGACGCGCGAGGTCGGGCGGTTCACCCGCGAGGCCACGGCGGCCGCTGGGCGCCGTACGACGTCCGCTCGCAGGTCCCGGCGCACTCGCGCTCGTCGCGCCTGACGCCACCGCACCCCGCCGGTCGAGGCGCGAAGCGATCGAGACCCGCTAGATCCCGGAGTCGGTCCCGGAACTGCCTGAGCTGCCTGTCCCGGATCCGTCCGGCGGCGTCACGCCCTGCTGGCCCGTTCCGTCCTGGCTCATCCCGGGAGGACCGCCGCCCATGCTGGGGCCGCCCCCCATCCCAGGGCGACCACCCGGGCCGTTCTGCACATCGTCGGCCGAGGCGCCGCCGACGGCCATGCCGCCGAGGAAGCCGAAGCCGCAGAGCGCGATGCCGGCGATCGCGGCTCCGATCCGTGTCTTGCCGTCGATCGCACTCCAGCCGCTCGGGCGCTCCGGACCTTGCTCGTACGAGGGGTTCTGCGCGTTGCCGGGAATCTGTTCGTTCATCTCACTCTGTCCTTCGTGGGTGTCGTGGGTTCGGTGTCGGCGCGTCACTGCGCGCTGGTGAGGTCGTAGAGGGTGGTGCCGTCCACGGACTGCGCCGTGAAGTTCTGGGTCACCCAGCTCTCGATCTCGGAGTTGCTGCCGCCACCTCGGCCGGTGCCGGCGATGTAGTAGTGGATCTCGCCGTCGGCGACCCACTGCTGGAACTGCTCGAGCGTCGGGTAGTCGTCGGTGCCGTTGAAGCCACCGATGGCGAGGACCGGCTGCCCCGAGGCGAGCTGCAACGGCGCCGCACCGTTGGCGGTCTGCGCCGCTGCGGCCCAGCGGTAGTCCCCTTCCTGGAGCAGCTGCACGACCTCGTCACTGACACCCGAGATGCCGTTGCCACCGAGGAAGCTCGTGCCACCGCCCGTGCCGTTGCCACCGGCACCGCCGCCCGGGCCGCCGCCGAAGCCACCCCCACCACCCGGACCGCCGCCGCTGGACGGGCCGGCGGTCACGATCGACCCCGTGTGCGCCGTGCCGATGGTGGCGAGCGCCGACGCGGTTGGCCCGGCGAACGCGACGATCCCGACGAGCACTGCGGCGGCGACCGTGAACCTGCGCGCGTGGTCACGGACCACGCTCAGCTCAGGTCCCAGCAGGAGCAGGGTGCCGGCGACGACGGAAGCAGCGAGAACGATCCAGCGAAGCCAGGGCAGGAACGACGGCGTCTCCGCAAGGAGCCGCCACTGCCAGGCACCCGTCAGGAAGACCGCACCTGCGAGGACCGCGCGCGGCACCAGCTCCGTACGGCGTCGCCACAGGAGAACGCTCCCGGCGCCGACCAGGGCAGCGATCGCCGGGGCGAGTGCGACCGTGTAGTACTCGTGGATGATCCCCTGCATGAGGCTGAAGGTCAGTCCCGTGACGAGCAGCCACCCGCCCCAGACGATGGCGAACGCGCGCATCCGGTCGGTCCTCGCGGCCCGCCATGAGAAGGCGCCGAGCACGGCGAGCGCAACCAGTGCGGCAGGGAGCAGCCAGCTCGCCTGCGTCTGCATCTCCGAGCTGAAGAGCCGCCCGATGCCGGGCGTACCCCACTGTCCGCCACCACCACCGCCTCCGCCGACGGACCCGGCCTCCTCACCGTTGAGGCGACCGAGACCGTTGTAGCCGAGGGTGAGCTCGAGGATGCTGTTGCCCGTCGAGCCACCGATGTACGGCCGCGAGCCGGCCGGCCACAGCTCGGCGACCAGCACCCACCACCCGGCGCCGACGATCACGGCGCCCCCCGCGGCGAGCAGGTGGAGCAGACGGGTACGCAGTCGGGCCGAGCCGGCGACGCCGTACGCGAGGGCGAGACCCGGGAGGACCAGGAAGGCCTGGAGCATCTTCGCGAGGAACGCGAAGCCGACGAGGAGCCCCGCGAGGACGAGCCAGCGGAGCGCCTTCTTGGCGTCGATCGCGCGGGTCACGGCCCAGGCGGCGGCGACCATGAGGAAGACGAGCAGCGCGTCAGGGTTGTTGAAGCGGAACATCAGTGCCGCCACCGGCGTCGTGGCGAGCACGGCACCGGCGATCAACGCCGACCACGGTCCGGCCCACCGCTTCACCGCCGCGTAGAGGACCCCGACGCTCGCCACGCCGAGAAGGGCCTGAGGCAGCAGCATGCTGAACGAGCTGAACCCGAACAGGCGGGCCGACAACCCCATCACCCAGAGGGAGCCGGGCGTCTTGTCGACGGTGATGCCGTTGGATGCGTCCAGGGCACCGAAGAACCACGCCTTCCAGCTCTGCGAGCCGGCCTGGACCGCCGCGGCGTAGTACTCGTTGGCGTACCCGTTGACGGACAGGTTCCAGCAGTACGCGACCGCCGTCGCCGCGAGCAGTGCCACGAGGAGCGTCCGGTCCAACGTCCACCAACGGCTCTCGGTGGCTGCCGCCGCCTGCTGGCGTGCGGGTGCCTCTCGTACGAGCGTGCTCATGCGATGCTCCTCTCGTCCGCCGCGGCGGCGAACGTCTCAGTACGGATCTCGGGGACCGCGGTCACGGTCCGCCGGTGGGCGAAGACCCAGCGGTCGAGCAGCACGAACCGCAGCACGGTGGCGGCGACGTTCGCGATGGTCAGCACCCCGACCTCGGTCAGGGGCGAGTGGCCCTGGCCTGCCGTGAGCGCGAGGGCGGACGCCGTCAGCGCCCACCCGCAGCCGAAGGCGATCAGGCCTTGGAGGTGGTGGCGGGCCAACCCGTCGACGCCGACGACCTGGAAGGTGAAGCGACGGTTGAGCGCGGTGTTGCCGATCGCCGTCGTGACCAGGGCGAAGAGGTTGGCGAGCTGCGCCGACGTCGCCTCACGGGCGAGCAGGAAGAGCAGCGCGTACGCGATCGTGCTGGCGAGTCCGACCAGGCCGAACCGGATCATCCGTATCCCGACCGGCATCGTGGCCGACGGGCGGCCGAACTCCCGTCGTACGGGTTCGAGGTCGAGCGACCCGGTCGTCAGGCCGCGCGCCATCCGCGCGACGCCACGCAGGTCGTCGCGCACCGTCGACACGATCGCCACCCGGCTGTCGGGGTCGTCGATCCAGTCGACGGGGACCTCGGCGATCCGCAGGCCCGCACGCTCGGCGAGGACGAGCAGCTCGGTGTCGAAGAACCACCTCGTGTCCTCCACGAAGGGCAGCAGCGCCTGGGCGACGTCCGCACGCACGGCCTTGAAGCCGCACTGGGCATCGCTGAACCGGGCGCCCAGCACCACGCGCAGGATCGCGTTGTATCCGCGGGACAGCACCTCGCGCTTCGCGCCTCGCACGACCCGCGCGTCACGCCGCAGACGGGTCCCGATCGCCACGTCGGAGTGGCCCGAGAGCAGCGGGGCGACCAGCGGCATGAGGGCGTCGAGGTCGGTGGAGAGGTCGACGTCCATGTACGCGACCACGGCTGCGGTGCTGCCGGACCAGACGGTGGCGAGCGCCCGTCCCCGTCCCCGCTCGGGGATCCGGACCAGGTCGACGCCGCGCAGCGTCGCGGCGAGGTGCTCGGCGACCTCCGCCGTGCCGTCGGTGCTGCCGTTGTCGGCGATCACCACGCGGCTCGCGTACGGGACGGCGATGTCGAGGTAGGTCCGCAGGCGGCGGACGCTGCGCTCGATGACGTGTGCCTCGTTGAGGACCGGGACGACGACGTCGATCACGGGGGGTGACTGGCTCATGTCCACCACAGTCGGGGCGGAACTTCACGTTCCCCTGCGGTCAGCCTGGGAGTCACCTGTGAGCTGGTGCCGGTCGAGGCCCCCACCCCCGCTGGTCGAGGCCCCACCCCTGCTGGTCGAGGCCCCACCCCTGCTGGTCGAGGCGCGAAGCGATCGAGACCCCGGTCTCGATCCTCCGCTGGCGGCTTCCGCTGGTCGAGGCGCGAAGCGATCGAGACCCGGTCTCGAGACGGGCTCGTTCCTCGCCCTCCTCGACCACCGGGGTTGGGTGGTCCCGACCAGCGGGGTCGGGGCGGTCTCAGCGTGCGAGCGGGATCCGCACGGTGAACGTCGTCCCCGCACCCGGGGCGGTCACGAGGTCGACGCGGCCCCCGTGACCGGTCACGAGCGCGGACACGATGGCCAGCCCGAGACCGGATCCACCGTCCTCACGGCTGCGTGCGTCGTCGGCGCGGTAGAAGCGCTCGAACACGTGCTCCGCCTGCTCCGGATCGAGCCCGGGCCCGGTGTCGGAGACCGCGACCACGCCGTCGTCGTCCTCAACGCTCACGTCGATCCGCACCTCCGCGTCCACAGGTGTGTGCGCGAGCGCGTTGCCGACGATGTTCCCGAGGACCTGCCGCAGGCGTGCCTCGTCCCCCTCGACCACCACCGGCGGACCCTGCCTGGGCCCGACGGTCATGCGGTCGGGCTGGACGGCCTGAGCGTCGACCGCGGCATCGCGTGCCAGCTCCCGCAGGTCCACCGGGTCCTGCCGCAACGGACGCTCCTGGTCGAGCCGGGCCAGCAGGAGAAGGTCTTCGACGAGCACGCCCATCCGGCCGGCCTCCTGACGGATCCGATCCATGAAGCGGTCCACCGTCGACTGGTCGGGGGCCGCGCCCTGCCCGTACAGCTCGGCGAAGCCGCGGATCGACGTGAGCGGCGTACGGAGCTCGTGGCTGGCGTCGGCGACGAAGCGGCGCATCCTGCGCTCTGACTCCTCGGCGCGACGGGCCTCCTCCTCACGGCTCCGTACGGCGTCCTCGATGTGCCCGAGCATCGTGTCGAGCGATGCCGACAGGGCACCGACCTCCGTGCGCGGGTCCAGGTCGGTGTCGACACGTGCCGTCAGGTCGCCGGCGGCGATCGACTCTGCGGTGGCCTCGACCTGGACGAGCGGACGCAGGCTCCGGCGTACGACGTACGAGCTGAGCAGGGCGAGCGCGAGCAGCACGAGGACGGCGATCGCGAGCTCGATCCACCGCAGCTGGGTCAGGGTCGCCGCGACGTCGTCGAGGCCCACCGCGACCGCTGCCGTCAGCCCGTCGCTCGAGCGCGTGTAGACGACGCGCCACTGTCGGCTGCTGTCGACCGACGAGACGGTCAGCGGCTCGTCGAGCGTGACGTCGTCCGGGGACGGAAGGTCGGGGTAGTCGGCTGCGTCGAGCCGATCGTCCGCGATCGGGTCTGAGGCGTTGCCGGCGTCGTCGAACAGCTGGATGACGTACTGCGACGGCAACCCGGCCCGTCCGGGCGCGTCGCGCGGCCTCGGCCCGGGTCCGTTCGCGATCCGGTCGGCCTCGGAGGTGAGCTGACGGTCCACACGCTGGGTGAGCGTGCGCTCCAGGAGCACGTTGGTCGCGAGGGCGCTGACGAGCAGCGCGAGCGTCACCATCGCCACGAGGACGACCACGAGCTGGATCCGCAGCGGCTGGGCGCGCCACCGCCGGGTGAGGTTCGCGACCGCAGAGCGCGCGGGCTTGCCGGTCATCGCGGGCGCCGCAGGACGTACCCGACGCCGCGCACCGTGTGGATGAGGCGTGGGTCGGCGGTGTCGACCTTGCGCCGCAGGTACGAGACGTACGTCTCGACCACGTTGCCGTCGCCGCCGAAGTCGTAGTTCCAGACATGATCGAGGATCTGCTGCTTGCTGAGCACCCGTCCGACGTTGAGCAGCAGGTAGCGCAAGAGCTTGAACTCGGTCGGCGACAGGTCCACCAACGCTCCGGCCTTGCGGACCTCGTGGCTGTCGGTGTCCATCTCGAGGTCGGCGAGCTTCAGGCGGGAGTCGGACGCCTCAGGGCGACGGGTGCGCCGCAGCACCGCGTGGACGCGCGCCACCAGCTCGTCCAGGCTGAACGGCTTCGCGAGGTAGTCGTCGCCTCCCGCGGTCAGTCCGCTGACCCGGTCGGCAGGAGTGTCGCGCGCGGTCAGGAAGACGACGGGCACCTCCCGGCGCTCGGCCCGCAGCCGCTTGACGACCTCGAACCCGTCGATGCGGGGCATCATCACGTCGAGGACGACGAGGTCGAGCGACGGGTCGGCGACGATGGTGTCGAGCGCCTGCCGGCCGTCGGTGGCGGTCTCGACCTCGAAGCCGGCGAACCGGAGGCTGGAGGCGAGCAGGTCGAGGATGCTCGCGTCGTCGTCGACGACGAGCAGCCGAGCGGGAGATTCTTCGGTGGCCATCGCTCACGAGTCTCGTCCAGGTCGCTTCCACGCGCCTGAGCAACGCCTGTGAGGTTCCTGTGAACGGCCCCCGGCGGTGGTCAGGGACCGCCCCTTAGAATTGCGCTACGGGTGACGGCGGCAGAGGAGGCGGGTGGATCTGATGCTGCTCGCCCTGTTGATCCACCTGGTCGCCGCAGCCGCTGCCCCCGCCTTGGTCAGCCGCCTCGATCGCTACGCGTTCCCGATCCTCGCCCTCGCGCCGGCGTCCGTCTTCGTCTGGCTGCTCACCCTCGGCGGCGAGGTCGCGGGGCCGGACGCCACGGTCCGCACCGAGACGTACGAGTGGGTCCCGACGATCGGGCTCGAGGTCGGACTGCGCCTCGACACGCTCAGCTGGACCCTCGCACTGCTCGTCACCGGCGTCGGGGCCCTGGTCCTGGTCTACTGCACGTGGTACTTCCGGGCGTACGACCCCGCGCTGTGGCGCTTCTCCGGCGCGTTCGTCGCGTTTGCCGGCTCGATGCTGGGTCTGGTCCTGGCGAGCGACGTGCTGCTCCTGTACGTCTTCTGGGAGCTCACGACCGTCTTCTCCTACATCCTCATCGGCCACAACCCCGAGCGCATCGCCAACCGGCGCGCGGCGATGACCGCCCTGCTCGTGACGACCTTCGGTGGCCTGGCGATGCTCGTCGGCTTCATCATGCTGGGCGAGAGGGCGGGCTCGTACCAGATCGACGCGATCATGGACCTCGCTCCGTCGGGCTCCGTGACCACGGTCGCCATCGCCCTGGTGCTGGTCGGCGCGGTCTCGAAGTCCGCCCTGGTGCCGTTCCACTTCTGGCTGCCCGGCGCGATGGCGGCACCGACGCCGGTGAGCGCCTACCTTCACGCGGCGGCGATGGTGAAGGCCGGGGTCTTCCTCGTCGCGGTGATGGCTCCCACGTTCGCCGAGGTCTCGCTGTGGCGGCCCACTCTGCTGGTGCTCGGCGTCACCACGATGATCGTGGGTGGCGT
Source organism: Mumia sp. Pv4-285 (assembly GCF_041320275.1). NCBI lineage: Bacteria > Bacillati > Actinomycetota > Actinomycetes > Propionibacteriales > Nocardioidaceae > Mumia > Mumia qirimensis. The sequence goes on along the minus strand of NZ_CP162023.1, from coordinate 575,132 downwards.
GCGCGCGCTCGGGCAGCACGACGTCAAGCTGCTCCTCGCGTACGGCACGGTGAGCCAGCTCGGGTTCCTCACCGCCGTCGTCGGGCTCGGCACCCGTGCCGCGGCGCTCGCCGGGCTGGCGATGGTGGTCGCGCACGCGTTGTTCAAGGCGGCGCTCTTCATGGTCGTCGGCATCGTCGACCACTCCGCCCACACCCGCGACCTCCGGAAGCTGTCCCGGCTGCGTCCCGAGATGCCGTGGTTGTTCGGGTTCACGGTGCTCGCCGCGGCGTCGATGGCCGGGATCCCGCCGATGCTGGGCTTCGTCGCGAAGGAGTCGGTGTACGCGGCGTTCGTCGACGTGGTCGCCGACGGCGACGGGACCGGCATCGGCCCGGTCGCCGGCAGCGTGGTGCTCGCGGGTCTCGTGGTCGGCTCGCTGCTCACCATGGCGTACACGCTGCGGTTCGTCTGGGGCGTCTTCGGCGACAAGCCGGGCGTCGACCGTCCGGCCGACCTGATCGCGGTCCCCGTCGGCTTCGCGGCACCCACGGCAGTGCTGGCGTCCGCGTCGCTCGTGCTCGGTTTCTGCGGGAGTGCGCTGACCGACCTGTGGGCCGGTTACGACCACCTCTTCCCGCCGGGCGTGCACCACGCCGAGCTCACGCTCTGGCACGGTCTGACACCCGCACTCGGCCTGTCGGTCGTCGCGCTGCTCGGTGGTGTCGCGCTCTTCGCGTGGCAGCGACGCCACCAGTACCTGCCCACCGCGCCCTGGATGCCGTCGGCCGAACGGTCGTACGAGGCGATCATGCGCAGCACCGACCGTCTGGCGGTCGAGGTCACCGGACGCACGCAGCGTGGCTCGCTGCCGTTCTACCTCGGCTCGATCCTGCTGGTGGTGCTGCTCGTGCCCGGTACGGCCCTGGTGCTCAACCGCACCTGGACCGACGACGTCGTGTGGTTCGACTCCGCAGCGCAGGCGGTCGTCGCGGTCCTGATGGCAGCTGCTGCCATCCTCACCGTCCGCTCGCGCCGGCGGCTCAAGGCCGTGCTGCTGGCCGGGGTCTCCGGCTACTGCACCGCCATGCTGTTCCTGCTGCACGGTGCACCCGACCTCGCGCTGACGCAGGTGCTGGTGGAGACGGTCACCCTCGTGATCTTCGTGCTGGTGCTGCGCCGGATGGTCCCGTACTTCTCCGACCGCCCGCTGACCCGAGCCCGCTGGATCCGCGTCGGCATCGGCGCCGCATCGGGCATCTTCGCCTCCGGCATCGCACTCGCCGCGGCGGGCGTGCGGGTCGGCGAACCGGTCTCGGTGGAGTTCCCCGAGAACGCCGTCGAGTACGGCGGGGGCCACAACATCGTCAACGTGACCCTCGTCGACATCCGCGCGTGGGACACGATGGGTGAGCTGTCGGTCCTGGTGGTGGCCGCGACCGGTGTCGCCTCGCTGATCTTCCTCATCACCGGCCGCGGCGGCGTGCAGAGCCCGACCAACCCGTTGCCGTCGCACCAGGACACCGGCCGCTGGCTGCGGGCCGGCCGCACGCTGTCGGCCGAACGCCGCTCGATCGTCTTCGAGATCGTCACGCGACTCGTGTTCCACACGATCATCCTGTTCTCGGTGTGGCTGGTCTTCGCCGGCCACAACAGGCCTGGCGGCGGCTTCGCCGGTGGCCTCATGGCGGGGCTCGCGCTGATGGTCCGGTATCTCGCCGGCGGCCGCTACGAGCTCGACGAGGCCGCCCCCGTCGATGCGGGCCGCGTCCTCGGGCTCGGGCTCGCGACGGCGACCAGCGCCGCGCTCGCACCGCTCGCCTTCGGCGGGCAGGTGCTCCAGAGCGCGACCGTCGACCTCCACCTGTGGGCGATCGGTGACATCCACCTCGTGACGTCCTTGTTCTTCGACATCGGCGTCTATCTCGTCGTGTTCGGCCTCATGCTCGATGTCCTGCGAAGCCTGGGCGGCGGCATCGACGCCGACGCGGAGGACGAGCTGCCCGACCTTCCCGGGTCGTACACCGACGACGAGACCACCCCGATGACCGGAGGGGTGCGATGACCGTCAACCTCGTCCTGATCATCGTCATCGGCGTGACCTTCGCCTGTGGCGTCACGCTCCTCCTCGAGCGCAGCCTCACCCGGATCGTCGTCGGCACGCTGCTGGTCGGCAACGCCGTCAACCTCATCTTCATCGTCGCGTCCGGTGCTCCGGGTCGTGCCCCGATCGTCGACGAGAGCGACCCGTCGCCGATGAGCGACCCGCTCCCGCAGGCCATGGTGCTGACGGCGATCGTGATCACTCTCGGCGTGGCAGCGTTCCTGCTCGCACTGGCGTACCGATCGTGGCAGCTCGAGGGCCACGACGAGGTGCAGGACGACGTCGAGGACCGCCTCATCATGCGGCTCGCCGACCTCGACGAGGCGTCGCAGTCGTACGAGGAAGGCGCCGGCGACCCCGACGAGGAAGGCGCCGATCCCGCGGAGGCAGAACGATGACCACCGACTCCGCGATGTCCTTCCTGATCCCGCTCCCGGTTGTGCTGGCACTCCTCGGGGCAGGCGTGTGTCTCGCCCTCGGGCACAACGCCCGTGCCCAGCGGGTGATCAGCTTCGTCGTCCTCACCGCGATCGTCGGCATCGCGGCCACGCTGCTGTGGGCGGCCGACCGCGACGGTCCCCAGGTCGTGTACGTCGGAGGCTGGCCCGCCCGGATGGGCATCGTGCTCGTCGCGGACCGGCTTTCCGCCCTGCTCCTGCTCGTCTCCGCGATCGTCACGCTGACGGTCCTGGTCTACTCAGTCGGCCAGGGCATCATCGAGTTCGGCCGCGACACCCCGTTGTCGGTGTTCTACCCGACGTATCTCGTGCTGGTCGCCGGTGTCTCCAACGCGTTCCTGTCGGGTGACCTCTTCAACCTCTACGTCGGCTTCGAGGTCCTGCTCGCGGCGAGCTACGTGCTCATCACGCTGGGCGGCACCGGCCCTCGCGTGCGTGCAGGCACCACCTACGTCGTCGTGTCCGTGCTGTCGTCGATGGTCTTCCTCATCGCCATCGCCGGGGTGTACGCCGCCACCGGCACGGTCAACATGGCCGACCTCGCCGTCAAGCTGCAGGAGGTGCCCGAAGGGGTCCGCGTCGTGCTGCAGCTGATGCTGCTCACGGCGTTCTCGATCAAGGCGGCGGTGTTCCCGCTGTCGGCGTGGCTCCCCGACTCCTACCCGACCGCTCCAGCGCCCGTGACGGCGGTGTTCGCCGGCTTGCTGACCAAGGTCGGCGTCTACGCGATCATGCGCGTACAGACCCTGCTCTTCCCCGACAGTCCGCTGTCCGAGCTGCTGCTGTGGGCCGCGCTGCTCACGATGCTGATAGGCATCCTGGGAGCGATCGCGCAGTCCGACATCAAACGAATGCTCTCGTTCACGCTCGTGAGCCACATCGGATACATGGTGTTCGGAGTGGCCATCGCCTCCGACCTCGGCCTCGCCGGTGCGATCTTCTACATCGTCCACCACATCACCATCCAGACGACGCTGTTCCTGGTGACGGGCTTGATCGAGATCCGGGGAGGTTCGACATCCCTGGAGCACCTCGGCGGGCTCGCGAAGGCGGCACCCGTGCTGGCCCTGATGTTCTTCCTGCCCGCGATGAACCTCTCCGGGATCCCGCCGTTCTCCGGCTTCCTCGGCAAGGTCGCGCTCGTCCAGGCAGGCGTCGACCGCGCGGGCTGGCTGGCCTACCTCGTGGTGGCGGCGTCGATCGTGACCAGCCTCCTCACCCTGTACGCCATCGCGAAGACCTGGAACCGGGCGTTCTGGCGTCCGCGCAACGAGGAGCCGGACGAGGTCGGCGAGTGGGTCCCGAGCACCGGCACCAAGTCGGGCGAACCATGGGGCGACACGGTCACGGTCACCTCCGTACGCTCCCTTCCGCGCGCCATGGTCGCTCCCACGCTGACGCTGGTCGCCCTCGGGACTGCGCTGACGCTGGTCGCCGGACCGCTCTTCGGGATCACGGAGCGGGCTGCGTCGGAGCTGCGCGACCGCACCCCTTACATCGAGAACGTCCTCGAGGACGGCACCATGCCAGGTGAGTCCGCTTCGGCAGAGGTCTCGCCATGAGCCCCGAGACGTCGCGACGCGCGCAGGCGCGCAGGGCGCTCGAGTGGCCCGTCCTGCTCTGGTTGACCCTCGTGTGGGTCCTGCTCTGGGGCGAGTTCTCCGTCGGCAACATCCTTGCTGGGCTGGTGATCTCGGTCGCGATCATCCGTGTCTTCCCGCTGCCCCCGATCGACTTCACCGGGCGGTTGCACCCGTGGCGGATCGTCGTGCTCGTGTACGCGTTCTTCCGCGACCTCGTCCTCTCGAGCATCCAGGTCGCGGGCATCGTGCTCCGGTTCGGCTACCAGCCCGTCAACTCCGTCATCGTCGTCCCGATGCGCACCCGCAGCGACCTCGCCCTCATGATGACGTCCGAGATCGTCTCCCTCGTGCCGGGAAGCCTCCTCATCGAGGTCTCCCGCAAGGACTGGACCCTTCAGATCCACGTGATCGAGACGCGGGACACCGGCGACGTCGAGGCGGCGCGGCAACGCGTGTGGGACGAGGAGGAGCGCGTCGTCCGCGCCCTGGGCAATGCGGCCGACATCGCGCGCATCGAGCAGCCGCCGCCATCGCTCCCGCCCGGAGTGCGACGAGCCGAGCACGAGGGGGGTACGCCGACATGACCTGGATGACCGGAGTCGCGTGGGCGGCCGGCGGCATGCTCGGGATCGCCGCGCTGCTGTGCGTGGTCCGCGCCGCGATGGGTCCCTCGATGCCGAACCGCGCGGTCGCGATCGACGTCCTGGTGGCCGTCCTCGTGGGTGGGCTCGGTGTGGAGGCGGCGTACAACCGTCACACCGACACCCTGCCGATCCTCGTCGTCCTGTCTCTCGTGGGGGTGGTGGGCTCGGTCAGCATCGCCCGCTTCGCGACGGGCGACGAGCCCGACGAGTCGGACGAGTCGGGCCGCTCGGACGATCCGGGCCGCTCAGACGACCCGGGCCGCTCGGAGACCGGTGGCGGCGGGTTCGCCGGCGGAGCGGAGCAGCCCCGGTGAACCTCGACTTGATCCGCGACATCGCCTCGGCGTTCTGCTTGCTCGTGGGCGCGTTCCTCGCGCTCATCGCCGCGATCGGCATCATCCGTTTCGACAACCTGTTCAGTCGGATGCACGCCGCGACGAAGCCTCAGGTGCTCGGCCTGCTTCTCATCCTGCTGGGCATCGCGCTGCGGATGGAGCACTGGAGCGACCTGGGCCTGCTCGTGCTGGTCGCCGCCTTCCAGCTGCTCACCGCACCGGTCGCGGCTCACATGCTCGGCCGCGCCGTCTATCGCACCGGCGACAAGGAGCCGGATCGGCGGCTGGTGGACGAGCAGCTGCCCGACTGAGCGGCTCCTGCCGGCGCTCGTGGCATCCTCGTGCGAACGCTCCACGCCGTACGCGCAAGGAGTGGCTGAGGACCCACGGCGGGTCCGGATCGGTGGAGTCGTGGAGATCTCTGACGCGGATCTGGTCATTCGATCGCTCGACGAGCCACGGTGCTTCGAGGAGCTCGTCGGACGGCACGGCACACGGATCCATGCCTACCTGGCACGCCGCGTGCCCGGCGCCGCCGACGATCTGTTGGGCGAGGTGTGGCTGGCTGCTTTCGAGGGGCGACGCCGCTACGATCCCGCGCTGGGCGGGGTCATCGGATGGCTCTTCGGAATCGCCCGACACGTCCTGCTGGTGCACTGGCGCCGCGAGCAGCGCCACCGGGACCTGCCGGACCGGCTGGTCAAGGGCGATGTCGACGACGACTGGCATGCCGTCGACGCACGCCTGGACGCGATGAGCGTGGCGGGCGACCTGCGCGATGCGTTGTCGCGGTTGCCAGCGGAGGAACGCGATGTGCTGCTGCTCGTGGTCTGGGACCAGCTCACGCCCACCGAGGCAGCACAGACGCTCGGGGTCGCCCCCGGGACGGCGCGCTCACGACTGCATCGGGCGCGCACCCGCATCCGCGCGGCGTGGTCCACACCAACGCCGGCCACGGTGCCGCCATCTCCGGAAGAGATCTCCGACCGTCCCGACGAGCGAGGAGCAGCATCATGACGACCACCGACCGGACCGACTCCTGGCGAGCGCTGGAGGAGGCCGGGCAGGTCGTGCCGGCGACCGACGACGTGCTCGCGGCGGCGCGCGCAGCCGTACGGCGTGCCGCGACGACCGAGACGTTGCGCGCCGACGTCACCCGTGCACGCCGACGTCGGCGCAGGTGGATCGGCCTCGTCGCCGCAACGGTCGTCGCGACTGTCGCGATCGGAGCGACGACGGTCGACGTCGGGGGCGAGCGCGTCGGCATCTCACCGGCGGCCGCCGCGGTCCTCGAGCGTGCGGCGAAGGTGACACTGGCTGAGGCCGACCCGGTGGTGCAGCCGGGGCAGTACCTCCGCATCACCCTCGTGCAGAAGTCGGAGGTTCCGTTCGATGGCGAGGACTACGACTCTCGGTGGACGCGTCAGATCTGGATCCCCCACGACCGCGACGCGGACTGGACGTTCCGTGAGCGCACGGTCGTACCACGGGCATCCGACCAGGTCGAGGCCATCCTCCAGCAGACCGACGGCACGTGGCAGCGACCGAGCTGGAGCAACCCCGCGAGCGGTCAAGGGAGCTACCTCGAGACGTACGACCCCGACTGGTACGCGACGTTGCCGCGCGACCCGGACGCCTTGCTCGACCGGCTCCGCAAGGAGATCGGCGGTGACGGATCCGGGTTGGCGTACGACTTCCGGGAGATCTACAGCGAGGCGCTCCGGAGCGGCCTGGCTCCCGCCGCGTTCCGCGCGGCCCTCTTCGAGGCGCTCGCCGAGCAGCCGGGCGTGCACGTGACCAATGGCGTTCAGACTCTCGACGGCCGAGAAGGCATCGGGATCGGGTACCGCGACAGCGGCGAGTGGATGATGCTGTTCGACCCTGCGACCGGCCGCTACATCGGTGAGTGGGCGCGGGAAGGCGACGTAAGGGGTCTCGCGCCAGGCGAGCCGTCCTTCGTCACGTCTGTGCGGATCGACGTCGTCGACTCCGCGCCCTCACCGGACTGACGAGTGGGCGCATGTGCTCGGCGGGCGCCATCCCCGCCGTGGTGCGTCAGCCCTCGCCCTGCGCGACGTCGAAGAAGTTGCCCTCCGGGTCGGCGAGCGTGACCCAGCTGAAGTCGTCCATCGTGTGCGAGCCGACGCGCTCGGCACCCGCGGCCTCGAGCCGCTCGACCTCCGCGTCGATGTCTGCGGTGACCAGGTCGAGGTGCATCTTGTTCTTGCCGGGGGTGACGCGGTCGACCTTCTGGAAGGCGAGCATGACGCCGCCCTCACCGGTCGAGACCACGACGAACCAGCCGTCGTTCTCCTGGACGACCTCTCCGCCCAGCTGAGCCGCCCACCACTGCCCGAGCGCCGACGCGTCGACGCAATCGATCGTGACCATCCCTACTGTGAGTGCCATGGGCGTCACGCTATCGGGCGGCACCGTCATGTGCGCGTCCGTCGGTCATTCGCGCACGCAGCGGGCGACGTACCGTCCGTCCACGACCTGGACGCCGTGCGTCTCGTGCTCGAACCCGGGGAAGTGCCGGTCGAAGTCCTCCAGCGCTCGCAGGTAGGCGAGGAACGGCCCGTCCGCCGGTCCGACGGACTCGCCCGGCATCACCAGCGGGATGCCGGGCGGGTACGGGACGACCCCGATCGCGAGGGTGCGCCCGGCGAGCTCGTCGAGCGGCACGGCATCGACGGTGCCCCGCACCACGTGCGCGTATGCCTCGACCGGCGTGATCACCGGCTCGGGATGGGCTCCGAACGCCTCCCGCTGGAGAGCGAGCATCCGCGTACGGGCGATGGCTGCGTGCTGCTCCAAGGCGAGGTCGCGCAGCCCTATCCCGGCATACCGGCGCGGGTCGGCCGCGTACGTCGCCGGCAGGACCTGCTCCAGCGGCCGGTTCGCGTCGAGGTCGCGCTTGAACGACATCAGCGTCGTGACCAGCGAGCCCCACTTGCCGCGGGTGACGCCGATGGAGAAGAGCAGCAGGATCGAGTACGACTGGGTCTTCTCGACGACGATCGACGCCTGCTGCTCGAGGTACTCCGACAGGATCGGCGCCGGCACCCCGAAGGCGGCCAGCGACCCGTCCTCCTTCACACCCGGCGTCACGACGGTGACCTTGATCGGGTCGAGCATCGCGTAGGCGTCGGGCAGGTCGAAGCCGTGCCAGTCGTCGCCCGCCCGCAGCAGCCACGGCTCCGGCGAGCTGCGCAGCCACTCCTCGTCGGCGTCCTCGAAACGCACCTTCGACCCGTCGGCCTGAGTCACCGTCTCGGGCTGCCACGGCAGCAAGGCCCAGTCGTCCTCGGCCGTCTCGGCGGCGACGCGGGCGAGCGTCCGCCGGAACGCGACCGCCTCCTGGATCGAGATGCCGGTCAGCAGCGGGCCGCCACGCCCCGACATCATCGCGGCGGACACGTCGTTGGAGGCGATGATCGAGTAGAGCGGGGAGGTCGAGGCGTGCATCATGTACGCCTCGTTGAAGAGGTCGTGCTCGACGGGGTTCCTGCCGTTGCGCACGTGCAGGTACGAGGCCTGCGAGAGCGCCGCGAGCAGCTTGTGCGTCGACTGCGTCGCGAACGTCGTCGGCGCATCGGGGGCACGCTCGCCGGTGTGCATCGCGAACCGCTCCGCGTAGATCGGGTGGAAGGCGGCGTAGCCGTACCAGGCTTCGTCGAAGTGGAGCCGGTCGATGTGCTCGCCGAGGGTCTGCTCGACGGTCGGCACGTGGTAGAGCAGCCCGTCGTACGTGGAGTTGGTGATCATCGCGATCACCGGACGCACGGATGGGTCTTCTACGAGCGGCGACGCCACGAGTTTCGCGGCGACCGCGGCGCGGGTCAGCTCGCTCGGCGGGACGGGCCCGATGATTCCGAGGTGGTTGCGTGTCGTCGTCAGATAGACCGGTACGCCGTGGGTGAGGGTCGCCGCCTGCTCGATCGACTTGTGAGCGTTGCGGTCGAGCACCATGACGTCGCCTGCGACGACCGATGCCTGGTGCAGGACCCGGTTGGAGGTCGAGGTGCCGTTGGTGACGAAGTAGGTGCGGTCGGCGCCGAAGATCGTGGCAGCACGTCGCTCCGCCTCACCGATGGGACCGGAGTGGTCGAGCAGCGATCCGAGCTCGTGGACCGAGACGGAGAGGTCGGAGCGGAACGTCTGCTCGCCGAAGAACTCCCAGAACGCGCGCCCCGCGGGCGAGCGGAGGAACGCGGCACCACCCTCGTGGCCGGGGGTGTGCCAGGAGTACTCGTGCTTGCGCGAGAACGCCACCAGCGCGCCGAACATCGGCGGGAGCACGTCCTGCCGGTAGCGCTCAGCCGCGTTGCGGATCCGGCCCGCGATCCACGAGGGCGTGTCGTCGAGCAGGTAGATCAGCTGGTCGACCTCGCGCAGCACCGACGTGTCGAGGGTGTCCGCTCCGCGCGTGCCGGTCATCACGAAGACGGGCAGGTCGGCGTTGCGGGCACGCACGCCGGCCAGGAAGGTCGTGAGCCGGTCGGGCTCGACGTGGGCGGCATGGTGGTCCGAGTCACCTCCGGCATCGGCGATCACGGCGCACAGCGAGGCATCCGATGCCACCCGCAGCACCGCATCGTCGGGGCTGGGCGCGAACTCGGTCCGTACGTCGATGCGCTCGAGCTCCTGGACCACGCGGCGGAGCATCTCCTCGTGCGCGGTGGACGTCTGCGGACGCTCGTCGACGATGAGGACCTTGATGGTCCGTGCGGTCATGCTTGCTTCGGCCAGATCGCCCATTCGCCGGAAATCCTCCTGCATCGACGCCACTTCCCCACCGATCGTACGCGACGAAAGCGTGGTCCGACGCGCCCAGCGCCGCCGCGTGAAAACGCGGCGAAAGCGTGGTGAAAGACGACCGCGCCACTGTCGCAGGGTCCGCACCACCAACTGGGGAGAAACCCATGCATCGCACCACCACGAACCTTGCGCGTGTCGCGGCAGCCGTCGGCGCGACCGTCCTCGCCGGGACGCTCCTGGCATCGCCCGCCGATGCGTACGGCGACGTCCGGGTCAACAACGTGCAGGTCATCGACACGAGCACCTGCGAGGTCAACCACCCCAGCCAGGCCAAGTACGTCTACAAGGTCAACGGAGGCTGCTCGGTCCCCGACAGTGCCGACGGCACGTTCTTCCAGCGCGACGGTGGCGGCCCTCCGTACCAGGCAGCGGCTGCCAAGACCGAGATCTACACGAAGGGTGTGCTGCGGGGGAAGGTCGAGTTCCACCCGTACGGCGAGAAGGTCTGGATCTACGACACCAGCAATGACGGCGACACCCTCTGGTTCCGGATCGTCAACGACGACACCAACCGCTCACTCGGCGACTACCGGCCGCCGGGGACGAGCGCCAAGCTCGACCATCGCGTGATCGACCTCGACCTCCCTGAGACGACCGACGTCCGCATCGAGGTGTACGACGACGCCGCGTACGGCGGGCTCGTGGACAGGCTGACCTTGAACTACGGCAGAGCGTGACGCGCGACCGTACCCGTCTGGACCGGCGGGTACGGTCGTACCCATGCGGATCGCCACCTGGAACGTCAACTCCATCCGTTCACGCATCGACCGTGTGGCCGCATGGCTCGAGCGCAGCGACGTGGATGTCCTGGCGATCCAGGAGACCAAGTGCCGCGACGACCAGTTCCCTGAGCTCTCGCTGCTCGCCGCGGGCTACGAGGTGGCGCACCACGGACTGTCACAGTGGAACGGCGTCGCGGTCATCTCTCGTGTCGGCCTCGACAACGTCCAGATCGGGTTCGCCGACATGCCGACCTGGGGCGACCCCGCGGCCGCAGAGGCGCGTGCGATCTCGGCGGTCTGCGGCGGCGTACGCATCTGGTCGCTCTACGTCCCCAACGGACGCACGCTCGATGACCCCCACTACGCCTACAAGCTGCAGTGGCTCGATCAGCTGCGCGCCGACGCCACCGGCTGGCTGGCCGACGACCCCGCAGCGCAGATCGCATTGATGGGCGACTGGAACATCGCGCCCCGCGACGAGGACGTCTGGGACATGGCGAAGTTCGAGGGCAGGACCCACGTCTCCAAGCTGGAGCGCGAGGCGTTCGCGGCGTTCGAGGACTCCGGCTACGCCGACGTGGTCCGTCCGCACACGCCCGGGCCCGGCACGTTCACCTACTGGGACTACACGCAGCTGCGGTTCCCGCGCCGCGAGGGCATGAGGATCGACTTCGCACTCTGTACGCCGGCGCTGGCCGCGCGCGTCAGCGGCGGCTCGATCGACCGCGAAGAGCGCAAGGGCAAGGGCGCGTCCGACCACGCACCCGTCGTCGTCGACCTGGCCTGACCCCCGCTGGTCGAGGCCACCCCACACCGCTGGTCGAGGACCAGCGGGGAAGCTCAGCGGAACAGGAAGTCCGGACGCTCGCCCTCGTACGGGGCACGCCAGACGTCCTTGCCGGCCAGCGAGCCGAGGTCCTCCCACCCGGCAGCGGACAGGAGGTCGTCCTCCTGCGTGTTGGGGAACGTCCGGGGATCGATCGCGTACCGGTAGGTGGGCGCGTCCTCCCGGCGGTGGAGCGTCAGCCGGATCGCGCTCACGGTGCTGAAGTGCTCCGCGACCCATCCCAGCTGGGCCTGGTCCTCGAGCCACACCTCGAGAAGCTCGGGCTGCCGGATCCTGTACGGCATGAACCAGTACGAACGCGTGTCCTTGCTCATGGTTCCATCGTGACGGAGCGTGGTCGCGGCCGCTCCGTGAACACGCGTCACCCCTGGAGGTAGGCGAGGACGGCGAGGACCCGGCGGTTGTCGTCCTCGGACACCGGGAGGTCGAGCTTGGCGAAGATCGAGTTCGTGTGCTTCGCGATCGCCTTCTCGGTGACGAAGAGCCGCCCGGCGATCGCCGCGTTGGAGCGGCCCTCCGCCATCAGGCCGAGCACCTCGCGCTCCCGCTCGGTCAGGCGGTCCACGGGTCGGTTCGCCGCCGCCTTCGAGAGCAGCACCGACACCACCTCCGGGTCGAGCACCGTGCCGCCGTCGGCGACGTGACGCACCGCGTCGACGAACCGCTCGACGTCGGCGACCCGGTCCTTCAGCAGGTAGCCGACCGCCCCTTCGCCCGACGACAGCAGCTCGCGGGCGTACAGCTGCTCGACGTACTGCGACAGCACCAGCACCGGCAGGCCCGGCCGCGCGGCGCGGGCGTCGATCGCCGTACGCAGCCCTTCGTCGGTGAACGTCGGCGGCATCCGGACGTCGACCACCGCGACGTCGACGTCGATCTCCCGGAGCGCCTTCGCCAGGGACGGCGCGTTGTCGACGGCCGCGACGACCGTGAACCCGTTGGCCTCGAGGAGACGGGTCAGTCCGTCTCTGAGGAGGGCGAGGTCTTCGGCGATGACAACACGCACGGCAGCTCCATGGTGACGACGGTCGGTCCCCCAGCGGGGCTCTCGACCACCATCGTGCCGTCGAACGCGGCCAGCCGGCGACTCACCCCCGTGAGTCCGGTCCCGGCGGCGGGATCGGCGCCCCCGTCTCCGTTGTCGGCGACCACCGCGCGGAGTCGCATCCCGTCGTACGAGAGGTCGACGGACGCGGCGCTCGCGTGAGCGTGCTTGACGACGTTCGCGAGCGCCTCGGCGACCGCGAAGTACATCGCTGTCTCGACTGGTTCCGGAGCGCGACCGGGCACGACGGCCGCGAACGAGGTCGGGACCGCGATGTCGAGCGAGAGCGCCTGGGCGGCCCCGACGAGACCGCGATCGGCCAGCACCGGCGGGTGGATCCCGCGGACGACCGACCGCAGGTCGCCCAGCGCCGAGGTCGTCGTCGCGCGTGCCTCCTCGATCAGGCGTGCGGCAGCGGCGGGGTCTGTCGTGAGGAGCTGCTCGGCGAGACCGAGGCTCATCCCCAATGACACGAGCCGCGCCTGCGCACCGTCGTGGAGGTCGCGCTCGATGCGGCGCAGCTCGGCCGCCGAGTGGTCGATGGTCTCGGACCGCGATGCGGAGACCTCGATGAGCCGCCTCTCGAGCTCGGACCGCGTCGGTGACAGGAGACCGAGGTCCAGCCGTGCCCGGGCCCGGCTGACCGGCGGCGTGAGGAGCCACCACACCAGAGCGCACACGCCGGCGGCGATCCACATCGAGAACGACGACTGCTGGTCGTGGACCTGGACGACCCACCAGTCCATGTCGAAGACGCCCGCCGGCGTCACCCAGTAGATGAACGGGAAGATCGCGAACCAGACGACGCCGAGCAGCAGCGTCACCGGGATCAGCGACAGCAGCCAGCCGAGCGTCGTCGACACGTACGCCCACCCGAGGTCGCGCCATCGTGCCGGGTCCCGTGCCCAGTCTTGGACGACGATCTTCACGCCCTGGGACGTGCGCGGGTGGTACGGACTGGGGACCGGGGTCCGCAGGACCTGCGAGGCGAAGTAGCGGTGGATGCGCGCGAGCTGTCGAAGGAACGGCACGAACATCACGAGCACGGGAACCCCGATGCCCAGGGCCACGAACGGGATCGCCACGGTGACCACGATCAGGACCACCAGCGTCGGGATCCCGAGGATGAGATAGACGAGCGCGAGCCCGGTGAGCGCCAGCGGCGAGGGCCGGCGCCGGGGCGGCAGCGGGTACGGGTCGTCGATCGGGGTGCTCATCGTCTCTCCTGCGAGGGCGGTCGTCGTCATGCTCCCACTCTGCGTGCCCGAGGCGCTCGGGACAGTGGACCTAGCACCACCTCGGTTCGGGTCCTCGGACCCCTGTACGCCGACGCGCGAGCCGGAATCGTCGAAGGCGGAGGAGACAACCCGAACCGAGAGGCCATCATGACCACCACAGCAGCACCTCCGCAGCCAGATCCGAATCAGCCCACACAGACGGAGCCGGGCCGCGGACGACCGTCACGACGATCGCCGGTCGTGCGCATCTCCCGCTGGAGCGCCACCCATCCGTGGAGTGCACTCTCGCTCTGGCTCGCGCTGGTCGTCGGTGCCATGGCACTCATGGCCGTCGTCCCCACCCAGTCGATGGGTGACGACGACTACGGAGTCGGCGAGTCGGGCCGTGCGGCCGAGCTGATCCGTCAGGCCGACCTCGACGAGGCACCCAGCGAGGTCGTCCTCGTCACTGCCGACGGCGGAACTCTCGACCGCACGGCGGCCGAGGGGGCGTACGAGTCGATCCGCACCGGAGCCGAGGGCATCGCCCACGTCGGCGACGTCGGACCGCCGGTGTGGTCCGAGGACGGCTCGGCCATGCTCGTGCCGATCACGCTCGCGAAGGGCGTCGATCTCGACGCGACCGTCGAGCTCTTGCAGGACTCGACCGCGACGGTGGCGGGCGCCAACCCCGAGCTCGAGATCGCGCAGTCGGGCGGGACGTCGATCGACAACCAGGTCGACGAACGCGTCGGGGAGGATCTTGCCTCTGGCGAGTCCAGGAGCCTGCCGATCACGTTCCTCATCATGATCGTCGCGTTCGGGGCGCTGATCGCGGCAGTGATCCCCGTGGCGCTCGCCTTCTCGTGCGTGCTGACGGCGATGGGCCTGTACGCGGTGGTCTCCGTGCTGATCCCCGACTCCGGGACCGTGGCGAGCGTGATCCTCATGATCGGGATGGCTGTCGGCGTCGACTACTCGCTCTTCTACCTCAAGCGTGAACGCGAGGAGCGTCGCAAGGGTGCGACGACGCTCGATGCGATCGAGATCGCCGCGGCCACGTCAGGTCGCGCCGTCATCGTCGCCGGCCTGGCCGTCATCGTCGCGATGTCCGGCCTGCTGCTCACCCGTGACACGGTGTTCGCCGGTCTCGCGGTCGGAGCGATGCTCGTCGTCGCGGTCGCGATGCTGGGCTCGGTCACCGTCCTCCCGGCCCTGCTCGCCAAGCTGGGGCGGTGGGTCGACCGCCCGCGTGTCCCGGGGCTGTGGCGGCTCAATGCCCGGCTCGGCACGGGTGGCATCAGCAAGCGCCTGATCGCCCCGGTCCTGGAGCACCCGAAGACGTCGCTGGCCTTGTCGCTCGGGGTCCTGGTCGCCCTCTCCGCACCGGCGCTCGGCATGACGCTCCACCAGGGCAACCTCGACACCCTGCCGCAGGACATCGCGGCGGTGGAGACGTACCAGCAGGTGCAGCAGCACTTCCCGGCGGAGCGGTCGACCATCGAGGTCGTCGCACGCACCGGGGCCGCCGCAGACGCAGGCGCGGCGACGGCTGCGCTGGAGGAGATCGGATCGCAGGCGCAGGCGGACGGGCTCGCGGCGGCGGCAGAGCCGGTCGAGGTCTCGTCCGACGGGCGTACGTCGCTCCTGCGACTGACCGCGGTCGGCGCTGAGGGTGACATGGCGAACGAGGACGCGGTGACCGAGCTTCGGGACACCGTCGTCCCCGACGCGCTGGCGGGCGCCGACGTGTCCGAGTGGGCTATCGGCGGCGACGTCGCGACCACGATGGACGCCCAGGATGCGCAGCGCGACGCGTTGCCGCTCGTCGTCGGGTTCGTCCTGCTGCTGACGCTGCTGATGATGTGGTTCGTGTTCCGCAGCGGGACGGTCGCCCTGCTCACGACCGGGCTCAACCTGCTGTCGGTCGGTGCGGCGTTCGGCGTGATGACGCTGGTCTTCCAGAACACGTGGGCGGAGGGGATCCTCGACTTCACGTCGCCGGGCTTCCTCGTCGACTGGGTGCCGCTGTTCTGCTTCGTCGTCCTGGTCGGGCTCTCGATGGACTACCACGTGTTCGTCATGAGCCGGATCCGTGAGGGGATGCGGCGTGGGCTGTCGACACGGCTCGCCGTCGAGTACGGCGTGCGCGAGACCGCGAGCGTCGTCACGAGCGCCGCAGCGGTGATGGTGTCCGTGTTCGCCGTGTTCGCGACGCTGTCCATGCTCGAGATGAAGCAGATGGGTGTCGGTCTGTCGGTCGCGATCCTGGTCGACGCCACGATCGTACGGCTGGTGCTCCTGCCGGCGGCGCTGCTCGTGCTCGACAAGCGCCTCGGCAGGCTGCGCGCGCCGGACCGCCGGGAGGTGGGCGCCGCCGCCTGACCTTCTGTCCGACCGATCCTGAGGGATTGCGCCCGCACACCGGGCGCAATCCCTCACGTCCCGTTCGTACGGGTGAGGGTGTGCACGTCACGGACGACGAGGTCGACCGAGGTGTCGAGGAGGTCTTGCGGGATGTACGCGACACGCCACCACGAGCCCGCCGGCCGGCGACGGGTGCGGACGCGTAGCACGCTGACGGCACGCACCCGTCGCTGGTCGACGGCGGCGATGTCACCCCACGTCAGGCTCGTCAGCCGGGTCGGACCGAGGTCAGGCCAAGCCAGGTCGAGGCCGGACCGGCGTACGACGACAGCGACGTCGGGCCCTCCCGGTCGCGGCAGCCCACGACGGAACCGACGCATGGACGCCAGGGTGTACGCCGGTATCGCCCCCACGAGCAGGAACAACAAGCCGGGGACCAGCGCGACCGAGCCCAACGCCGGCACGACGACGAGCCAAGCGAGGGCGATCACCAGCACGAAGCCGAGCAAGAACGTATTCACCGCGATCGACCTGCCGAACCGCCGCTCGTACGTCGGGAGCTGATCGAACCGGTAGCGCACGACGCCGACGACGTCGTGGGCTACGGCGTCGCCGGTGTCAAAGCTCGTCACGTGCGCAGCGTACGGGAGCCGCGGGTCAGCTCCCCCACGTCGGCCGCAGCGGGAAGGTCGTCTCGCCCGACGGGTCCGTCTTCGTCGCGAGCACGTGGTGCAGCTGGATCGAGTTGCGCTCGAAACCGAGTCGCGACCCGGCCATGTAGAGACCCCACACCTTCGCGGTGCCGAGGCCGACCTCGGCGACGGCCTCGTCCCAGTTGTCTCGCAGGTTGCGGTTCCAGTCGCGCAGCGTCATCGCGTAGTGCATGCGGAGGTTCTCCTCGTGCTGCACCTCCAGCCCCGCGTCCTGGACCTCCGTGATGATCTTGCCGGACCCGGTCAGCTCGCCGTCCGGGAACACGTACCTGTCGATGAAGTGCCCGGCCGATGCGCGCGTGCGGTTGTCGGGGCGGGTGATGCAATGGTTGAGCAGGCGGCCGCCGACCTTGAGGTGGTCGCGGATGAACCCGAAGTAGGCGGGGTAGTTCTGGACACCGATGTGCTCGGTCAGACCGATCGAACTGATCGCGTCGAAGCCGGTCTCCGTGATGTCGCGGTAGTCGGAGAACCGGACCTCGGCGAGGTCCGATAGGCCCTCGCGCACGATCGCCTCCTGCGCCCACAGCGCCTGCTGCTCCGAGAGCGTGGCGCCGATGACCTTGACGCCGTAGTGCTTCGCGGCGTGACGGACCATGCCGCCCCACCCGCACCCGATGTCGAGGAGACGCTGTCCCGGCTGGAGGTCGAGCTTGCGGCAGACCAGGTCGTACTTCTCGAACTGCGCCTCCTCCAGGGACGAGCCGGCCTTCGGGAACACCGCGCAGGTGTAGGTCATCGACGGGCCGAGAACGAGCTCGTAGAACCGGTTGGACACGTCGTAGTGGTGATGGATCGCGACCGCGTCACGGGACTTGGAGTGCCGGAGTCCCTCGAGCGCGCGGCGCCAGCGCGGCAGGTGCTCCTGCGGCGGAGGCGGCGGCGGGACGAGGTGGGAGAGCCCGAGCGCCTTCACGATGCGGAACGTCTCGGCCGCCGACGGGGCACGCAGCCGGGTCTTGTCCATGAGGTGCACCAGCGCGTCGTACGGGTCGCCCGGGTGGGCACCGTCGATCTCGAGGTCACCGGTGACGTACGCGCGGGCGAACCCGAGGTCGCCTGGGGCGCTCATGATGTAGGAGAGTCCGCGCTCGTTGAGGAGGCGGACCGTGATGGGTGCGTCCGGGGGGCCGGAGGTGCTGCCGTCGTATCCCTCGAACCGGAACGACACACCGCCGGGAACGAGGCGCTCGAAGGCCTCGCCCAGGGTGATCGTCGTCTTCGTCATGGTCGTCATCGCCGCTTCACCGCTTTCTCGTACAGGCCGGTCAACCGGTCCTTGGGGTCGTACGTGGACTTCACCTCGGCGAGGTGGGGAAGGTTGTAGAGCTCTGCGAACGTGTCGGCGTCGTAGAACGCCTCCGAGTAGAGCGACTTGTGTCCGCCGAGGGCGTGCACCTGGTCCTCGACGCGTCGGTTGACCATGCCGGCGGGCGCGTCGGCCGGCACCGCGACCGTGCCCCAGAAGCCGACGTTGACGTACGTCGTCGACGGCTCGAGCGGGTAGAGCGGCCAGCGGGTCGTGCTGCCGGGACCGTCGGGCTCACGCAACCGCAGCGGGCACAGCCACACGGGGCGCATGCCGACCTCGTCGTCGAACCACGTGAGGAACTCGGCGAGGCGGTCGACCGGGACCTCGATGTCCTGGATGACGCGCTCGCGCTTGGCGACGCCGTTGCGCTTGATGCGGTCGAGCTTGTGAGCGAGCGCGTACTTCGTGTCGAGTCCGACGATGCGCTGGTAGACGTCACTCCGACGATACTTCCGCGGCCACACCCGTCGGATCAACGGATTTTGCGCACCGAACGCACCGCTGCACCAGAACCAGTCGGTGTCCCAGCGCCAGAGGTAGTCGGCCATCGTGAGCGCGTCGGTGCTCCGCTCGCGCACGGACCGGTAGTAGACCTGCTGACCGGTGTAGTCGCTGACGTCCTGACCGGTGGTGCTCGGGTCGGCGTCGGTGAACTCGGCGAGCGTCAGGTAGATCTCGCCGGGGCTGAACGCCGTGCCGTCGATCGCGTCGACGCGCGTGCCGTGGTCGCTGCGGTCGGCGACGATCCGGGCGATCGCGGTCGCGGCTGCGACCGTGTCGTCGAAGCGCAGGTGGCGCAGCCGCACCCAGCCCGGCGCCTTCTCCAGGAGGATGCGGATGCGCGTCGAGTATCCGAGCGTGCCGTACGAGTTGGGGAAGGCGAGGAACAGATCGCTCTCGACCTCGCGGCTGCAGGTGACGACCTCGCCCGCTCCGGTGAAGACGTCCATCTCGACGACGGACTCGTGCGGGAGACCGTTGCGGAACGACGTCGCCTCGATGCCGAGCCCGGTGACCGCACCGCCGAGGGTGATCGTGCGGAGCTGGGGCACGACGTACGGGATGTAGCCGCGGGCCAGCGTCACGGCGACGAGGTCCTCGTAGGTGCACATGCCTTGCACGTCCGCGGTCGCCTCGCCCGACGCTGGATCGATGTCCACGCTGATGACGCCCGTGAGCCCGCTGACGTCGAGACCGGGTGCGTCGGTCGCGTCGCGCGGCCGGAAGAGGTTGGTGGTGCGCTTCGCCAACCTCACGGGCGCACCGTCGGGGATGGCGTCGTACGAGGCACGCAGCCTGCGCACGGCGTCGTCGTGGGCCTGATGTCCGACGAGGTCGTTCACGATGCTCAGACTAAGCACGACCACGGACACCCGCTAGATCGGTGTCCGCAATGTCTCAACCCGAAACGTGTGGAGTAACCTGCGCCCTCGACTACGCGAGGAACCGCAGCGCGGCTGCGTAACCCTCGAAGCCGAGCCCCACGATCACGCCCGTGGCGACCGAGGACAGGTACGAGTGGTGGCGGAACTCCTCGCGCGTGTGCACGTTGGTGATGTGCACCTCGACCAGCGGCGCGGTCAGCATCGCGGCTGCGTCGCGGATGGCGATCGACGTGTGCGTCCAGGCGCCCGCGTTGATGACGACCGGGCTGCCGGCGTCGGCCGCGTCGTGGAGCCAGCCGATCATCTCGGCCTCGCTGTTCGTCTGGCGCACCTCGACGGTGAGGTCGACCTCTGCCCCAGCGGCGTGGCACAGCGCGACCAGGTCGTCGTAGGTCCGGTCACCGTAGACCGTCGGTTCGCGCAGCCCGAGGCGGTTGAGGTTCGGGCCGTTGAGGACGAGGACGGTGGCCATCACGTTGCTCCTTGGTCGTCGCCGGGCGCTCGCTCGGCGTGAAAGTGCCAGGCCAGTATCTCGGACGACGTCTCTGCGCTCACACGCACGCGCCCCTCGCCCGTCACGCGCACGACGTCGCCGGCGTCGAGCGTCTCGCCCTCGACCTCGACGCGGCCGCGCGTGACCTGCAGGTGCACCGCTCCGTCGGACGGCAGGTCCACGACGTCCCCGCCGTCGAGCAGCGCCGCGAGCAGCGTCACAGCGTCGCGGAGCCGCAGCACCTCGAGCAGGTAGCCGCGCGCACCCTGGAGATCCCACTGCCGGTACGCCGGTGGTCCCGGATCGGGATCGGCGAGCTCGGCGTCGGCCGGCGCCAGCATCATCTGGAGGAATCGGAGCGGCTCGGTCGGTGACGCGTTGCGCTCCGTGTGCTCGACACCGGATCGCGCACTGACGTGCTGCACCTCCCCCGGGCGGACCACGCCGCGGGTGCCGGTCGAGTCCTCGTGCGCGAGAGCACCGTCGAGCACCCAGGTGACGATCTCGACGTCGCTGTGCCGGTGGCTCTCGTAGCCCGCCCCCGGATCGAGCCGCTCCTCGTTGACCGCGCGGAGCGGACCGAACGCCACGTTGTCGGGGTCGTAGTGGTCTCCGTACGAGAAGCTGTGCCGCGTCGTGATCCCGTCGCGGCACGTCTCGAAGCGCTCGTCGGAACGAACGACCTGCAGCGCGCGGCGCGGCTCGGAGTCACGCCGACGACGGAAGACCCTCACGCGTACCCCAGCTCGTGCAGGCGGTCGTCGTCGATGCCGAAGTAGTGCGCGATCTCGTGCGCGACCGTGATGCCGACCTCCTCCACCACGTCGTCCTCGACGTCGCAGATCGCGAGGGTCGGGTTGCGGTAGATCGTGATGCGGTCGGGCAGGACGCCGCCGTACGCCGAGGTGCGTTCGGTGACCGGCACCCCGTCGTACAGGCCGAGCAGCGTGGGGTCATCGTCGGGTGCGTCGTCCTCGATGAGCAGCACGACGTTCTCGAGGAGACCGGTGAGGTCCTCGGGCAGCGCGTCGAAGGCCTGCTCGACGAGCTCGGCGAACCTGTCCTGCGACATCTCCATCACGGCTCCAGTCTGCCCGAGAGCACCACAGCACCTGCCCGGCTTTGGCGACACGGCGCGCATCCCCGTACGATGAACCGTCCGTGCGCGTCGCGGACGGGACGCCCTCATCGTCTAGTGGCCTAGGACGCCGCCCTTTCAAGGCGGTAGCACGGGTTCGAATCCCGTTGGGGGCACCCTCTCTCGGTCTGCTCCAGGGCGAGTGCCCACGAGGCACCCCCCGATTTTGGAGTCGCGAGAGGCGTCCGCTAAAGTGGTGCTCGCACCGCTGAGCGGTGCGACAACTAAAGATTGGCCCTGTGGCGCAGTTGGTTAGCGCGCCGCCCTGTCACGGCGGAGGTCGCGAGTTCGAGTCTCGTCAGGGTCGCATCGATCGAGAGGCCCGCACTTCGGTGCGGGCCTCTCGTCATTTCTCTGGTCTGGTCGCGTCGGACACGTGGCCACTGTCACAAATAGTTGCGGAATGCACCTTTTGTGATGCACGTTTCAACCACTATGCCCGTCACCCTGCCTGAGCTCACTCTGCCGCGCGCCGCACAGGATCTCCTGTTCCGCGAGGCCCGCACCGCCAACGCCTTCACGGACGAGGCGGTGACGGCGGACGAGATCCGCGCCGTCTACGACCTCGTGAAGTACGGTCCGACCGCGATGAACGGCCAGCCTCTGCGCATCACTCTGATCACCAGCGACGAGGCCCGCGCCCGGCTGCTTCCCCACATGGCCGAAGGCAACCGCGCGAAGACCGCGAGCGCACCGGTCGTCGCGATCCTCGCCTCCGACGCCGACTTCCACGAGTTCCTCCCGACCGTGCTGCCCCACGCGCCCCACATGCGCGACGTCCTGCACGACGCCGCCGACAACCGGACCGCGATGGCAGACCTCAACGCCGGGCTCCAGATCGGCTACTTCATCATCGGCGTCCGAGCTGCAGGACTGTACGCCGGCCCGATGACCGGCTTCGACGGCGCGGGCATCGACGCCGAGTTCCATGCAGGCACGAACCGGAAGACGCTGGTCGTCGCCAACATCGGCCACCCCACCGAGAGCAGCTGGTTCGACCGGCTACCGCGTCTCGACGACGCCGACGTCATCACCGTCCTCTGAGCCGATCGCACTGCCGCGGCCGGTTTCTCACCGGCCGGGACCGCCTTGTATAGTGGTGCTCGCCCGGGTCGCCCCGGGCGCATCGTTGTTCAGGTGCCGTTCCGACGGCCACCGGCAACGGCCAGGTAGCTCAGTTGGTACGAGCGTCCGCCTGAAAAGCGGAAGGTCGCCGGTTCGACCCCGGCCCTGGCCACACCACGAAGGCCCGCAGACATGACGTCTGCGGGCCTTCGGCGTGTCGACCTCGACCGCGGAGTCGTACGGCTCCGCTCGGTGACGCAGGACCGCGACGGTCAGCGGGACGACGTCGCGCGGTAGACGGCGTACGCGAGCCCGATCACGACGGCATCCTCGACGACTGCGGCAGGCAGATCGGGGCGTCCGGTGCGCGCCCACGCCCGGCGCCAGGCCAGACCGGCGAACGAGCCGACCACCGCTGCGCCACCGGCGACGGCCGCGGGGACCAGCACCGGCTCCCCGGCAGAGCGCGCCAGGAAGGCCCCCGTCCCGGCGCCGCTGAGGACGCGACCGGACAGTGACGGGGCCTTGAGCCGGCTGGAGGCGCGCGGCAGCTTGTCGCCGATCAGCTCCCCGGCGACCGCGACGAGCGCAGCGGCGCGCGCAGGCGCCGGTCGATCGCTCGCGAACGCGGTGACCGCAGGTCCGAGCGACGCGCGACCTCCGCTCGCGAGACCGATGCCGAGGCTCTTCAGCAGCAGAGAACGGTTCGTCGGGACGTCAGTCATGGTCTGTCCTCTCGATTCGTGCGCGGCAGCAGGTCCCCCGACCCTCGACCACGGCGTACGGATCCGTTCTCGAGCCTCCCGCGTCAGCTGGCGCGGGACTCGTCAGCGGCACCGAAGTCGTCGTCGGTGCCGAATCCCTCGGCGAGAAGGCGCCGAACCTCGCTCTCACGAAAACGGCGGTGACCGCCGAGCGTACGGATAGAACTGATCTTGCCTGCTTGTGCCCAGCGGGTCACGGTCTTCGGGACGACGCGAAACATCGCGGCGACCTCAGAGGGCGTGAGAAGGCGTTCCGCATCGGGGGAGTGCGAATCCATGGTGTGAATGATGCCAAACACACCCATCCCGAGCCGAGGGGTATACGCGAATCCGTACCGAGATGTAACCGAATTGGGTTCCCTACGACAAATCGCACCCACCGGCGCACGTCACGAGCCGCCCTAGAGTGGGGGAATACGTCTGAGGAGGCTGGCTGTGGTGGGTACGACGACGGTGTCCCCGTTCGGTGGCGGTCACGAGCAGGTGGTGTTCTGCCAGGACGAGCAGAGCGGGTTGAAGGCGATCGTCGCGGTGTGGTCCACCGCGCTCGGGCCCGGGCTCGGCGGCACGCGCTTCTACCCGTACGCCGACGAGCAGGCCGCGCTCGCCGACGTCCTCGCGCTCTCTCGCGCGATGGCGTACAAGGCTGCGCTGGCCGGGCTCGACCTCGGCGGCGGCAAGGCCGTGATCATCGGCGACCCGCGCCGCGACAAGTCCGAGGCGCGGCTGCGGGCGTACGGGCGCTTCGTGGAGTCGCTGAACGGCCGCTACTACACGGCGTGCGACGTCGGCACCTTCCCCGAGGACATGGACCTGATCGCGCGCGAGACCTCGTACGTCACGGGTCGGACGACCGCGCACGGCGGTGCCGGCGACTCGTCAGTGCTCACCGCCTTCGGCGTGTTCCAGGGCATGCGCGCGTGCGCCGAGTTCGTGTGGGACAGCCCGTCGCTCGCGGGCAGGACAGTCGGCGTCGCCGGGGTCGGCAAGGTCGGACGCCACCTCGTCGGCCACCTCGTCGAGGACGGCGCCGACGTCGTCGTCACCGACGTCGACCCGTCGGCGCTCGAGGCGGTTCGAACCCTGTACCCCTCGGTCCGCACGGTGGCCGACACGGCCACGCTCGTGCGCGAGCAGCTCGACGTGTACGCACCGTGCGCCCTCGGCGGCGCGCTCGACGACGAGACGGTCGCCGTCCTCAGTGCGCGGATCGTGTGCGGCGGAGCCAACAACCAGCTCGCTCACACCGGCACGGAGGAGCTGCTGTCGGAACGCGAGATCGTGTACGCGCCCGACTACTGCGTGAACGCCGGTGGGCTGATCCAGGTAGCCGACGAGCTCGAAGGCTTCTCGTTCGACCGTGCGAAGGCACGCGCGACCAGGATCCAGGCGACCACGCTCGACGTGCTGCACCGCGCGAAGGACGAGGGAGTCGCTCCCTCGAAGGCGGCCGACCGCATCGCCGAGCAGCGGATGCGCGAGGTGTCACGACTGCGGGGCGTCTGGCTGCCCTGACCTCCCGCTGCCACGTGGTGCGCCGGTCTCGCCAGGCCGCACGTACGATCAACGTCGTGCTCCGAGACCTGGCCCCGGCAGTTCGCCGCGACGACGTCGTCATCCCGACGCTTCATGGCTGAGGCGTCGGAGGCGGCGCCGCTCACCGCGTGGTCGCTGCTGCGTCGCACCCTCCGTCGCCACCGCGGTCGGCTGGTCGGTTCGTACGCCCTGCTCAGCCTGTGGCAGGTGTGCGAGGCACTCGTGCCGGTCGCGATCGGCATCATCATCGACACCGCGATCGCACCGGGCGACGTCTCGGCGTTCGTGGTCGGCGCCCTCGGGCTCTGCGTGCTGATGGGCGTGCTGAGCTACTCGTACCGCTTCGGCGCACGGCTCGGGTTCGGTGCCGTGCAGCGCGAGCAGCACGCGCTGCGGCTCGAGCTCACCGAGCACGTGCTCCATCCACGCGGCGCACGCACGGGGCTGCTGCCCGGCGAGCTGCTGTCGGTCGCGACGAGCGACACGGATGCGGTCACCTACGTCGTACGACAGCTCGGCTTCGCCCTGAGCGCGCTCGCGGCGACCGTCGGCACGGCCGCGTACCTCCTGTGGCTCGACGTCCAGCTCGGGCTGCTCGTCCTCATCGGGGTGCCTGCCGTCGTCGCCCTGACCCAGGTGATCAGCCCGGTGATCGCGCGCCGCTCCGGCACCGAGCAGGAAGCCGTCGCCCGTGCCGCGGGCATGGCGACCGACCTCGTCCAAGGCGTACGCCCGCTGGCGGGCGTCGGCGCAGAGCGGGTCGCCGTCGCCCGGTACCGCGACGCGAGCAGCCGGGCCGCGGCCGCGGCCGTCCGCACGGTGCGCGGCTGGGGCGTCCTCGCCGGAGCCACGAGCGGACTCAGCGGACTGCTGCTCGCCGCGGTCGCCCTCGTGGCGGGACTGCGGGCGCTCGACGGGGACCTGTCGCTCGGGCAGTTCGTCGCTGTCGTCGGACTCACCCAGTTCCTCGCCGAGCCTGTCGGCCTGCTCGCGGAGATCGGAGCGCACGCCGCCGCGTCGCACGCGTCGGCGGGCCGTGTCGGCGCCGTCCTCCGTACGCCGCGCCTCGTGCCGGAGGGCGACGCCTCGCCGGCCGACCCCCTGGTGCTCGCCGTCGAAGGAGTCGTCTCTGGCCCGTTGCGCAGCCTCGACCTCGTGGCCGCGCCCGGCGAGCTGGTGGCGGTCGTGGTCGACGACCCGGCCGCATCGGACACGCTCGTCGCCCTCCTCAGCGGTGAGGCCGTCCCCGACAGCGGAGAGGCTCGGCTCGGTGGAGTGCCCTTGCACGGTCTCGACGTCGCTGCGCGCCGAGCGGCGTTGCTCGTCGCCAGCCACCACGTCGACCTTTTCGAGGGCAGCGTCCGCTTCAACGTCGACCCCACCGCGGTCGCACCGGACGACCGGCTCGCGGCCGCCCTCGACGCCTCCGCTGCGGCCGAGGTCGTGCAGGGCCACCCGGACGGGCTCGACCGTCGCGTCCGGGTCAGCGGAGCCTTGTCCGGCGGGCAGCGCCAACGCCTCGCTCTCGCCCGAGCTCTCACCGCGGACCGCCCCTTCCTGGTGCTGCAGGACCCCACCAGCGCGGTCGACTCGGTGACGGAGGAGGTGATCGCCGCGGGCATCCGCGGCCTTCGCCACGGCGAGGGCTCGACCGCCACGACCGTCGTCATCACCTCCAGCCCGTCCGTGCTCCAGCGAGCCGACCGCGTCGTACTGGTCCTCGACGGGAAGACCGTCGCCGAAGGCACCCACACCGACCTCCTCGGTCGCGCCGACTACGAGGAGGCGGTGCTCCGATGAGCGGCACGATCCTTCCGATCGCGTCCCGGCGCGAGACCGTCGGCGTGGCGTGGACCCTGCTGCGTGAGCGGCGCGCCGCACTGGCGCTCGCGACGACCGCGTTCGCGGCGAGCGGCATCCTCGGGCTCGTCCCGCCGTGGGTCCTGGGCGACCTCGTCGACATCGTCCGCGACGGAGGCACGACGACCGAGGTGGTCCGTGCGGCGTCGGTGATCGCTGCGGCTGCCGTCGCCGCCGCGCTCTGTGCCGGACTCGCCGTCGCCGCCCTCGGCCAGGCGGTCGTCCCTGCGCTCGCCCGGCTGCGCGAGGAGGTCGTCGCACGCGTCCTCGGCCTCGAGCCTGACCGGATCGAGGAGGCCGGCACCGGTGACGTCCTGTCGCGGGTCGGCGACGACGTCCGCACGGTCACCGACACCCTCGACGAGGCGGTCCCGTACACGGTGGAGTCGTCGGTCGCGATCGCCTTCACCGCCGTCGGGCTCGCGGCGATCGACTGGCGCCTCGGGCTCGCCGGCCTGTGCGCGCTGCCCTTCTACGTGCTCGGCCTGCGCTGGTACCTGCCGCGGTCCGCCCCGCTCTACCGCGAGGAGCGGATCGCTCAGGGCGAGCGCGCGGAAGCCTTGCTGACCGGCGTCCACAGTGCACGGACGCTGCGGGCGCTCGGGTACGGCGAGGCGTGGCAGGAGCAGGTCGCCGTCCGCTCGTGGCACGCGGCCACGGTGTCGATCACCGTGTACCGGATGCTCACCCGGTTCTTCGCCCGGACCAACCGGGCCGAGCTCGTCGGACTGCTCCTCGTGCTCGGCACGGGCTTCGTCCTCGTCCGCGACGACATCGTCACGGTGGGCGCCGCGACGACGGCCGCGCTGTTCTTCCACCGCCTCTTCGGGCCGATCGGAGGGGTGCTCACGACCTTCGACCAGGTCCAGTCGGCTGGTGCCTCACTGGCTCGTCTCGCCGGACTCGCGCTCCTGCCCGACTCCGACGACGAAGCCGGAAGCACGGTGCGCACGGAGACGGAAGTCCCCGACCGGTCGGGACTCGCACTCGAGGTCGCGGGCATCCACCACCACTACAGCGACGGCGACGAGGTCCTGCACGACGTGACGCTGAGCGTCGGCGCCGGCGAGCGCGTCGCCCTGGTCGGGGCGACGGGTGCGGGCAAGTCGACCCTCGCGCTCGTCGCGGCAGGTCACCTGGTCCCGACCTCGGGGGCACGCGGTCTCGGCGGCGCCTCGTACGAGGAGTGGGGCGCCCGCGGCGTACGGAACCAGGTCGCGCTCGTCACCCAGCAGGTGCACGTCTTCGCCGGCACGGTCCGCGACAACCTGACGTTGGCCGCCGCGGACGCCGACGACTCCGCGCTGCACGACGCGCTGCGGCGTACGCGGTCGTCCGGCTGGGTCGCCGCGCTCCCCGACGGACTGGGCACCGTCGTCGGCGCGCACGGGCACCCGCTCACCCCCGCCCAGGCTCAGCAGCTCGCGCTCGCCCGGATCCTGCTCGCCGACCGTCCGGTCGTGGTCCTCGACGAGGCCACAGCGGAAGCCGGTTCGTCAGGGGCCAGGCAGCTCGACGAGGCCGCGGCCGACGTCCTCCGGGGCCGCACCGCCCTCGTGGTCGCACACCGGCTCACGCAGGCGGTGCAGGCTGACCGGATCGTCGTCCTCGACCACGGTGCGATCGTCGAGGAAGGCACTCACGACGAGCTGCTCGCGCAGGATGGTCAGTACGCCCGGCTGTGGGCGTCCTGGTCCCAGTCCTGAGACGGACGGCGGCGCGTCTGTCAGTGCGCAAGACACGACGCAGCCCGCGGGAGAATCCGGCGGGCTGCGTCGGCGACGTTCACTTCGGAGGACCGGACTCGCTGTCGGCGAAGTCGGCGTACTTCTCGAGAAGCTCGGGGTCCGGCTCTTCGACAGCGCCGTCGGGCTCACCGTGGAGCTCGCGCTGCAGCTGGTCGAAGTCGGTGTCGAGCGTCTGATACTTCAGGTTGCGTGCAACCTTCGTCTGCTTGGCTTTTGCACGGCCGCGCCCCATAGGGTCCGACCCCCTCGCGAAGTCTCGGAATGTGGTCTCTCGTAGCGCTAAGGCTACCTGTTGAGGCCAAGGATGCGCGAACCGACCCGGCGACTCGTCACCGACGATTCCGGCACCCGATGTCGAGGGTGATGCAGATCACACTGCGCGGTAGCCGCCGACCAGCTCAACCCCTCCGCCGGGAACATCGAGGACCTCGCCGCACTCCCAGGCGTCGATGCCCTGCTCGGCGAGAACGGCGAGTGCACGCTCTGCCGAGTCGCGAGCGACCAGCGCCACCATGCCGACACCCATGTTGAGAGCGGACTCCAGATCGGGACGAGAGACCCCGCCGAGCTCGCCGACCAGCCCGAACACCGGGGCCGGCGTCCAGGTGCTGCGCTCGACCCGGACGGAGACGCCGTCCGGGATCACACGCGCCAGGTTCGCGGCGAACCCGCCACCGGTGATGTGGGACATCGCGTGCACCTCGACCGCCGACGCCAGCTCCAGGCACGGCTTCGCGTACAGGCGCGTCGGCGTCAGCAGCGTCTCGCCGAGGGTGCCCCCGAGCTCGGACACCTCACGCTCGACGTCCCAGCCGGCCACCTCGAAGAAGACCTTGCGGACCAGCGAGTAGCCGTTGGAGTGCAGGCCCGACGACGCCATCGCGATCACGGCGTCGCCCGCCTGGACCTTGTGAGCGCCAAGCAGCGACTCTGCCTCGACGACGCCGGTCGTCGAGCCCGCGACGTCGTAGTCGTCAGGACCGAGCAGGCCCGGGTGCTCGGCGGTCTCGCCGCCCAGCAGAGCGCAGCCCGCCTCCTCGCACGCCTGGGCGATGCCCTTGACGATCGCAGCCACCCGCTCCGGCACGACCTTGCCGGTCGCGATGTAGTCGGTGAGGAACAGCGGCTCCGCACCGCAGACGACGAGGTCATCGACGAGCATGCCGACGAGGTCGAAGCCGATCGTGTCGTGGACGTCCATGCGCTGCGCGATGGCGACCTTCGTGCCGACACCGTCCGCGGACGTGGCGAGCAACGGACGGTCGAAGCGCTTCAGCTGCGAGGCGTCGAACAGGCCGGCGAACCCGCCGATCCCTCCGAGGACCTCCGGCCGGCGAGCCTTCTCGACCCACTCCTTCATCAGCTCGACGGCACGGTCTCCGGCCTCGATCGAGACTCCGGCACTTGCGTACGACGTCACTGCGACCCTCCGCCGCTCAGGGATTGACCATGGTCACGGAGACGCGGTCGTCCGCGTGCTCCTCGGGCTCGAGAAGGTTCCTGCCGACCAGGCTGCCCTCGGGCAGCGCGACAGGGTACTCGCCGTCGAAGCACGCCCGGCACAGGTTCGCCTTGGGCACGTTCGTGGCGTCGACCATCTCCTCGAGCGAGATGTAGGACAGGGAGTCCGCGCCGATCGAGCGGCGGATCTCGTCCACCGAGATGCCGTTGGCGATCAGCTCGGCCCGGGTCGCGAAGTCGATGCCGTAGAAGCAGGGCCACTTCACCGGTGGACTGGAGATGCGCACGTGGACCTCGGCAGCACCCGCCTCGCGGAGCATGCGGACGAGCTGACGCTGCGTGTTGCCCCGCACGATCGAGTCGTCCACGACGACCAGGCGCTTGCCGGCGATGACGTCGCGCAACGGGTTGAGCTTGAGCCGGATGCCGAGCTGGCGCAGGGTCTGGCTCGGCTGGATGAACGTGCGGCCGACGTACGAGTTCTTGACGAGCCCGTGGCCGAACGGGATGCCCGAGGCCTCCGCGAAGCCGATCGCCGCCGGCGTGCCGGACTCCGGCACGGGGATCACGAGGTCGGCCTCGACCGGGGCCTCCGCGGCCAGGCGGCGACCGATCTCGGCTCGGACGGAGAAGACCCTCTGGTCGGAGATCTGGGTGTCGGGACGCGCGAGGTAGACGAACTCGAAGACGCAGCCCTTGGGCGCCGGCTCAGCGAAGTGGTGCGTACGGAGGCCGTCTGCGTCGATCGCCACGAACTCGCCCGGCTCGATCTCGCGGATGTACGAGGCACCGACGATGTCGAGCGCGGCAGTCTCGGAGGCGACGACCCATCCGCGCTCGAGGCGGCCGAGCACCAGCGGACGGATGCCCTGCGGGTCGCGCGCGGCGTACAGAGTGTCGTTGTCCATGAAGACCAGGGAGAAGGCGCCGCGCAGCTGCGGCAGCACCTCCAGCGCGGCGTCCTCGAGCGAGCGGTCCTCGTACGAGGCGAGCAGCGAGGCCATCACAGCGGTGTCGCTGGACGCGAACTCCCGCACACGGCCGACGAGCTCGCTGCCGGTCTCGGCGGTGCGCTTCTCGAGGAGGTCGGCGAGCTCGGCGGTGTTGGTCAGGTTGCCGTTGTGACCGAGGGCCACGGACCCGTGCGCGGTCGGCCGGAACGTCGGCTGCGCGTTCTGCCAGACGCTGGCGCCGGTGGTCGAGTAGCGGGTGTGGCCGATGGCCAGGCTTCCCTGGAGCGACTCGAGCGTGGCCTCGTCGAAGACCTGCGAGACGAGGCCCATGTCCTTGTAGACGAGGATCTGCGATCCGTTGCTCACTGCGATGCCCGCGGACTCCTGTCCGCGGTGCTGGAGGGCGTAGAGCCCGAAGTACGAGAGCTTGGCTACTTCTTCGCCTGGAGCCCATACTCCGAAGACACCGCAGGCATCCTGGGGGCCGACGTCGTGGGGGTCCAGGTCGTGGGTCAGACGACCGTCTCCGCGAGGCACGCCTCCAGTGTAGGTGCCTGGGGTGAATGCGCTCCTGCTCAGGGCTTCTTCGGGCGGTCCCAGAAGACGAAGAAGACAGCGACGATGAGCAGCGGAATGCCGACGGCGACCGCTCCGATGAGCGGTTGGGGAAGGGATCCGGCGGCGGAGATCTCAGCAAGAGGCACCACCTCAGAGTACGTCCTTGCCTCACCGTGTGACCCGTGTCACAGTCGTCACCACTGTCCGCCGACGCGCACGCGCCGCCCCGAGGAGTCAGCCGATGACCGCAGCCCCTCCGACACCTACCTTCCTGGATGATCGCCTGGCCTACTGGGCCGAGGTGACGCCGGACGCCGACTGCATGGACTACGGCGAGAGGGCATGGTCGTACGCCGAGTTCGACGACCGCGTACGCCGCGCTGCAGGCGGCCTGCGCGACCTCGGGCTGGGCCGGGGGGACGTCGTCGCGTTCCTCGACAAGAACCATCCGGCGTGCGTCGAGATCACTCTCGCGGCCGCCTCCCGCGGCATGGCGACCGCGATCGTCAACTGGCGCCTTGCCGGCGACGAGCTGGACTACACGATCAACGACTCCGGTGCCCGGGTCCTGTTCGTCGGGACGGAGCTGGTCCCGGCGATCGAGACGATCCGCGAGAGGCTCCCCACGGTCGAGCAGATCATCCAGGTGACGCCAGACGGAGCTGAAGGAGACGAGTACGAGGCGTGGCTCGCCGCGTCACAGCCTGCCGGACCGTCGCCCGACCACCGTCCAGACGACATCTGCCTCGTGATGTACAGCTCGGGCACGACCGGGCGACCCAAGGGCGTCATGCTGTCGCACCGCGCGATGGTCGCGCACACGGTGAACGCCCACGCGGACTGGGAGCTCGAGCCCGGCGACAAGAGCCTCGTCGCCATGCCGCTCTTCCACGTCGGCGGCACCTCGTACGTGCAGTTCGCGATCCACGACGGGTTCCCGAGCATCATGACGCGCGACCCCGACCCGATGTCGTTGGCGACGGCGATCATGAAGGGCGCCAACTCCGCGTTCCTCGTCCCCGCCGTCGCGCAGATGGCGCTCGCCGGAGGGCCTGAGGCCGCCGCGCTGTTCGGTCGCCTGAAGTTCTTCACGTACGGCGCCGCGCCGATGCCGCTGCCGCTGCTGCGCGCGGCGATGGAGGCGTGGCCGGACACGAAGTTCATGCAGGTGTACGGCCTCACCGAGGTGTGCGGCGTCGTGACGCACCTGCTCCCCGAGGACCACCTCGACGCCGACCACCCGGAGCGGCTGCTGTCGGCCGGCATCCCGATCCCGGGCGTGGAGACCCGCGTCGTCGACCCGTTCCTGCTGGAGGACGTGGCCGAGGGCGAGGCGGGCGAGCTGTGGTTCCGCACGCCGCAGCTGATGAAGGGCTTCCTCAACAAGCCCGGGGCCACCGCCGAGGTCATCACCGAGAACGGCTGGTTCCGGACGGGCGACATCGGGCGCTTCGTGGACGGCTACGTATACGTCGAGGACCGCATCAAAGACATGATCGTCACCGGTGGCGAGAACGTGTACTCCCCCGAGGTGGAGCGCGTCCTCACCGGACACCCCGCGGTCGCCGAGGTTGCCGTGATCGGCGTTCCCGACGAGCGCTGGGGCGAGAGCGTGAAGGCCGTCGTCGCCTTCCGCGAGGGCCAGTCGGTCACCGAGGAGGAGCTCATCGCGTACACGCGCGAGCAGCTCGCCGGCTACAAGTGCCCGCGGACGATCGACGTCGTCGAGCTCCTCCCCCGCAACCCGTCCGGCAAGATCCTCAAGCGCGACCTTCGCAAGGGCTACTGGGCGGAGTCGGGCCGCCAGATCTGACGGCTGGGCTCTGATCCATCAGCGCTGGATCAGGGCCCAGCAGCTCGCTGGATCACCGCCGGCCCGCACCGCCGGGGACGCTCAGAACCAGTCCTGCGCCGGCACCACACCGACGATGGTGTGGCCGCCTCGGGAGTAGACGACGAACTGGACCGCCGGGTCCTCGCCTTCCGCAGGGACGGTTGTCAGCGCCTGTGCGACGCAGGCTCTATATCGCTCGAGCGTCATGTCCGTCGGCGCGGTGCGGCCATCGATGAGGACGGCACGGATCGGCGACAGCTCACAGACCTCGCGCGCGGTACTGAAGTACGAGCTCGCGGGACGGACTCGATCCCACCGCGCGCCATCCTCGAGAATCAACGCGTCATCCAGGAACCGGATCTTCCGACGGTACGGCTGCCCCCTCCGCGATTTCGTCATTCCGCGTATCCTCCCGCCCCGCCGTAGATGCGCGCGCGGCGACCTTCGCTCCCAAGCACCGCATTCACGAACAGCCCGAAGTCCCAGTCTTCCGATTCCGCGAAAGGAGTCGGATCCGCGTCGCCACCTCCCGGGCCTGGCTGATACTCCGCTTCCGCAACCAGCACTCCGTTATCGATGAGGTCCAGAGTTGAGTGCCCACGAGACCTCTTCCAGCGGATCTCCACTCCCGCGTCGTCGAGATTCCGGGATGCGACCCCGATGCGTATCCAAAGTGACGCGCCAAGTCGGTAGAACACCACGAGCGTCCCCGCCAACCTTGAATAGTGGCCCTGTGGGGCGACCCGGTCCGCAGCGGCGCCGGACGCACGGCTGAACTCATCGAGGCGCCCCGTCACCGGGTCAAACTCGGCAACGGCGCTGAAGCGATCGTGAGACTCGACGCGCATCACTACCCCAGGTCCTTGCCGCCAATATTCATGTCCGCGTGCCCATCCTTGCGTGTGTCAACATCATGCTGAACAACGTCACGAGCTGTGCCAGGTTGCGACGTGGCTCCGTTCGGACGTGCGGCCAGGATCGCGACAACGAAGGACCCGACATCCGAGCCGGGACAGGCGGCCGGATGCCGGGTCTTTCGTCAGATCTGGGTTACTTCTTGACCTTCTTGGCGGCCGACGTCACGACGACGGTGCGGTAGCCGGCCCGGGTGTAGGTGACCTTCACCGACACCTTCTTGCCCTTGAACGACTTCTTGAGCTTGAGCTTCTTGGCCTTCGCGCCCTTGACGGCCTTGCCGTTCTTCAGCCACTGGTACGTGACCTTGGTCCCGGCGACGGCCCTGGGCTTGGCCGTGAGCGTCTTGCCCACCTTGGCCTTGCCGGTGACCTTGGGCTTGCCCGGTACGACGAAGGTGCCGGCGGCGACCTTCCCGACGGTGACGGTGGTGATCTTCGTCTTGTAGCCGACCTTCGTCGCCCGCGAGCTCAGGGCGACGGCCTTGCCGAGATCGGCGGGCTTCACGACGTACGCCGCACCGGCGCCGGCAGCCTTGCCGCCGACGAGCCACGTGTACGCGACCGCGCTGGCCGGGGTGGTCGTCCCACCGACGGCCGACAGTCGCTGGCCGACGACGGGCTTGCCGACGGCCCGCAGCGCTGCGGCCGAGGCGAGGGTGCCCGGGGGAAGGACATCGACGCTCGCGACCGTCGGCGCCGCGCCGGAAACCGCGCAAGGGACCTTGGCCGGGATGAAGATGTTGCCGCCGCCGACGAGGCTGAGAGCGACCTGCATGTCGAAGTCGACCTTGCCGAATGTGACGCTCACGTCGGCGCCCGAGGTGGTCGGGATCGCAGGGAACGCGATCTTCGCCGGCCACGTCATGTTGCCGGCTGCGGGGACGACCAGGTCAGCGTCGTCGAAGGTCAGCTTCGCCGGTTGCGCGAGAGCGACGCCGTTGACGATCACCGGCACGGTCGCGGTCACGCCCTTGTACTTCATCGAGTAGTCGCGGCCCGCCTGGCTCCAGGTCGCGCCCCAGGCATACTCGACGCCGGTCGCGCTCAGCGTGAGCGGCTGACCCGTCAGGATCGTCGCCGGCGCCTGAACATCCGCGCTCAGCGACGATGCGTGCGGGCCGCCGGTGTAGTCGCACGAGTAGTCTGTCGTGACCTCAGCGGCGTGCGCCGCGGACATCGGGAGCGCGCCGAGGGCACCTGCAACGAGGGCACCCGCCGCGACCAGGCCCGCGCCGCGGCGGGTTGGAGTCATCGTCATGTCTCTCCTTCCGCGGCCACCCCGATAGCGGCCGTTTCAGAAGAACATAGAGCGAAATGCGCGAAGATATATGATTTGTCACATATCTTCTCAATAGGTGGAACACCGTTCCTACGCGTCGGCGAGCCGTCCCAGCAGCAGAGTCTCCGCGAGGCACACGCGCTTGAACTCCCCGAGGTGCAGGCCTTCGTCGATCCCGTGGGCCCGCGTGTCGGGGTCCTCCACTCCCGTCACCAGCACGGCAGCGTCGGGATAACGACCGGCGAACTCGGCGATGAACGGGATCGAACCGCCCACGCCCATGTCGATCGGCTCCACGCCCTCCCATGCCTCGCGGAACGCGGCGCGCGCGGCCTCGTACGCGGGCCCCTGGGCGTCGATCGCGTACGCGTCTCCGCGATCGTTCGGCGTCACCGTGACCCGGGCACCCCAGGGCGCGTGCGTACGCAGGTGCTCGACGAGCGCGTCCATGGACGCGTCGGTGTCGGAGCCGGGCGCGATGCGCAGGGAGATCTTCGCCCGAGCCCGCGGCACGAGCGTGTTCGACGAGTCGGCGACCGTCGGCGCGTCGATGCCGATGACGCTGATCGCGGGCTTCGCCCACAACCGGTCGACGACCGAGCCGGAGCCGATCTGCTCGACGCCCTCGAGCACTCCGGACTCGGCGATGAGGCGGTCCTCGGGGTAGACGACGTCGGCCGCCTCCCCGACGTGCAGACCGGAGACGGCGACCTCGCCGGAGTCGTCGTGCAGCGTCGAGAGCAGCCGCACGAGCACCGCCAGGGCGTCGGGGAAGACGCCGCCCCACATCCCGGAGTGCACGGCGTGCTTCAGCGTCTCGACCTCGACGACGCAGTCGACCAGGCCGCGCAGCGTGGTGGTGAGGGCGGGGGTGCCGATGTCCCAGTTGCTGGAGTCGGCGATGACGATGACGTCGGCGGCGAGGCGGTCGCGATAGGTGTCGAGCAGCGCGCCGAGGCTGGCAGACCCCGACTCCTCCTCGCCCTCGACGAAGACGGTGACGCCGACCGGCGGATTGCCCTCCCACGCCCGGAAGGCCGCGAGGTGGGCAGCTATCCCCGCCTTGTCGTCGGCCGCACCCCGGCCGTACAGGCGGTCTCCGCGTTCGGTCGGCTCGAACGGCGGCGACGTCCAGGCTGCCGGGTCGCCGGTGGGCTGGACGTCGTGGTGCGCGTAGAGCAGCACGGTGGGCGCGCCCGGCGGTGCGGGGTGGTTGGCGATGACGGCGGGTCCGCCGCCCGCGGAGACGACGTCGACCTCGGCGAACCCGGCGTCACGGAGCAACGAAGCAACGGCGTCAGCACTGCGGCGTACGTCGTCTGCCCGCGCAGGATCTGCGCCCACAGAAGGAATCCGCACGAGATCCTTCAAGTCGGACCTCACCGAGGGCATGATGGCATGAAGTCGTTGCACCGCTGCAAGGCTCATGATCGGCACTTTACGGGGGACCACGTCGATGCTCGCCACACGGATCCGGACCATCTCTCGACGGCGGCTCACCGCTGCTGTCGCAGGACTCACGCTGGCCGCGGGAGCACTCGCGCCAGCACTCGCCGCCGCACCCGCGAACGCGGAGGTCCGCGCTCCCGGCAGCTTCACGGGGTTTGCGTTCGACGCCTGCACGGCGCCGTCCCAGGCCGCGATGGACGCCTGGTGGGTCTCCTCCCCGTTCGGCGCCGTCGGTGTCTACATCTCCGGTTCGTCGAGGGCGTGCGCGCAGCCGAACCTGACCCGCAGCTGGGTGTCGACCCAGTCCGCGCGGGGGTGGCGCCTCCTGCCGATCCACGTCGGCATGCAGGCCCCCTGCTACGGCGGCAACAAGCAGAAGATGTCGTCGAACCCCGCGACGGCACGCACGCAGGGTGTGCTCGCGGCCGACGAGAGCGTCGCCGCAGCGGGCTCGCTGGGGATCGGCAAGAAGAACGTCCTCACCCTCGACATCGAGTGGTACCCGGTCTCCAACGCCACCTGCAACGTGGCCGTCATCGAGTTCGTCAACGGATGGAGCGCGCGGATCGCGCAGCGCGGCTATCGCTCCGGGCTCTACTCGAGCGCGTCGGCGGCGATCACGACGATGAACACGCTCCGCAACGCGTCGGTCAGCGGCTACCACTACCCGGACGTGCTCTGGTACGGCTGGTACAACCGCAAGGCGAACCTCAAGGCCGAGCCCTACCTCGACGACCGCTACTGGGCGGACGGCAGTCGGATCCACCAGTACGTCGGCAATGACCTCAGCCGCTACAACGGCGTCACGATCAACATCGACCGCAACGTGATGGACATCGGCGCTGGGTCCACGACGACGAAGCCGAAGGCCCAGTGCGGGACGGCGAGCGTCTCCAAGTACCGCTACATCCGACGCAACCAGCGGCGCCCCGACCTCGTCCCCGAGGCCAAGTGCCTGCTGAAGCAGCGCGGCTACTACAAGGGGTCGACCTCCGGGTCCAAGTTCGGCGCCAAGGCGCAGCGTGCGGTCAACCGCTATCGGGCCGCGCGTGGGTGGTCGCAGACCGGCACGGTGAGCCGCAAGGTGTGGGTGTCGCTCCTGTCGGGCGCCACGGCCCCGGTGCTCAAGCGTGGATCGACTGGCAAGCCCGTCTACAAGCTGCAACGGTCGCTCACCGCGGCGCTGAACCGATCCGTGCCGCGCAACGGCCTGTTCGATGCCACGACGGAGCGGGCGGTGCGGGACTACCGCAAGAAGGTGCGCCTGCCGGCATGGCGTACAGCCGAGCCGCGGCTCTGGGCGGCGCTGCAGGCTGGTCGCCGCTGACGGTCCCTCGCTGGTCGAGGAGGTCAGGCCAGCGGCAGGTACGGCGAGAGGTCGCTGCGCTCGCCAGAGGCGTTGACCTTGCCGGCGGCGACCGCCTCGGCCCACGTCGTACGGCCCGTGGCGAGCGCGATCCACGTCGCAGGGTCGGTCTCGACGACGGCCGGCGGCGTGCCTCGGGTGTGGCGGGCACCAGGGATGACCTGCACGGCAGCGTACGGCGGCACCCGCACCTCAACGCTGTTGCCCGGTGCCTGCTGGTCGAGGACGGCCAGCAGGTGCTTCGTCGCCGCGCGAAGGTCGCCCGGCGACGGGTCGGATACGTCGAGCCGGGCACTGAGCTCCTGCCAGGCGGCCGGGTCGAGCGGCGTGAGCCGGCGTGCCACGGTCAGCCCCACACCTGGGTCACGGCATCCACGACCGCGCGCGCTTGCGCACGCCCCGCACGTGCCGTCGCTGCTCGTGCCGAAGGATCGAGCACGTTGCGGCCGATGGCGCGCCGCGCATCCTGGTCGGGTGCCACGACGGTGTGGCGGCTGTCCGTCTGCGCCAGCTGCGCGGCGGCTCCACGCGAGCGCGGGAACGCCGCGGCGATCGGAGTCAGTGCCACGACCCGGTCGTGGCCGGCGGCGAGGTCGGCGTTCGCCGACGACCGCGTACCTCCGTCGATGTAGCGGTTCCCGTCGATCGAGATCGGCGGGTAGACGCCAGGGACGGCACAGCTCGCCGCGACGGCCAGGACCAACGGGACTCCGTCATCGGCTCCGAACGCACGGAACGCCCCGCTCACCGCGTCCACGACCGTCACCCGCAGAGCCCGCTCCGGCCACTCGTGCGACACGAGGCGATTGCTGATGACGGCGACCCGCTCAGCCTCCGTCGGCACGCGGCCACGGTCTGCCTCGCGCATCGCGTAGGCGCCGAGGCGCCGTCCGAGCAGCTCCAGGTCGCGACCGCTCCGGATACCTGTGCCGATCCAGCGTGCCGTCACGCCGAACCCGATCGACGCTGCGGGCTCGGGCCCGAACGTGCCGATGGGCGCCAGCTGCCGCTCGTACATCGCGTCGGTCGTGGCGCCGTTGGTGAGCTGCGCCCCGACCACCGAGCCGGCCGACGTCCCGATCACCAGGTCGGCTCCCGAGAGATCGAGGCCGAGCTCCACGAGACCGTGCAGCAGGCCGATCTCCCAGGCGATCCCGGTGATCCCGCCGCCGCCGAGGACCAGTGCGCGTGTAGTCACCGCGCCATTGTGCCGGAGCGGTGGTTTCGTGGGGACATGCGCGCACTCCAGTACGTCGAGATCGGGAGCGCCCCGCGGGTCGTGGACGTCGAGACGCCGGAACCCGCCGCCGGTGAGGTCCGCCTCAAGGTCACCGCCGCCGGCGTCTGCCACTCCGACGAGTTCGTGATGAGCCTGCCCGAAGACCAGTACACGTTCGGGCTCCCGCTCACCCTCGGCCACGAGGGCGCCGGCACGGTCGACGCCCTCGGAGACGGTGTGACCGGTGTGAAGGTCGGGGACTCCGTCGCCGTCTATGGCCCGTGGGGATGCGGGCTCTGCCATGCCTGCGCCCGCGGGATGGAGAACTGCTGCCCGTACGCCGCCGACCTCGGCATTGCTCCCCCAGGCCTCGGTGCTCCCGGTGCGATCGCCCAATACCTGATCGTCGACGACGTACGGCACCTCGTCCCGCTCGGCGACCTTGACCCGGTCCGCAACGTGTCGTTGACCGACGCCGGACTCACGCCGTACCACGCGATCAAGACGGCGATGCCGAAGCTGGTC
This sequence comes from Mumia sp. Pv4-285, assembly GCF_041320275.1. Lineage (NCBI taxonomy): Bacteria > Bacillati > Actinomycetota > Actinomycetes > Propionibacteriales > Nocardioidaceae > Mumia > Mumia qirimensis. The sequence goes on along the minus strand of NZ_CP162023.1, from coordinate 535,435 downwards.
GCCGGCAGCACCGCGGTCGTGATCGGTACCGGCGGCCTCGGGCACGTCGGCATCCAGATCCTGCGCGCGCTCACCGGGGCGCGCGTCATCGCCCTCGACCTCAGCGACGAGAAGCTCGCCCTGGCCAAGGAGGTCGGTGCGCACGAGGCGCTGCTGTCCGACGCCGACGCCGCCGGCAGGATCAAAGAGCTCACGGGTGGCCTCGGTGCGGAGGCGGTGTTCGACTTCGTCGGCGCGCAGCCGACCATCGAGACCGCGATGGCAGCGGTAGCGATGGGAGGTGACGTCGAGATCGTCGGCATCGGCGGCGGGACGGCGACCGTCGGGTTCGGAGCGACCCCGTACGACGCAGCGGTCCGCGTGCCGTACTGGGGATCGCGCGCCGAGCTGATCGAGGTCATCGACATGGCGCACCGCGATCAGATCCACGTCGAGATCGAGACGTTCTCGCTCGACGAGGCACCGACCGCGTACGAGAGGCTGCACGCCGGCGACATCCGCGGGCGTGCGGTGGTCCTGCCGAACGGATAGTGCCGGCTGCTCCCTCGCTGGTCGAGGAGAAACCCACACCCCCGCTGGTCGAGGAGGGCGAGGAACGAGCCCGTCTCGAGACCACCAGGGGTCTCGATCGCTTCGCGCCTCGACCAGCAGAAACCCACACCCCCGCTGGTCGAGGAGGGCGAGGAACGAGCCCGTCTCGAGACCACCAGGGGTCTCGATCGCTTCGCGCCTCGACCAGCGGAAGAGGGGCGCCTCGACCAGCGGAAGTAGGGGCGCCTCGACCAGCAGAAGAGGGGCGAGGCTCAGGCGAGAATGGCGGCGATCGCCAGGATGGTGCCGAACGACAGCACCGTCGTGGCGAAGACGACGTCACGCATCACCGGGACGGACCGGTCGTACCGCACCGCGGTCACGAACACGTTCTGCGCCGTGGGGAGCCCGGCGACGACCACGACCGCGAGCAGCGCCTCGCCCTCGAGCCCGAGCACGAACCGCCCGACCAGGTACGCGACGAGCGGCTGGGCCAAGAGCTTGAGCGCGGAGATGGTGGCGACCTGCCCGCTCGCGCCGCTCGCTCCGGGCTTCGGGCCCAGCCGCAGCGAGAGCCCGAACGCGATCAGCATGCCGGGGATCGCGAGGCCTGCGAGGAGGTCGATCGGGTCGGCGACCCACCGCGGGACGGACACGCCGGAGAGTGCGGTGACGACGCCGATGATGGCCGCGACGGTGACGGGGTTGCGGAACGGCCGCGAGACCACCCGCCACACCGTGGGCCGTTCGCCGGAGGCGGCCTGGTCCAGGACCACGAACGCCAACGGAGCGAGCACCAGCAGCTGGAGGAGGAGCGCGCCAGCGACCGCGGACACGTCGCCGATGACGTAGAGCGCGATGGGGAGCCCGAGGTTGCCGGCGTTCACGTATCCGGCACCGAGGCCGGCCATCGTCGCGTCACCCCATCCGCGTCGCCATCGCCAGTGTGCGAGCGCGATCGCGACCGCAGCGACGACCACGACACTGGCGGCGTTGGCGACGAGCGCCTGGGAGAGCGCCCCAGCGACGTCGGTGTCGGCAAGGACGGAGAAGAGCAGAGCCGGGCTTCCGACGAAGAAGACGAGCCGCGAGAGCAGCTCCTGGTACTCCAGCGTGAGGACTCCGAAGTGCGCCAGCAGGAACCCGACAGCGATCACGACCGTGATGACCCCGAACCCCTCGAGCACCCCGATCACTGATCCATCCTCACCGATGGAAGCCCTGGGCACTGAACGGCCCCTGGTCGGCGCTCGGGGGGACGGCGCGGACCAGGGGCCGGTCTGTCGGGAGACTCAGCGGGTCACTCGGCACCCGCTCCCGTCATGGAGCGGACCTCCAGCTCGTCGTACATCTTCGGGTCCGCCTTCTCCTTCGCGGTCACTGTGCCCAGCCAGCCGAGGAAGAAGCCGATCGGGATCGAGACCAGGCCGGGGTTCTCCAGCGGGAACCAGCTGAAGTCCACACCTGCCGGGAAGAGCGACAGGCTCTCACCGGTCTCGGGGTTGACCTTGCCGGAGACGACCGGCGAGAAGAACACCAGACCGACGGCGGAGATGAGGCCGCCGTAGATGCTCCACGTCGCACCGCGCGTGTTGAAGTCCTTCCAGAACAGGTTGTAGATCAGCGCCGGAAGGTTCGCGGAAGCGGCGACCGCGAACGCGAGCGCGACGAGGAAGGCCACGTTGAGCGACTGGCCCGGGATCGCGAGCGCGATCGCCACACCACCGATGACGAACGCCGCGATGCGCGCGACCTTCACCTCCTCCTCGCCGGTGACCTCGCCCTTCTTGAACACGTTGGCGTAGAGGTCGTGCGCGACCGACGATGCGGAGGCGAGAGTCAACCCAGCGACCACCGCGAGGATGGTCGCGAACGCGACTGCTGCGATCAGTGCGAGCAGGATCGCGCCTCCGGTCGATCCTTCCCCGCCGCCGACCGCTTCGGCGAGCAGCGGTGACGCGAGGTTTCCGCCGGACTCGGCGACCTTCGCATACTGCTCGGTGCTGAGCAGTGCGGCCGCACCGAAGCCGAGGATGAGCGTCATCAGGTAGAAGGTGCCGATCAGGCCGATCGCCCAGTTCACCGACGTCCGCGCCTGTCGTGCCGTGGGCACGGTGTAGAAGCGGATCAGGATGTGCGGCAAGCCTGCCGTGCCGAGCACGAGCGCGATGCTGAGCGACAGGAAGTCGATCTTGCTCGTGAGGTTGGCGCCGTACTTCAGGCCTGGCTCCAGGAACGCCTGGCCCTGGCCCGAGTTCGAGGCGGCCGTGCCGAGGAGCTCGGACAGGTTGAAGTTGAACTTCGCCAGCACCAGGACGCTGATCAGCAGGGTTCCCACCATGAGGAGGACGGCCTTGACGATCTGCACCCAGGTGGTGCCCTTCATGCCGCCGACGACCACGTAGAAGATCATCAGGACACCGACCCCGACGATCGTCAGGTTCTTGAGGGTGTCGCCCTCCACGCCGAGGAGCAGCGAGACCAGCGCGCCGGCGCCGACCATCTGCGCCAGCAGGTAGAAGATCGAGACCACCACGGTGGACACCGAGGCGGCTGTACGCACGGGGCGCTGCCGCATCCTGTACGCCAGCTGGTCGGCCATCGTGAAACGGCCGGAGTTGCGCAGCAGCTCCGCGATGAGCAGCAGGGCGACCAGCCATGCGACGAGGAACCCGATGGAGTAGAGGAACCCGTCGTAGCCGGACAGCGCGATCGCACCGGAGATGCCGAGGAAGGACGCGGCGGACATGTAGTCGCCGCCGATCGCGAGACCGTTCTGGAACCCGCTGAACGAGCGGCCGCCGGCGTAGTAGTCAGCAGCCGTCTTGGTGTTGCGGCTCGCCCAGAAGGTGATGCCGACGGTCAGCAGCACGACACCGACGAACAGCACCGTCGTGAGCGTCTGGTGGCCACCGTCCTCCGCAGCAAGGATCACGTCCGTCGTGCTCATCGGCCGATCTCCTCGTCGTAGTCAGCGCGGAGCTTGTCGGCGTGCGGGTCGAGGTTCTTCACGGAGAACTTCGAGTACCAGATGGCGATGCCGAACGTCGTGACGAACTGCAGCAGACCGAAGATCAGGGCGATGTTGACGTTCCCGAAGACCTGGGTGCTCATGAAGTCGGGTGCCCAGTTCGAGCAGACGACGTAGAGCAGGTACCAGGACATGAAGCCGATCGTCACGGGGACGACGAAGCCGATGTACTTGCGTCTGAGCGTGCGGAACTCGTCTGTGGCGTGGATGCGGGCGTACGCCGCATCCTCTGCCGGTGTGGTTCTCTCGATCACGGCTTCACCTCTCGGGTGCGCGGACGGGGGTCTCTCAGCGCACGCTAGGGAGGGTGGCGAAGTGTGTGCTAGATCACACGGATGCCCCTTCGGCGGGCGCGCGCCCGCGGTCGCCGTGCGGTTTTCCCGCGACGACGAACGGTCACCGTGACGCGACGAACGGACACGCCGGTCGAGGCTCGAATCGATCGAGACCTCACGCACGCGGCCCGAGGAACAGGCCTCCGCTCGCGTCGATGACCTGGCCGGTGACCCAGCGCGCAGCGTCGGACGCGAGGAACGCGACCACCTCGGCGACGTCGTCAGCGCCGCCCAGTCGATCGAGCGCGGTCGCGCCCGCGATGAGCTCCGCGAAGCCCGGCGCCTCGAAGACTGCTCCGTTGTCGGCGGTCCGGGTGGCGCCGGGTGCCACAGCGTTCACGGTGATGCCGCGTACGCCTAGCTGGTTGGCCAACGTCAGGCTCATGGTCTCCAACGCACCCTTCGTCATGGCGAACGAGGTCTGGGAGGGATTGGCCATCCGGGTCGCGACGGACGAGATCGTGATGATGCGGCCGCCGTCCCGGAGCAGGGGCAGCGCCCGTTGGACGATGAAGTAGGGCGCTCGCACGTTGACGGCGAACAGGTGGTCGAACTCCGCCCGCGTCGTCGCTCCGAGCGGTCCGGCAGGCGCGGCCGCCGCGTTGTTGACGAGGACGTCGAGCGGGCGGCCCGCCAGAGCGGCCTCGATCCCCTCGAAGAGCGACTCGACGTCGTCGTCCGTACCGAGCTGGGCACCCACGGCGTACGCCGCTCCTCCGGCTCGCTCGATCTCTACGACCGTCGCCGAGGCGCCGACCTCGTCCGTCCCGAAGTGAACGACCACCGTTGCGCCGTCTGCTGCGAGCCGACGCGCGATGGCGCGCCCGATGCCGCGCGACGCTCCGGTCACCACAGCCGTTCTGCCGGTCATATCGTTCATGCCACCGCTCCAACGTTAGTTGCTACCGAACTGGTAGTGACTACCAGTGCGGTAGTGTCTATCACATGCCCGACCAGCCCTCAACCCTGCGCGCACAGCGACGAGCCGAGACACAGCGCGCGATCCAGGCGCACGCCGTGCGCCTGTTCACCGAGCGCGGCTACGACGCGACGACGATGAGCGACGTCGCCGGCGCCGCGGGCGTCTCGCCGATGACCGTCTACCGGCACTTCCCGACGAAGGAGGACCTCGTCCTCGTCGACCAGAACGCCCAGGTCGTCGCGGAGAGGATCAGGGCGTCCCCCGCCGTCGGTCCACTGGTTCGCCGCATCGGCACCGCGCTCATCGAGGCGGCCACGGCCTTGACCACCGGCGAGGAACGCGGCGACCTCCTGCTCACGCGGCTCCGGCTCATGATCTCGACGCCAGCGCTGCGGGCTAGGCACCTGGACAACAACTACGCCCTGCAGCTCGCGATCGTCGATGCGCTCGGATACGACCCCGAGTCCGACGCTGCCTTCGCCGCGCACGCCGCGGCCAGCGCGTGCCTCGCCGCGATGCACACCGCGTTGGTGCGCTGGGCGGAGGACGACGGTGAGACCGCGCTCCCGGAGCTGATCGCGCAGGCGTTCGCCGCCGCATTCGGTGACGACGTCGTCGAGACGCCCCCCGCGTAGACCTCAGTCCAGGTGTCGCAGGTCGTCCCAGAGCTCGGGCCACGGCCGCAGAGGACCACGGCAGACCGCCACCGGCACACCCTCCTCCTCGTTGTCGACGTCGGCACCGTTCTCGAGCCGGTCCTGCACCTCGCAGGTGTCGAACAACGTCGTCGCGTAGCCGTACTGGCCGCCGACGAACACGACCGTCTCGGTCCCGTCCGGCCGCGCCTGGTCGTGCAAGGCGTTCTGCCCGCTGTACGGCGTCGGCAGACCGAGCGCGGGCCCGTACCGGTCGATCGCCCCCGCCTCCCCGTAGTTGGACGTGACGATCGCGGCTCTGTCGCGCTCCTCCGCGGGGAGCGTCTCCCAGACGTCGGCGACCTGGCGTGCGTACGCCGGCCATCCGACCTGGTCGGCCGCCGCGACGTTGATCCCCGGGACCGGGGTCCCGCCGAGCGTGCTCTCGGGGATGACGGGGAGGGAGATGACGACGCCTACGGCGGTGAAGACGGCGAGCAGCGCCCCGATCCCGACGCGGACGGCGGTCGACGACCGTGCCAGCCAGGCCGCCGTCGGGACCCATCCCGCGGCGAAGAGGACGGCCAGGATGCCGACCGGGTAGTAGAACTGCGCTCCACCGACGAAGGTCAGCACGACGACCACGACGAAGGCGACGACGAACGCGCGCAGGGCCCGCCACTCCGCGCGGCGCCAGAGCGCCACGAGCCCGACGACCCAGACGGCCGGAAGCATGATGAACAGGAAGGGCCACAACATCACGCGGACCTCGTCGGCGTTGTTCTCCGCGAGTGCGGCGCCCATGTCGAGCTGGGGGAACCCGTTCACGACCTGGTAGACGAGGTTCGGCAGGGCGAGCAGCGCCGCGATCGCGCCGCCCGCCCAGAACAGGCGGGAGGTCAACGGCCGACGCGGGCCGACGATCAGGAAGCCCGCCACCATCCCGAGCACCCACCACGGGATCAGCAACCGGCCATACGTGGCCAGCCCGACCACCGCGCCGACCGCCAACCACCAGCGCTCGTCCCCGCGCAGCAGCGCCTTGGCCGCGAACCACGAGGCCAGCAGCCAGGCGAGCAGGTCGGTCGACGTGGTGACGAGGACGTGCCCGGCGACCAGCGGGAACGACGCGAACGCGAACGTCCACGCGCACAGTCCCTGGGCGAGGGCGCCGCCGCCGAGCTCTCGCGTGATCGCGGCCGCCACGAGTGTCGCCGAGACCACGGCGATGATCGCCGGCAGGCGTACGGCCCACGGCTCGTCGGCGACCAGGTCCGTCATCGCGTTGGCGAGCAGCGGGATCAGAGGCGGCTGGTCGACGTAGCCCCAGGCGGGATCCAGCATCCGGAAGTAGAGCTCGTCGCGGTGGAACCCGTACCGGTTCGCGGTGGCGAGGAGAACCATGACGAGCGTCGCGGCGGCGGAGAGCACCGGCACGCGTGCGTACGGCGGAAGGGGTGCGGTGGTCGGCCCGTCTCCACGGACCACGGGGGCCGTCGTGCCCATGCCCCGCAATCTAGGGCACGACCTGGCTCATGGCACCACGGTCTGCACCCCTAGGGCATCCGCAGCCCGCGCCATCCGCACGTCTCTGGTGACGAGCGGGATCGCCATCGACCGAGCGACGGCGACGTATGGCGCATCGTACGGGTTGAGGTTGTGCCGAAGCTCCCACGTCTGCCGCAGGACCCAAGGCTCCGGGCCGACGTACAGCACCTCAGCACCCCAGATCGCCGCCGCACAGAGGTCGGCGAGCTCCTCCGAGACCGCGCCGACAGCGCGGTATCGACGAATGGTGCGCAGAGCCTCGACAGGCCCGTGAGCGGGTGCGACCCAGTCAGGGTCCTGAGCGAGCACGTCACGACACGATTCACCGAGCGCGCTGTCGTCGGCGAGCGCGGGAACCCACACGCTCGCGTCCAGGACGATCACTCGTCCGTCTCGCCATTCGCTCGGTGGTCGCGTCCCTCTCGCACGATCTCCTCCGGGAGGAGGTCGGCGGGAAGTGTCACACGGCGACCAGCCGTGCTGTCGAGGAGCGCGAGGTTGCGAGCGATCCGTGCATCGCGGGAGACGAGGTCGAGCAGGTAGGCCTGCATCGACTGTCCGCGCTCCTCGGCACGCTGGGCGATCGCATCGCGGACAGTCTCGGGAACATCTCGGATCTGAAGCGCCACATTCATGCATGCATTCTACATGCGTACGCCCGCACGATCGAGGTGTTCACCGGCCGCCGTCGCATCGCCGAGCCGCGTGACCACCACACCGGCTGCGCGGCATCGCAGGCGGCCGTCGATGGAGTCGAGAAAGTAGTAGCCGTGGTAGGTGGCCAGACCGTTGTCGATGTCACCTGCAGCGTCGAGCGGTCGATCTTCGGCAAGGTCCGCGGCGCCGTTGAAGACGATCTCGTGAGCGTCAACGAAGGTCATGGCCCTGAGCCTCGCCTCGAGGTCACGCACAGCCACCACCAGCTCGTACGCGTCCGCGCCGGAGACGTCGAGCGCAACTGACACGAGCGAACACTCGTGGATCTCGACGCCGAGGCGACGCCAGGAGTCAGTGCTCCACGGCACGGTTGCGATCTCCCGCACCGGGATGTGCTGCGAACCGAGCGGCAGAAAGACAAGGGTTCAGAAGTACACCGCCGCGTGTGATCACCGCCACTGGATTCGTCGCAACGACCATCCGCCCCGTACTGTGGACGAAGGACGCACCCCGCGTCCGCGGTCGTCTGCTTGAGCGGCGCGCACATTGCGCCCTCCCCGTCCTCATTCGTGAGTGGATGCAATCACGGCCATCCCCACGATACGAAGGACACCTCTGTGCCCACCTTCGCCGATCTCGGCGTGCCCGCACCCCTTGTCGCCTCCCTCTCGGAGCGCGGCATCACCACCCCCTTCCCCATCCAGGCGGCGTCGCTGCCTGACAGCCTCGCCGGCCGTGACGTCCTCGGCCGCGGCCGTACGGGCTCCGGCAAGACCGTCGCGTTCAGCCTCCCGACGCTCGCCGTCCTCGCCGCGAGCCGCCGGACGCGTCGCCCGAAGCACCCGCGTGCCCTGATCCTCGTCCCGACGCGCGAGCTCGCGACGCAGGTCCTCGAGACCCTCGCGCCGCTCGCCCAGGCGATGCAGCTGCGCACGATGACGATCTTCGGTGGCGTCGGCCAGAACCCGCAGGTCACCAAGCTCCGCAACGGCGTCGACGTCGTCGTCGCCACGCCCGGCCGCCTCGAGGACCTCATCGGTCAGCGTCACTGCGACCTGAGCGACATCGAGGTCACCGTCCTGGACGAGGCCGACCACATGGCCGACCTCGGGTTCCTCCCCGGCGTGAAGCGGATCCTCGACCGCACCCCGCGCGACGCTCAGCGTCTCCTCTTCTCGGCGACGCTCGACAACGGCATCGACACGCTCGTCAAGCGCTACCTCCACAACCCCGTGACCCACTCGGTCGACGAGGCGACGTCGCACGTTCCCGACATGGAGCACCACGTGCTCTCGGTGAGCCACGACAACAAGCAGGCGCTGATCAGCGAGCTCGTCGGTGGTGAGGGCAAGACCCTCGCGTTCACCCGGACCAAGCACTCGGCCAAGAAGCTCGCGAAGAAGCTCACGTCGTCGGGCATCCCGGCCGTCGACCTGCACGGCAACCTGAGCCAGAACGCACGCCAGCGCAACCTGTCGGCCTTCTCCGACGGCACCGTGCGCGTGCTCGTCGCGACGGACATCGCAGCACGCGGCATCCACGTCGACGACATCTCGCTCGTCGTCCACGTCGATCCGCCGACCGAGCACAAGGCGTACCTGCACCGCTCGGGCCGTACAGCGCGGGCCGGCGCCTCCGGCGTCGTGATCACCATCGCGACCCCCGAGCAGCGACGCGACGTCCGCTCACTGATGCGCGCCGCCGCGATCAAGCCGACCGACCACGACGTGGCGCCGGGCGCCGAGATCGTGCACACCCTCGTCGGCCCGCAGGCCGAGCGCGTCTCGCCTCCCCCGGAGATCGCCGCAGCGGCGACCGGCGGGCAGGGCGGCCGCGGGCAGTCGGGCCGCGGCCAGGGCGGAGGCCGTGGCGGCGACGTGGCTCGTAGCGGCAACCGCTCGCGCAACCGGCGCCGTGGCAGCGGCTCGGGTGCCTCCGGGAGCCCGGGTCAGTCCGGCGGTGGCCAGTCGAGCGGCGGTCGTCGCTCCGGCGGCGGCAACGGTGGCGCCTCGCGCAACGGCGGCGGCTCGTCGTCGCGCACCGGCGGGGCTGCAGCCTTCTCGTCCCAGGCCGGCCGTCGCAGCCGCTGACGGAACCTTTTCGGCCCTCCACAGCCTGCTCACAGCAGGCACCCAGGGCGGCGCGGTCCACTGAGGTCATGGCATCCACGACCTCCCCCCAGGACACCACCGCCCGTCATCTCGACGACCGACGCCGCGCACGCACCAAAATGGTGCGGCGCGGCGTCGCCGGTCTCGCGGCAGCTGCGGTCCTCGGCGCAGTCGGCGTCGGCTACTCCTCGACGACGACCGCCGCGGCCCCGGTCACCCCTTCGACAGATGGGACGGCCGCCGTCGCCGACCCGATGCCGTACCTGCCCGACCACGGCTACGACGGCAACCCCTGGGGCGACCCGAGCACCGCCACGGACAGCACCGAGGCGACGGAGGCGACCGCGGCGCAGCAGGTCGGCCTCGCCTACATCTCGACGACGCTCGACTACGGGAGCGGCGAGGCGGCGGGGACCGGCATGGTCCTCACGTCCGACGGCGAGGTCCTGACCAACCACCACGTCGTGGAGGGCGCGACGGAGATCTCGGTCGAGATCGCGTCGACCGGCGAGACGTACGAGGCGCAGGTCGTCGGCTACGACGCAGCGACCGACGTCGCGCTGCTCCAGCTGAAGGACGCGTCCGGCCTGAGCACGGTCGCGACCGACTCCGACGAGGCGGTCGAGGTGGGTGACGACGTCGTCGGCGTCGGGAACGCCGGCGGTACGTCGCAGGCGAGCGCTGCCGCCGGGACCGTGACCGGGACCGGGCAGTCGATCACGGTCTCCGACGAGTCCGGCGGCTCGGAGTCCCTGGACGACCTGATCCAGGTCGACGCGGACATCGTCGCGGGTGACTCGGGCGGACCGCTGTACGACGACGACGGCGAGGTGGTGGGGATCAACACCGCCGCGTCGAGCGGCTCGGCCGACATCACCGGGTACGCCGTACCGATCGGCGCTGCCCTCCTGATCGCCGAGCAGATCGCGTCCGGCCAGGAGAGCGGCACCGTCGAGATCGGGGCGTCGGCCTTCCTCGGCGTCACGCTGGCGCCGACCGCGACCGGCAGCGCCACGATCTCCGGGACCGTCGACGGATCCGCGGCAGCAGAGGCCGGGCTCGTCGCTGGCGACACAGTCACGTCGCTGGACGGCACCTCGATCACCTCCTCGGAGGCACTGTCCGAGGCGATCGCGCACTACGACGCGGGCGACCGCGTCATGCTCGGGTGGGTCGACGCGTCGGGTCAGAGCCACACGGATGCGGTCACGCTCGGGGCGGGTCCGGTCGGCTGAGCCCGTCGGCGTCCGCCCGGTCGAGTCGGAGGCGTTCGGGTGTGTGGAGCCGCACCATCGTGCGTCTCACGTTCGAGGGTCGCCGGCCCTGCGTCGCGAGGGATACGAGCACCATCGTGGCGAGCGCGAGCGGCATCGACCACGCAGCCGGTCGGGAGAGCAGCTGGTCGACCCAACCGTCGTCCGTCCCTCGCACGATCGCCGCGATGACGGCACCGCCCGCACCGACCCCTCCGGCGACCATGCCGGCGATCGCGCCGGGTGCGGTCAGCCGCGGCCACCAGATCCCGAGCACGAGCAACGGGCAGAACGTGGACGCAGCGACGGCGAACGCGAACCCGACGGAGCTCGCCACCGCGATCCTTCCGGAGACGAGCGCGAGGCCGAGCGGTACGAGGATCCCGAGGAGCGCCCCGACCTGCAGTCCCGCGACCGGGCCGAGGACGCGCCGCGCCAGCGGGCCCTGCGCGAGCACTCCGGCGAGCGACATCGTCACACCGGACGACGTCGAGAGGAATGCGGCGAAGGCGCCCGCGGTCAGCAGCGCGCCCAGGACCTCGCCGAGCGTCCCGCCGATCATCCGCATCGGCAGCTCGAGCACCACGATGTCGGTCTCGCCGGTGTCGACGAGGTCTCCCGCGTAAATCCGGCCGATCACGCCGTACGCGGTGGGCATCAGGTAGAAGACGCCGAGCAGCGCGAGCACCAGCAGCGTGGTCCGGCGAGCGGCGCGCCCGTCGGGGTTCGTGTAGAAGCGGACGACCACGTGCGGGAGGCCCATCGTGCCGAGGAACGTCGCGACGATCAGCGAGTACGTCGCGTACAACGAGAGGCCGAGCCCGGTGTCTGCCGCGACCGGCGACAGCCACGACGCCGACGCGCCGGCGTCGCTCGGGGTCGGGCTGCCGTCGTCCACCCAGGCGTGCAGCAGGAAGACCAGCGGGACGAGCAGGGCCGTCAGCTTGAGCCAGTACTGGAACGCCTGCACGAAAGTGATGCTGCGCATGCCGCCAGAGACGACGTTGATGACCACGATCACCGCGACGAGCACCGAGCCCACCCAAGCCGGCGCCCCGATCACCGTGTGCAGCACCAGGCCCGCACCCTGGAACTGCGGCATCAGGTAGAGCCACCCGATCACCACGACCAGGACGGACGCGACCCCCCGGGCGGCGGTCGACTGGACGCGCATCTGCGTGAAGTCGGGCAGCGTGTAGGCGCCGGAGCGGCGCAGCGGAGCGGCGACGAACGCCAGCAGCACCAGGTAGCCCGCGGTCCAGCCCACCGGGAACCACACCATGTCGGCCCCGAAGGTCACGATCAGTCCGGCGATGCCGAGGTACGAGGCAGCCGAGAGGTACTCGCCGCCGATCGCCGACGAGTTCCACAGCGGGCCGACCGACCGCGACGCGACGAAGAAGTCCGACGTGGTCCGGCTGAACCGCAGCCCGAACAGGCCGATCCCCAGGGTTGCGAGCGCGACCGCAGCGACGGCGATGGCGGAGTACGTGGCGTTCACGGGCGGTGTCCTTGCCCGCGGCTCAGGGCCGCTCGACGAGGTCGCTGAAGGCGCGCTCGTTGCGCTCGGACGCGGCGACGAAGACCCACCCGATCACGAACAGGACGGGATAGACGGCCGCACCGAGCAGCCACCACGGCAGCGGGACCGGGCCCACCTGGACAGCATCGAGGTCGGTGAGCACGAACAGGATCGGCAGGCCCCCGACGAGGACCGCCACGACGAACGAGACGACGAGCGCGAGGCGCAGCTGCGAACGGACCAGCGAGCGCATGTAGACCTCGCCGATCTCGGTCTCCTCGTCGATCTCCTGCACGACCGTACGCCGCCGGTGCGGGCGCAGGGTGGTGTGCGGGCTGGTGACCCGGATCCGTGCCCGTGGAGGCGGCTGGTCGGAGTCGGCCACGTCAGCTGCCGACGGGGCGAGAGCGCTGCTGGACGAGGACGCGCAGGTCACGCGTGTGACGGCGAGCCACCTGGAGCTCGACGTACGGGGCGGCGCCGGCGTCGACGAGCACGGTGCACCGCCCGCCCAGCATCCGGACCTCCCGCACCCGGGCCGAGTCGACCAGCAGGCTCCGGTGGATGCGGACGAACCCGGCGTCGGACCAGTCGTGCTCGAGGGTCACCAGCGGCGTACGGAGCAGGTGGCTCTCGCCGGTGACGGTGTGGAGCCTGACGTAGTCGCCTTGGGCCTCGACGTACGCGACGCTGCTGCGCGGGACGAACCTCGTCACTCCGGCGAGCTCGACCGCCACCACCTCGTCCGCGTCCGAGGCACCGCGCGGGTCGGCGGGACGCGCGCCGATGACCCGGCGTACCGACTCCCGGAGGCGGTCCTCAGCGACCGGCTTCAGGACGTAGTCCACCGCGTCGAGGTCCCAGGCGTCGACGGCGTGGTCCTCGTGGGCGGTCACGAACACGACCTTGGGCTGGCTGCGGAACCTCGCGAGGACCCGGGCGACCTCGAGCCCGGAGAGCGCCGGCATCGCGATGTCGAGGAAGACGGCGTCGACCGCGGCGTCGTCGGCCTCGAGTGCCCGCAGCACGTCGGCTCCCGACGTCACCGCGGTCACGTTGTCGATCCGCTCGTCCCGGCCGAGCAGGTACACCAGCTCGTCGAGGACGGGCTGCTCGTCGTCGGCGACGAGTACGTTGAGGCCCATGGCGCCTGAGTCTAGGCGTCCCGTGTGGCCCCCGTCACGAGGCCGGACGCCTCATCGGGCGGCGCCCGGCGCATACTTCGGCACCCTGACCGTCACCTTCGTCCCAGCGCCGGGCGCGGTCTCGACCACGATGCCGTACGCGTTCCCATAGACGGTCCGCATGCGCTCGTCGACGTTGCCGAGCCCCACGGAGTCGGTCGCACCGTCGCCGGCGAGGATCCGGCGTACGCGGTCGGGGTCTTCGCCGACCCCGTCGTCCTCGACCGTGATCACCGCCTCCGTGCCCGCGTCGAGCGCGATCACGACGACCTTGCCGCCGCCGGCCTTGCGTTCGAGCCCGTGGCGGACGGCGTTCTCGACCAGCGGCTGGATCGACAGGAACGGCAGCGTCACCGCGAGCACCTCCGGCGCCACCTGCACGGTGACGTGGAGCCTGTCCCCGAACCGGGCCTTCTCCAGCACGAGGTAGCGCTCGATCGACTGGAGCTCGTCGGCGAGCGTCGTGAACTCGCCGTGCCGCCGGAACGAGTAGCGCGTGAAGTCGGCGAACTCGAGCAGCAGCTCACGGGCGCGCTCAGGGTCGGTCCGGACGAACGACGCGATCGCTCCGAGCGAGTTGTAGACGAAGTGCGGCGAGATCTGGGCACGCAGCGCCCGCAGCTCGGCCTCCATCAGCGCCGTACGGGACTTGTCCAGCTCGGCGAGCTCGAGCTGGCTCGACACCCAGCGCGCGACCTCCGTCGTCGCACGCGCCAGACCCGCCGACCGCGCCGCCGAGCGGACCACGACCGCACCGACGACGGCGTCCTCGACGGTGAGCGGCGCCACGATCGCGTGCGGGTAGTGCGCGTGCGGGGTGCTGAACGCCTGGGTCGTCCCCGCCGCGATCGCCTGCCGTGCCAGCTCCATCGCGTCCGAACGCCGATCGCGGGTCCCCTCGGTCGCGAGCACCCGCTCGGTGTCGGTCAGCGCGACCGACGACGCACCCAGGAGGGTCCGAAGGTGCTTGAGCGCTGCAGACGCGCTCTCCTCGGTCAGCCCTCGACGTAGCGCGGGTGCCGCCTGGGAGGCCGTGTGCAGGGTCTCGTACGTCGCGCGGTCCTCGGCGGACCCGAGAGCGCGACGGGACCACGGTGTCCTCATGGGAGGGAGTCTGGCACGGCAGGCTGCCGGCCGGAGTCAGCCGACGGGCTTCTCGAACCGGGCGAGCGTCTTGTACGGCGGAGGGAACTCACGCTCACCGAGCTCGGTGAAACCGAGGCCGACGTAGTAGGCACGCAAGGACGTGTTGGCCGCAGCGCAGTCGAGCCGGAGCGTCGTACGCCCGGCGTCCCGCACGCGGGACTCGACCCACTCCAGCATCACCCCGCCGAGCCCGCGCCCGCGGTGCGTCCGCCTGACCATCAGCCCGTGCACGTAGAGCGCGTCGCCGGTGCCCGGCGCCACGAGGTCGTCCCAGATGGTCGGGTCGTCCTCCAGCACCCGCACGGTCGCGCTGATGGCGCCGTCGTCGCGCAGCAGCCACCACTGCTGCTCCGCGATCTGATCGCGCACCTGGTCGGCGGTCACCTCGCCGGGCTTCCACTGGACGATGCCGGACGCGACCTGCCAGCGCGCAAGGTCGTCGCGCAGCGCCACGATCGCCTCCGCGTCCCGGGAGTACGCACGGGTCGGGAACACAGGGCGAGCCTAGTCCGCGACCGTACGCGTTGATCATGCAGGATCGGTGCTGACATGCGGCACTGATCCTGCACGGTCTTGGCTGTGGATGACGGAACGCACGCAACCGGGCGCGCGTAGCAGGCTGGCCCGGTGCAGCCGTGGGAGGAAGTGTGCGACCAGCAGTCCGGAGTGGTTGCGCGGCGGCAGCTGCTCGAACTCGGTCTGCAGCCGCACGACATCCGGCGAATGCTGAAGCGGCGTGAGCTGAGTCCGGTCCTCCCTGGCGTGTACGTCGACCACACGGGCAACCCGACGTGGTTGCAGCAGGCGTGGGGGGCGGTGCTGTATGCGTGGCCTGCAGCACTGGCGGGTGAGTCCGCCCTCCGCGCAGCCGAACGAGTACGCCTCGACTCCACGACGCCGCACGTCATCGAGGTCGCGATCGACAGGCGACGCAACGTGGTCGCGCAGCCGGGGCTGCGGGTCGCTCGGCGCAAGCGGCTCGACGCGATGGTGTCGTGGAACCGCTCGCCACCACGGCTGCGGTACGAGGAGGCGGTACTCGACGTGGCGACCTCCGGCGACGACGAGGTCGTCACCGTTGCCACACTCGCGCGGGCCTGCGCGAGCCGGCGAACCACCGCCGACCGCATCCTCGCAGCCATGCACCCTCGAACGCGTGTCCGGCGGCGCCGCTGGATCCAGGCTGTGCTCGCTGACATCGCCTCGGGCACGCACTCGGTACTCGAGCACGGATACCTGCGCCGAGTCGAACGCCCGCACGGTCTACCCGCCGCGCGCCGCCAGCTCAAGGCCGTCGGGAGCGGCGGGGCGGTGTATCGGGACGCGGATCTCGAGCTGGTGGTGATCGAGCTCGACGGGCGCATCTACCACGAGACCGCCGAGCAACGGGATGTCGACCTCGACCGCGACCTCGACGTCCTCGGCGAAGGGCGCCCCACCGCGAGGCTCGGATGGGGACAGGTCTTCCGCCGCCCGTGCCGTACGGCCGCGAAGCTCGCCGTCATCCTTCAGCAGCACGGGTGGATGGGGACGGCCCGGCGGTGCTCGTCACCCGACTGCCTGGTCGACGAGGGCAGTGCGTGATCGTGAGGGATCGGTGCTGGCATTCAGCACTGAACTTGCACGATCAGCGTTCAGGCACCCATCACGGCGGGGATCGTCGCAGTCCAGCGGTCGCGCAGCTCCGTCACCGGAACCGCGAGCTGCCCGTCGACGACGAGCGCGTCGCCCCCGGTCGTACCGATCCGTGTGATCGGCACCCCGTACGAAGCGGCGAGCGCCCTGAAGCCCTCGAGTTCGGACGCGGCGACCGTGACCATCGCGCGTGCGGCCGACTCCGAGAACAGCGCCTCGAAGGCATCGCCCTCGAACGCGACCGTGGCGCCGACGCCGTTGCGGATCGCCGCCTCGGCGAGCGCGATCGCGAGACCACCGTCGGAGAGGTCGTGCGCGGCGGTCGCCAAGCCCTGCTTCGCGACCTCCACCATCAGGTCGGCAAGGGCCTTCTCGGCGGCGAGGTCGACCTGCGGCGGGACTCCGCCGAGATGCTGGTGGACGACCTGCGACCACGCCGAACCGTCGAGCTCGTCCCGCGTCGTGCCCAGGACCAGAACGATGTCACCATCCGCGGCGAAGCCTTGCTTGATGCGCTTGGTGACGTCGTCGACGACGCCGAGCACCCCGACGACGGGCGTCGGAAGGATCGCCGTTTCACCGGTCTGGTTGTAGAACGACACGTTGCCGCCGGTGACGGGGATGCCGAGCACCTCGCACGCGTCCTTCAGTCCTGCCGTCGCACGCTCGAACTGCCACATGACCGCCGGGTCCTCGGGCGAGCCGAAGTTGAGGCAGTCGGTGACGGCGAGCGGCAGACCGCCCGACACCCCCACGTTGCGGTACGACTCGGCGAGCGCGAGCTGCGCGCCGGCGTACGGGTCGAGCTTCGCGAACCGCCCGTTGCAGTCGGTCGACACCGCGACGCCGAGGTTGGTCTCGTCGTCGATGCGGATCACGCCGGCGTCCTCCGGCTGCGCGAGCACCGTGTTGCCGCGGACGTAGCGGTCGTACTGGTCGGTGACCCACGACTTGTCGGCCTGGTTCGGGGACCCGAGCACGTCGAGGAGGGTCGACCGGAGCTCGTCGCCGCTCGCCGGCCGGGCCAACGAGGC
This sequence comes from Mumia sp. Pv4-285, assembly GCF_041320275.1. Lineage (NCBI taxonomy): Bacteria > Bacillati > Actinomycetota > Actinomycetes > Propionibacteriales > Nocardioidaceae > Mumia > Mumia qirimensis. Next base: position 517,891 of record NZ_CP162023.1, on the reverse strand, counting down.
CGTCGTGTCAGCTTGGAGCGCGTCCTGCCAGTCCGGTCGCGCGTACGGCCGCTCGTACGTCGGGCCGTCGTGGGCGACCGATCGCGGCGGCACGTCGACGACGGTCTCGCCGTGCCAGTCGATCACCAGCCGGCCGGTCTCGGTCACCTCTCCGACGACCGTGGCCTCCACGTCCCACTTGGCGCAGATCTCCATGAAGCGGTCGAGGTGCTGAGGCTCGACGACCGCCATCATGCGCTCCTGCGACTCGCTCATGAGGATCTCCTCGGGCGAGAGCGACGAGTCACGCAGCGGGACCGTGTCGAGCTCGACGTGCATGCCGCCGTCGCCCGCACTCGCGAGCTCGCTGGTCGCGCAGGACAGGCCGGCGCCACCGAGGTCCTGGATGCCGGCGACGACCTGGGCGTCGAACAGCTCCAACGTGCACTCGATGAGGAGCTTCTCCATGAACGGGTCGCCGACCTGCACGCTGGGACGCTTCGCCGGGCCGTCTGCGTCGAAGGTCTCCGACGCGAGGACCGAGACGCCGCCGATGCCGTCGCCACCGGTGCGCGCGCCGTACAGGACGACCTGGTTGCCCTCGCCGGACGCGTGGGCGGTGTGGAGCTGCTCGTGGCGCAGCACGCCGACGCAGAGCGCGTTGACGAGCGGGTTGCCGAGATAGGTCTCGTCGAAGACGACCTCGCCGCCGATGTTGGGCAGCCCGAGGCAGTTGCCGTAGCCGCCGACGCCCGCGACGATGCCCGGCATCACCCGCTTGGTGTCGGGGGCGTCGAGCGGGCCGAAGCGGAGCGGGTCCATCACCGCGACCGGGCGGGCGCCCATCGCGAGGATGTCGCGGACGATGCCGCCGACGCCGGTCGCGGCGCCCTGGTACGGCTCGACGTAGCTCGGGTGGTTGTGCGACTCGACCTTGAAGGTGACCGCATAGCCCTGGCCGACGTCGATCACGCCGGCGTTCTCGCCGATGCCGGCGAGCGTCTTGCCGAGCGGTGTCTCCTGCGGCAGCTCACCGAACTTCTTGAGGTGCACCTTGCTCGACTTGTAGGAGCAGTGCTCGCTCCACATCACGGAGTACATCGCGAGCTCGGCACCGGTCGGGCGGCGACCGAGGATCTCGCGGATGCGCGCGTACTCGTCGGGCTTCAGCCCCAGCTCGGCCCACGGCTGCTCGTGGTCCGGGGTCGAGCCGGCGTGCTCGACGGTGTCGAGGCGAGCCTTGGCACGGTGGGCTGGCTGGGCGGTGGCGGCAGGCGCGTCGGTCACGACACCAGGGTAGTCGGCACCCCCGAAGGCCCCCTACTCCAGCCACTCCGTGACGAAGGTCTCGCTCGCGTGGATGTGCGTGGCGCGGTATCCGCCGGGGAGGACGGAGAACTTGTGCGGAGTGTGGGCAGGGACGACGATCACCTGGCCGGCCCGACCGACCACCTCCTCGCCCGCCACGGTGAACAGCGCGCTCCCGGCGTGGATCACGAACGTCTCGGCGTACGGGTGCAGGTGGAGCCGCGGACCGCTGCCCGCGACGTCCGTGTCCTCCTGGATGATCGAGACCCCGGCGGCGTACGCCTCGCCCTCGACGTTGTCGGTGGTGGTGACTTCGATGACGTGCACAGGTGACCTCAACTCGCGTTCTCCCAGAGACCGATGACGTTGCCCTCCGGGTCGGTGAAGTAGGCGGCGAAGCCCATGTCGCCGACCGGCTCCTTCTTGCCGACGGCGGTCGCGCCGAGGGAACCCAGCCGGGCCAGGGTCTCGTCGATGCTGTCGACACCCACGGTCACGACCGGACCTCGGAACGGGTCGGACCGCTGGAACATGCCGCCGTTGATGTAGCCCGGTCCGCTGGGCGCCATGTCGTCGCCGACCGGACCGGTCTGGACCATGGTGTAGTCCATCTCGGGCAGCTCCTGGACCGCCCACCCGAACGCCTCGCGGTAGAACGCTCGCGCCCGGTCGGCGTCGTCGAACGGGATCTCGAAGTGGATGATGCTGTCGGCCATCTCGGCCTCCTCGTCTCGCTGGTCCCGAGAACTCCTTCGACGGTAGACCAGGACTCCGACTAGTTTCGATCCGTGGAGATCCGTGACCTCTCGCCCGATGACCTCGACGACGCGCTCGACGTCCGTTCCCGATCCTTCGGCCCCCTCTCCTCCGGAGACTCGGAGCAGTGGAAGGCGTTGGCGCGGCGCTCGATCGACGAGAAGCGCATGCTCGGGGCCTATGTGGGCGGCACCGTCGTCGCGTCCGCACGGATCAACCACTTCGGACAGTGGTGGGCCGGGCGCCGGGTGCCCATGGCCGGGATCGGCGGTGTCGTCGTCGCGCCTGAGCACCGCGGCAGCGGCGTCGGCTCGGCGTTGATGCACCGCGTCCTCGAGCGCTCTCGCGAGCTGGGGTTCGTCCTGTCCGCGCTTTACCCCGCGACGACGGCGCCGTACCGGTCGGTGGGGTACGAGATCGCCGGCACGCGTCGGGTCGTGGAGATCTCCACCGACGCGCTCCGGCGGCTGACCGGACCAGACGTGCCGCTCCGGCGCGCCGGGGCGGACGACGCGGCCGAGATCGCCCGCGCGATCGCCGCGACCTCGGCATCCGCGAGGGACAGCGGCCCCTTCGACTGGGAACCGGTCGAGATCGCGCGCGACCTCGAGGACGACGAGATCCTCACGTACCTCGCCGACGACGGCGTCGTCTCCTACTCGTTCGCCTCGGACCACTACGACGTGCAGACGATCACCGCCTCGTCGGCGTCGACGCTGCGAGCGCTGTGGCGGATCGTCGGCTCCGGGTCCTCCGTACGATCGACGGCGCGCGTCGCGCTGGGGCCGCACGACCCGGTGTGGTGGATGCTCCCCGACAACGAGATCACCACGCGGGAGACGCAGTGGTGGATGCTGCGCCTGATCGACGCGCCCGCGGCCATCGCTGCCCGCGGCTTCCCGCCGGGGCTCGAGGTCGATGCGGCTCTCACGCTGTCCGACCCGCTCGACGTCGCGGGGTCGGGGGCGTACTCGCTGACGGTGTCGGACGGCGTCGGGGAGCTCCGGCGGACCTCCAGCGCCGCAGGCGGCGTCACTCTCGGACCGCGCGGCGCGGCAGCGCTCTACTCCGGGACGCCCCTCGCGTCGTTGCGCAGGTCGGGACTCGCCGAGGGCGGCGACGCGGACACCGACGCACGCATCGACGCGGCGTTCGCGGCCACCGCGTTCATGACCGACTACTTCTGAGCGGCTACGCCGGCGGCTGCTCGGTCTTCCAGGCGCGGAAGCCCTCCTCGGTCTCACCGCGGCGCCAGTATCCGGAGAGCGAGAGCCGGTCCCGCGAGACGCCGCGCTCCTTGAGGAGATAGGAGCGGAGCTGCTTGAGCAGCCCCGACTCGCCGTGGACGAAAACGTGCGGCTCGCCGGGCAGCCAGTCGAGCGAGCGGATCGCGTCGGCGATCAGCGTCGTCGAACCGGCGTGCGCACCGTCGCGGTGGAGCCAGGTCATCGTGACGTCGGCCTCCGACACCACCGGCTGCTCGTCCTCAGGACCGTCGACCTCGACGAACGCGTGCACGCGCGCGCCGGCAGGCATGCTCTCGAGGGCGGCCAGCACGGCGGGCAGCGCGGCCTCGTCGCCCGCCAGCAGATGCCACGGTGCGGCCGGGTCGGGGGCGTAGGCGCCGCCCGGGCCGTTCACGTGGATCACGTCGCCGACCTTCGCGCGCTTGGCCCACGGGCCGGCGACCCCGGTGTCTCCGTGGACGACGAAGTCGATGGTGATGCGGCTGTGCACGTGGTCGATCGCCCGCAGCGTGTAGGTGCGGACCACGGGCTGTGCCTCGCGGGGGTAGGACTCACGCACGAAGTCGAGGTCGAGCGGGTCGGGGTAGTCGAATCCGTCGGCGAGGAACACCAGCTTCACGTAGGAGTCGGTGAACCCGCCGAACTTCCGGGCGAACTCGTCGAACTGGTGGCTGGAGAGCACGACGCGTTGCATGTGGCGCGTGAGCCGCTCGCTGGCCACGACCTCGAACTTGATCGGCGTGCGACGCGCCTTCGCCGTGGACGTCGGGGGCTGCGTCGTAGTGCTCATATCAGGCAACCCTAACTGAGCCGTCAAGGCAGGACGGAGGCACCGATCGGACCCGGGTTGAAGGCGACCTCCCAGGCGAAGCCGTCGGGATCGACGAAGTAGCCGCTGTAGCCGCCCCACTCGCGCTGCGAGCCCGGCGTCCGCACGGTGGCACCCGCCTCGGCCGCCTCGGAGAGCACCGCGTCGACCTCCTCGGGGCTCGCCACGTTGTGAGCGAGGGTCAACGGCGCGAAGCCGGCCCCCGAGCGGACAGGCCCGACCTCGGCCTCGAACGCGGCGCGGTCCCACAGGGACAGCACCAGGCGCTCACCGACGGCGATCATGAGCACCTCCCCCGGGGCGTACAGGCTCTCCTCCCAGCCGAGACCGTCCACGAAGAACGCCCGGCTGCGGGCGACGTCGTCGACGGCGAGCGTCACGAAGCTGATGCGTTGGTCCATGGCGCCCACCCTAGGCCCGCCCGGTGACGCGGGGACGGATCGCGATCAGGAGAACGTCAGCACCAGCAGCGCGCCGTTGAGCGCGATGACGACGCCCGCGATGGCCGCCGCGAGCGCGGTCGTGAGCGGCCGGTTCACGTCGTCGCCCATCACCGACCGCCGGGCGGTGAGCCAGAGCAGCGGCACGAGCGCGAACGGGATGCCGACCGACAGGACCACCTGCGACGCGACCAGCGCGCGGGACGGCTCGATCCCGAGGATGAGGACCACCAGGGCTGGGATCACGGTCACGACGCGGCGTACGAGGACAGGTACGCGAGCCCGCAGGAGTCCCTGCATGACCTCGGCCCCGGCGGCGCAGCCCACCGACGTCGACGCGAGCCCGGACCCGAGCAGGGCGACCGCGAAGAGCAGCGCCACGCCGGCGCCGAGCTCGGACACCATGAGAGCGTGCACACCGGCGAGCGTGTCGGTGCCCTCGAGCCCCGCGAGGCTCGAGGCAGCAGTCAGCAGCAGCGCGAGGTTCAGGGTGCCGGCGACCACGAGCGCGATGACGACGTCGACCCGCGTCGCCGCCAGCAGGTCGGCGATCGACCGGCGGACGCCGCGCTCACCGAGGCGTCCCGCGGTCAGCCCCGAGTGCAGGTAGATCACGTGCGGCATGACGGTCGCGCCGATGATCGCTGACGACAGCAGGACGCTCTCCGTCCCCGCGAACTGCGGGACGAGACCGTGCGCGACCGCGGCCGGGTCCGGTGGAGCCACGAACAGGCCTGCGGTGAAGCCGACGGCGATGAGCAGCAGGAAGCCGATCACCACCCGCTCGAGCACGGTCTGACCGAAGCGGTCCCCCACGCGCAGCACGACCATCGAGACCGCGACCGTGACGAGCGCCCCGGGGACGAGCGGGAGGTCGAAGAGCAGGTAGAGCGCCACCGCGCCACCGACGACCTCGGCGACGTCGGTCGCGATCGCCACCGCCTCTGCCTGCAGCCAGTAGGCGATCCGGGCCGGCTTGGGCAGCGTCGCACCCATGTGGGTGGCGAGCGACTGCCCGGTCACGATCCCGAGCTTGGCCGACAGGTACTGGACGACCACCGCCATCGCGTTCGCGAGCACGACCACCCAGACCAGGGTGTAGCCGAAGGTCGCGCCCGCCGTGACGTTCGTGGCGACGTTGCCGGGATCGACGTACGCGATGGCGGCGACGAACGCGGGTCCGAGCAGGCCGGCGCTGCGAGGCAGGCGGGGCGCACGGACGAACACGCCCACCAGCATGGACCATCGGGCGCCGGGCCGGGAACCCGCGTCAGCGCGCCGCTGCACCGGTCAGACGACCACGTACCAGGATCCCCCCGCCTCCACCAGCACGAAGACGGCGTTGACCATCGTGATCGGCGCGTCGGCGATCTGATGAGGTCGCACGGTGGCGCTGTTGCCCTCGATCTCGGCACCCCGGACCTCCACGTCGCGGTAGGCCTCGAGAACACGCGGCTCCAGGTCGTCGAGGTCGGCTCGGAGCTCGCGCCGGCACCGCCGCTGCGCCCCGTCCGTCCTGATCGGGAACCCGTCGGGCGCCGCGACGCTGCAGGCCGCGGCCACGTCACCCGTACCCAACGCCTTCAGCATCCGCTCGAGTGTCTCCGACGGCGACGTCCTCCAGCTCTGGGCGGCCGCGGACACCGGGCTCACCGGGAGACCGGACGATCCCGTGCTGGTGGTCAGCGACAGGAGTGCCGCGGCGAGACCGACGACGACCAGCGCGACCACGACGGGCAGAGTGCCTCGGCGTTGGCGCCCGGGCCCTGCGTGGGCGCTCATGTCCCCACCACGTACCACAGGCCGTCCAGCCGCACGAGCTCGAAGACCGACTGCTGGTACGACTGCGGAGCCCCCGCGACACGTGTCCCGGGGATCTCGACCGTCTCTCCGGAGGCGCGGACCGAGGCGACCTCGACACCGCGCAGCTGTCCGAGCGCGGAAGGGCTCATGCCCTCCGCGAAGACCCGCAACCTCTCGGCGCACTCTTCACCGGCGTCGGACTCCACGGGGACGCCGTCGACGGCGGTCATCTCGCAGGCCGCCGTGTAGTCGGCGCTCCCGATCGCCACCAGCATGCGTTCAAGGGTCTCCGCTGGGTCATCCGCCGGCCCCTTCCCCGCGCCCCCGACGAGACTGAGTGCAGCCACGGCCGATGCGGTGATCGACCACGTCACGAGCTTTGCGACCATCGAGCGAACCCCTGCTGCCGAGAGACATCGAGCCGGGGGTCTCTCGATCCTCACCCCAACGGGCGAGGTGCGCTACTCGAGCACGCAGCGGCGCTCAGCGGTCGACGACGAGCTCCGCGTACTCGGGGTGCTTGTCGATGTACGAGGCGACGTACGGGCAGGTCGGGACGACCTTCCAGCCCTTCGTACGGATGTCGTCGAGGGCCGCCTTGGCGACCACCCCGGAGAGCCCCCGACCGCCGAGCTCGGGGCGTACCTCGGTGTGCACGAGCTGGCGCACGCCAGGCCGCGGGTCGCGGTAGACGATGGTGCCGCCGAGGTCGCCGTCGACCATCAGGTCGTACCGCTGCTCGTCGGTGTTCTCGTGGACGTCGACCACGGACTCGGTCATGGGGGCTCCTTCGTACGAGGCTGGTGAGCCGCGACTACTTCACGAGGGCGCTGAGCACCGACGTGAAGAAGCCGAGACCATCGGTGCCGGGACCGCAGAGGTCCTCGACCGCGTGCTCGGGGTGCGGCATGAGGCCGACCACGTTGCCGCGCTCGTTGGTGATGCCCGCGATGTCGCGCAGCGAGCCGTTGGGGTTGTCGTCGAGGTAGCGGGCGACCACGCGGCCCTCGCCCTCCAGGAGGTCGAGGGTGAACTCGTCGGCGACGAAGCCGCCCTCGCCGTTCTTGAGCGGGACGACGATCTCGTCGCCGGCCTGGTAGTCGCTCGTCCAGGCGGTCGCCGCGTTGTCGATGCGCAGCCGCTGGTCGCGGCACACGAACTTGCGGTGGTCGTTGCGGATCAGCGCACCGGGCAGCAGGTGGGACTCGCAGAGGATCTGGAACCCGTTGCAGATGCCGAGGACGGGCATGCCGCCGTGCGCTGCGGCGACGACCTCGGTCATCACCGGAGCGAAGCGCGCGATCGCGCCGCAGCGGAGGTAGTCGCCGTACGAGAAGCCGCCCGGCAGGACGACGGCGTCGACGGAGCGGAGGTCGTGGTCACCGTGCCAGAGCGCCACCGGCTCGGCGCCGGCGAGGCGCACCGCGCGCTGGGCGTCGACATCGTCGAGCGAGCCCGGGAAGGTGACGACGCCGACCTTCACGCTGCGCCGCCCTCGACGCCGACCGACTCCTCGATGCGGACCGCGTAGTCCTCGATCACGGGGTTGGAGAGGAGGGTCTCGGCGATGTTGCGGATCTCGGCGAGCCGCTCCTCGGTGATCTCGCCCTCGACCTGGAGCTCGAACCGCTTGCCCTGGCGGACGTCGGCCACCCCGCCGAAGCCGAGGCGGTCGAGAGCGCCGTGCACGGCCTTGCCCTGGGGGTCGAGGATCTCCGGCTTGGGCATGACGTCGACGACGACACGAGCCACGATGGCACTCCTTGGGAGGCGGGACGGGATTCCGGCGGAAAGTCTACCTGCCGCCGGAATCCCGACCGTACGTCCTACAGCTCGCGCTTGAGGATCTTGCCGGTGCTCGTCATGGGGAGCGCGTCACGGAACTCGACGACGCGCGGGTACTTGTACGCCGCCATCTGCTCCTTGGCCCACGCGACCAGCTCTTCCTCGGTGGTCTCGTCACCGGCGTTCTTGATGACGACGGCCTTGACCTCCTCGCCGTGGCTGTCGTGGGGCACACCGATGACTGCGACCAGCGAGACCGCCGGGTGCGTCATCAGGACCTCTTCGAGCTCGCGCGGGTACACGTTGAAGCCGCCGCGGATGATCATGTCCTTGGCGCGGTCGACGATGTAGTAGTAGCCGTCCTCGTCCTTGCGCCCGAGGTCGCCCGAACGGAACCAGCCGTCCTTGATGACCTCGGCGGTCGCCTCCGGGCGGTTGTAGTAGCCCTTCATGATGTTCGGGCCCTTGATCGCGATCTCACCGATCTCGCCCAGCTCGGTGACCTCGTTCCACTCCGGGTCGATGAGCTTCATCTCGACGTCCGGGATCGGCGTACCGATCGAGCCCGGACGAGGCTCAGCGCCGCGCGGCGCGAAGCTCGCCACCGGCGACGTCTCCGAGAGGCCGTAGCCCTCGCGGATGTCGACGCCGAAGCGGGCCTTGAACTCGCGGATGATCTCGACCGGCAGCGACGACCCGCCCGCTGCGGCGACGCGCAGGTTGTCCGCGATCTGGTGCGCGTCGACGCCGCTGCTCTCGAGGGCGCCGAGCAGGCCCCAGTACATCGTCGGCACGCCGGCGAAGTAGGTGACCTTCTCGTTCACGAGGAGCTGGAGCGCCGCGTCGGCCTCGAACCGCGGCAGCATGACGACGGTGCCGGCGAAGGCGAACGCGCCGTTCTGGATCACCGTCTGCCCGAAGGAGTGGAACAGCGGCAGCACGCACAGGTACGTGTCGGGGTGCTCGGCGTCCGCACCGAAGAGACGGTCGCCGACGAGCGCGTTGCTGAGCATGTTCGAGTGCGTCAGCTCGGCGCCCTTCGGCTGACCCGTCGTCCCGCTGGTGTAGAGGATCACGGCCGTGTCGGAGTCGTCGGTCTGGACCGTCTCGTGCGTCGGCGGCTGGTTGCTCACTGCGGCCGCGAAGGTCTCGGCACCCTCGATAGGCGACGGCGCGGTCGGGTCGGCGGTGATGAGGAAGTAGTGCTCGCAGCCGTCGGTGGCGTTGAAGCCATCCCACGTCTCCTGGCCGATCGGCAGGTCCGGAGTGCCCTGGAACGCGAAGAGCGCGCGGGCGTCGGAGTCGTCGAGGTGGTAGGCGACCTCGCGGCCCTTGAGCAGGATGTTGAGCGGGACGACGGTCGCACCCGCCTTGAGGATGCCGTAGTAGACGACCGAGAAGTACGGGATGTTCGGGCAGGCGAGAGCAACCTTGTCGCCGTGGCCGATCCCGCGGGACGCGAGGAGGTTCGCGACCTGGTTCGCAGCAGCGTCGACCTGGGGATAGGTCAGCCGCTTGTCACCGAAGACGATGGCGGTCCGCTCGGGGTACTTCGCCGCAGAGTTCTCGAGAAGGGAGGCCAGGTTGCTCACCGCAGTGCTCCTGTCAGGGTTTCCGGTCACGGGGATCACGTACGGCGCGGGAGCAGGGCTACCGGCGAGTACGGTCCCCCAAGAGTGACACGGCACACGTGACGCGCATCGCACAGGGGTGAAATTCCTGTCGGCCCGGGGCCGCAGGGGGTGCAAGCGAGTCCGGCAGCGGCTAGAAGCGCTCGCCGGTGAGTGTCTCGTACGCCTCGAGGTAGCGCGCCCGCGTCTTCTCGACGATGTCGTCGGGCAGGCGGGGAGGCGGCGTGTCCGACGCGCGGTCCCAGCCCGACTCCGGCGAGGTCAGCCAGTTGCGGACGAACTGCTTGTCGTACGACGGCTGCGCGTGACCGGGCTCCCACTGGTCGGCCGGCCAGAACCGCGACGAGTCCGGAGTCAGCAGCTCGTCGGCCAGCAGCAGGGTGCCGTCCGGGCGCACGCCGATCTCGATCTTGGTGTCGGCGACGATGATGCCCTTCTCGCGGGCGATCGCCTCTCCGCGTGCGTACACGGCGAGCGTCAGGTCGCGCAGCCTCGAGGCCAGCGCGTCGCCGACCTGCTCAGCCACCTGGGCGTACGAGATGGGCTCGTCGTGACCGCCGTACGCGGCCTTGGTGCTCGGAGTGAAGATCGGCTCGGGCAGCCGCGAGCCGTCGGTCAGGCCGTCGGGGAGCGCGATGCCCGAGACGACGCCCGTGTCCCGGTAGTCGATCAGACCCGACCCGGTCAGGTAGCCGCGCGCGATGCACTCGACCTGGATCATCTCGAGCCGCTCGACCTCGATGCCACGCCCTGCGACGACGTCGGGGACGTCGGTCGAGACGACGTGGTGGGGAGCGACGTCGCTCAGCTGGTCGAACCACCACAGCGACATGCGGGTGAGGATCTCGCCCTTGTCGGGGATCGGCGGGTCGAGCGCGTGGTCGTACGCGGAGATCCGGTCGCTGGCGACCATGAGGAGGTTGCCGTTCGGCAGGTCGTACAGGTCACGGACCTTGCCGGAGTAGACGTGGGTGGCTCCGGGGACGACGTACGGGGCGGTCACCTGGTCAGCCTAGACGCCGCCGCCGGCCGGTGGAGGAGCGAGTGGACCCACGCTTGGTCGTAGCCTCCTCCCATGGAGATCGACCGTGCCCCGCAGCGGGTGACCGCGCTGCCGAGCTGGTTGCTGGCCCAGGCCGCGGCCGCCACGGGTCGCGTCGTCACCGACGCGCTCCGCGGAGTCGGCGCTCACCGGAGCCACTACTCGGTCCTCGCCGCGCTCGACGAGCGCGGACCGCTCAGCCAGGCGGCGCTCAGTGACACCGTCGGGCTCGACCGCGGCGACATGGTCAGGCTCCTCGACACGCTGGAGGCAGACGGGCTGGTGCTGCGCGAGCCCGACCCCGACGACCGGAGGCGCAACCGCATCGCAGCGACGCGCGCCGGACGCGATCGGCTCGAGGCCCTCGACACGGTGATCGCCGACGCGCAGGCGGACGCGACCACGACGCTCTCCGCGGCCGAGCGCGACGATCTCGTACGCCTCCTGCGCGCGCTCCTCGGCGCCTGAGGCTCAGGCGTCGACGACGGCGTAGAGCGCGCGCAGGTAGCCCGCACCGCGGTGCGAGCCGAGGAGCCCGTTGCCCATCCGGTTCATCGCGTAGGTCGCGGTCATGCGACGGTCGAGGTCGTTGACCACGTACGAGCCGCCCCAGCCACCCCAGTGGCAGATGCGACCCTCGGGCAGGTACGGCTGGGTGGCCGGGTCGACCAGGGCGTAGCCGATGCCCCACCGCAGCGGCGCCCCCAGCACGAGGTCGGGACCCGCGACCTGCTCGTCGAAGATCAGGTCGATCGTCTCGGGGCTGAGCAGCTTGTGCCCGTCGACGACGCCGTCGTGCGTGATCGCGGACTGGATCCGCGCGAGCGACCGTGCGTTGCCGTGCCCGTTGGCGCCGCCGATCTCGGCCGCGCGCCACTCGTCGGTCAGCGCCATGCTCGCGTGCAGGGCCGGCCCGCCGAGCGTCCGCATCGCGAGCGGGCCCGGCTGGACGCCCGGCGGCATCTCGACGCCGGTCGGCGCGATGATCGGGCTCACCCGGTCGTACGCCTCGCGCCGCAGCCCGATCGTGAAGTCGGCGCCGAGCGGCCCGGCGATCTCCGACGCGACGAACTCGGTCAGCGTCGACCCGGTGACGCGGCGCACGACCTCGCCGACGAGGTGCCCGTAGTTGATCGCGTGGTAGCCCGACGCCGTGCCCGGCTCCCACCACGGCGCCTGCGCGGCGAACCGTGCGACCGCGGCCTGCGCGTCGTACAGGTCCTCGACGGTGCAGGGCTGGTCCATGCCGGCGACACCGGAGGTGTGGGCGAGGAGGTGGCGCACCTCGACGTCGGCCTTGCCGTTCGCGGCGAACTCCGGCCAGTACTCTGCGACCTTCTCGTGGACGTCGATCAGCCCGCGGTCGTGCAGGACCAGTGCCGCGAGGGCGGTCACCGTCTTGGTGCACGACCACACGTGCGTGATCGTGTCCTCGGCCCACGGGGTCGTCCGTGCGACGTCCACGTGCCCGCCCCAGACGTCGACGACGGTGCTGCCGTCCTGGACGACAGCCAGCGATGCCCCGACCTCGTCCCCCGCGTCGATGCGTCGGGCGAGCTCGTCGACCAGCGGCTGGAAGCGGTCGTCGTAGGTGCCGTGGATCTCGGCCATCGGACTCCTCAGGAGATTCGGACTAAGCGTCCGCTCACCTTGTCATCCGGCGACGGAGGTGTCGAGGGCACGCACCCGCCAGACCGTTCGTACCGCGGTGGCAGACTGACGCGGTGAGCCGCACGTCGAAGAAGACGCCCCCGTCGCTGGTCTCGGTCAAGGACCTCGAGCACGCCTACGGGCACCACGTCGTCTTCGACGACCTCACCTTCCACGTCCGTGCGGGCCGCTGCCTGGTGCTGCGCGGACCGAACGGATCGGGCAAGACGACCCTGCTGCGGTGCCTCGTCGGTGAGCGGCCGACCTCCGGCACGGTCACGTACGACGGCCGCCCCGTCGACGAGTCCGACCCGCGCTTCCGCGCCGACGTCGCTGCCGTCCTCGGCGACCTCGCCTTCTTCCCCGACCTCACAGTCCTGGAGCACCTCGACCTCCTCGCCCGCGCGCACGGCCGGCCGGCCGAGCAGGCGGACGAGGTGCTGGAGGCGGTGGGCATCGCCTCCGTACGCGACCAGTTCCCCGGCACGCTGTCGTCCGGCCAGCGGCAGCGGCTCGCCCTGGCGACGGCGTTCGTCCGCCCCTACCGGCTGCTGGTCCTCGACGAGCCGGAGCAGCGCCTCGACACCGACGGACAGGCGTGGCTGGCCGAGCGGCTGCTCGCCGACAAGCGCGCCGGTGCGGCGATCGTGATGGCCACCCACGACCCGGACCTCGCCTCCGCCGTCGGTGACGACGTTCTCGAGATGCACGCGTGAGTGCCGCCGCGACCACGGCCTCGAACGTCCCGTCTCCGCGGGCGCTGCGCCGCCGGCTGACTCACGCGCGCCGGGCGCACGCCAACCGCACCTGGCTCCAGGTCGCCGAGGACGCGTACGTCGCGATCTTCACCCTCCTGATGCTCGGCGTCGTCGTCGGTGCCGCACTCGCCCAGGTGCACCACGAGCTGCTCGGCTGCCCGACCGCCGGGTGCGGGGTCGTGCGCGAGGAGCTGCCCGCGGTGGTGGCCCTCGGCACGATCGGCGCCGTCCTCCACGCGCTCGCCTCGATCGGACCCGTCGTCAGCGACAGCGCGTCCGCACAGTGGGTCCTCTCGACACCCGTCGCCCGCGGCGGCCTCCTGCGTCGTCGGTACGCGGGCGCCGTCGGCGTCGCCGCCGCGGTCTGCGTGGCGCTGCCCGGCGTGGCGATGACCGGGACGACGTCACCGCCCGCGACGGTCGTGGCCGTGCTCGTCGGCGGGTTGGGAGCGGGGATGCTCACCACCGCGCTCGCGACCGCCGCCCAGCCGCACCCCGGCGCTCGTCGTGCCGTGTCCATGACCGGCGATGCGCTGCTCGCGGCGGCGGTCGCCCTCGCGGCCGCCGTGGCGGCCGGACTCTCGTGGGACCTGCAGGTCGGTGGGTCGCTCACCGGGGTCGCTGCGATCGGTCTGGTCGTCGCCGGGCTCGTGGCCGTGGCGCTGGCGACACCCCGGGTCGGCAGGCTGCGCCGGGCCGACGTGGAGCCGGGTGGTGCGTTGGTCGCCGGCCTGTCGGGCGCGGCGTACGGGCTCGACGTGTCGCTGGTCGGCGAGGTGCTCACCGCCCGCCGCTTCCGCCTGATGGGCGCACGACGTTCGCGGCGCGGCTTTGGGAGCGGGTTCGCGGCAGTCGTGGCGCGCGAGGCGATCAGACTGGCTCGGTCCCCGCGACGGCTCCTCGGACTGGCGGGCGCTGCGGTCGTGGTGCTGATCGGCGCTGCCACCGGCCTCGGGACCCTCGCGGTCCTGCTCGCGGCGCTCGCTGGCTACGCGGCCACCCGGTGGACCGCGGCGTCCCTCAGGATCGCCTGGCGCTCGCCGGGCCTGCGGCGCGCGCTCGGGATCGACGACCTCGCGATCCTGGTCGGGCTCTCCGTCCCGGGCGGCGTCGTGGCCGCTCTCTGGGCGACGGTCGTGACCGTGCTCCTTCCCAGCGGCTCGACCGTGACGGGTGTCGTGATCGCGCTGGCGATCTGGAGCGGCATCGTCCGGTCCGCGGCGTCGGCGCCCCCGCGGTTCGACGGCCCGCTGGTCACCAGCCCGATGGGCGCACTGCCACCGGGCGCGATCGTCGGCATCGTCCGCGGTCCCGATGCGGCGGTCCTCGGCTCGCTCGCGCTGACCCTCGGCGCCGGCGCGGGCTGGTCGATCGCTGTCGCGGTGCTGATCGCCGCGTGGTCCCTGTGGCGGGCGATCGCCGCGGTCGGCGACACCCGGCCGTACGCGGAGCGCCTGCAGGAGGCGACCGAGGCGAAGCGGCGCGCCTCCTAGGCCGCGCCGGTCGTCGCCCCCGCGAGCAGAGCCCCCGTCCGCCGCAGGTGCTCCGCCAGCTCCGGCGGCTCGACCTGCTCGTACGAGGCACCGACCGAGGCGAGGACGAAGACGACCCAGTCGAACGTGTCGACGGTCATCGTGACGCGCGAACGCTCGTCGCCGTCGGCCTCGACCGTCCCCCACCGGCGAACGGCCTGCTTCACCTGCGCCGCCGGCGCGTGGACGGTGAACGCCACGTCGATCGCCGGCCGGAGCGCGGCGATCTTCTCGCTCACGAACGTCGCCGCGTCCGGCGCCGGCAGCTCCCGCTGACGGAACCGCACACCTGTGGCCCGCGGCTCGGACATGCGGTCGACGCGGAACGTACGCCAGTCGCCGCGACCGAGGTCGTACGCGACCAGGTACCAGCGGCGACCGCGAGAGACGAGCCGGTGCGGCTCGACCGTCCGACGCCCGCGCTCGCCGTCGGCACGGTGGTAGACGAGCTCGAGGCGTTCGTCGTCGCGGCACGTCTGGGCGAGGACCGACAGCAGCACTGCGTCGACGGCCGGACCGCCGTACATCGGGCCGCGGTCCGTGTAGTCCTGCAGCGCCTTCACACGGCGCCGCAGCCGCGGGGGCATCACCTGCACGATCTTGCTGAGGGCACGGACGGCGGCGTCGTCGAACGCGCTCGCGCCCGTGCCCGCCGAGGCCTGCAGCCCGACCGCGATCGCGACCGCCTCGTCGTCGCCGATCAGCAGCGGCGGCAGGGAGGCGCCGGCCTGGAGCTGGTAGCCCCCGGCAGCTCCTCGCGTCGCGTCCACGGGGTAGCCGAGTCCCCGCAACCGATCGACGTCGCGCCGCAGGGTGCGCTCACTGACGTCGAGCTTGTCGGCGAGCTCGGGGCCCGTCCAGTAGCGGTGCGTCTGCAGCAACGACAGCAGCCGCAGCATGCGTTCACTCGATCCAGCCATGTTCTCAGGGTAAGTGACCAATCAGGACAGAACCTGACCGGAAGCCACGAGAACGTAGACCCATGGACACCATGATCGAGACGCACGGACTCACCAAGGAGTTCCACACCGGCAAGAAGACCGTCACCGCGGTCAAGGACCTCGACCTCCACATCGCCCAGGGCGAGATGGTCGCGTTGCTCGGCCCCAACGGCGCCGGCAAGTCGACCACCCTGCGCATGCTCACGACGCTGCTCGCGCCCACTGCGGGCAGCGCGCGGGTGGCCGGTCACGACGTCGTGACCGACCAGCGCGCCGTACGCCGTGCGATCGGCTACATCGGCCAGGGCAACAGCGCCGCCCACACCCAGCGGGCCGTCGACGAGCTCGTCGTCAGCGGACAGTCGTACGGCCTGCCGCGCGCCGAGGCACGCGCTCGGGCGGCCGAGCTGATGGAGTCGCTCGGCCTCACCGACCAGGCGACGCAGAAGGTCATGACTCTCTCGGGCGGGCAACGACGCCGGCTCGACATCGCGATGGGGCTGATCCACGCCCCGGGCCTGCTGTTCCTCGACGAGCCGTCGACCGGGCTCGACCCCCAGAACCGCGCCAACCTCCAGGAGCACATCCTCGACCTGCGTCGTCAGCACGGCGCGACCGTCGTGCTGACCACGCACTACCTCGACGAGGCCGACGCGCTGGCCGAGCGCATCGTGGTCGTCGACAACGGCCGGGTCGTCGCCGACGACACCCCGGCCGCGCTGAAGGCGAACCACGCCGGCGACCGGATCGCTCTCACGTTCGACGATCCGACAGATGCCGCACGAGCGGCCGAGCGCGCCGCCGCCGCCCACCCGACGGCGCAGGTCGCGCACACCTCCCGGGCGGTCGACATCCAGGTCGCCGGCGGCTCGGGGATCGTCGCGAGCCTGCTCGGCGACTACGCCCAGGCCGGGGTCACGCCGGCGACCGTCGAGGTGGCGCGCCCGACGCTCGACGACGTCTTCCTCTCCCTCACCGGCCGGAGCCTGCGCGAAGGCAAGGCCCACACCAGCCCCCAGTCCGACTCCGACACCCTCGAGGAGGTGGCGGCATGAGCGCCGTCGACACTCACCCCACCGGTCAGAGCACGCCCACGTCCAGCCGCGCGACGGGCCAGGTGCACGACATCGCGCTCGTCTTCACGCGCGAGCTGCGCCCTGTGGTCCGGGACCCGTTCTCGGTCATCTTCGGCATCATCCAGCCGTTGTTCTTCCTCGGGCTGTTCACCCCGCTGCTGGTCGCGTCGAGCGGGCAGTCGACCGCCGACACGCTCCAGTGGTTCGTCCCCGGCGTGATCGTCATGCTGGCGCTCTTCGGCACGTCGACGACCGGCGCCAACCTGCAGTTCGAGATGCAGACCGGGTCGCACGAGCGCACGCTCGTCAGCCCGCTCTCCCGCTCCTCGCTGATGGTCGGTCGTGCCCTCAAGGAGATCGTCCCGACGATCGTCCAGGCGCTGGTCATCGTCGGCGTGGCCGTGCCGTTCGGGTTCCGTCCCGACGTCGCCGGACTCGTCGCAGGACTCGTGGTCCTCTCGGTGTTCTGCGTGGGTCTCGGCGCGCTGTCGTACGCCCTCGCGCTCGCCGTCAAGGAGAACCAGTGGGCGTTCTGGGGAGTGCAGCAGACGCTGCTGTTCCCGCTGATGCTCCTCGCCGGCATCCTGCTGCCGCTGCAGGGGGCACCGGGCTGGCTCGAGGCGCTGTCGAAGGTGAACCCGCTGACCTACGTCGTCGACGCCGAGCGCGCGCTGATCGCGGGCACGTGGGACGGCGACGCCGTCGCGGGAGCAGCCGCGGCCGCTCTCACCTGCGTCGTGGGCCTGCTCGTCGGGGCGCGGGCGATGCGCGCCAGCAGCTGACGCAGGACCCGAACGTCGACGTTGCGTATCGACATCGCGCCCACAGGATGGCTGCGATGTCGATACGCAACGTCTCAGTTCACGTCAGTAGCCCCCGCCGCCCGGGTCCGTACCCCCGCCGACGTCGGTGGTGATCGCGTCGCCGGACGGATCGACCAGCCACCACTTCGCTCCGAACCCGTCGCTCCCCTGGCCTGCGACGCTCTCACCCTCGTCCTCGACGTAGTAGTAGAGCGGATGGCCGTCGTAGGTCACCTGCGTCCCGCCGTCGGCACGCGCGGCAGTCCCGAGCGCACCCTGCTCCGCGTCGTCCTCCGCCTTCGGGTCGCCCTCGGTGAGCAGCGGCGGCCACGCACCGGCGCACGCGCCGCTGCAGGTCGACTCCGACCCGGTGTCGGCAACCCACAGATAGAGGGCGCGCCCGTCCCCGTCGACCAGGTACGTCGTCCCCTCCGACTCGTGAGTCGATACCGCGGCCGCCCCGTCGGCCTCGGTCGGCGGAGGGCCGGACGCATCCCCGTCGTCGTCCGAACCGCACCCCGCCAGAAGCACCAGCGCGGCGACGGCACCGACCACCTGTCGTACGACTCTCATACCCCTGACACGAGAGCGGAGGCTTCACGGTTCACGTGAGTCCCTCGTCGGACGCACAATCGAGTGAACCGGGAAGGTCCCGGCCTCGTGTCATGGACATGCGTGACCCCGCCTCGCGCGAGCGCCGCCGCCGCACCGCCGTCGGCGGAGCCGGTGCTGCGTCGGAGGGGTCGCGGCTCATGACTGGCGTCGTGGGGGCAGGGTCGTGAGCCCCTCGACCACGGCCGCCGCGGACGAGGCGCTGCTGCGCGCGCTGCACGACGAGCACGCCGCCGCGCTGTGGTCGTACACGGTGCACCTCCTCGACGGCGACCGCTCCCGTGCCCAGGACGTCGTCCAGGAGACCCTCCTCCGGGCCTGGCGGCATCCCGAGGTCCTCGACCCCTCAGGCGGCTCACCTCGCCCGTGGCTGTTCACGGTCGCTCGGCACCTGGTCGTGGACCAGCGACGCTCCGCCGCGCACCGGCACGAGGTGGTGGCCGCCGACGTTCCCGAGGAGGCTGTCGGAGACGACCCGGCAGAGCGGGCGTTGGACCGCCAGCTCGTCATCGACGCGCTGCGGACGTTGTCGCGCGACCACAGGGAGGTCTTGCTGGAGAGCTACTACCGGGGCGCCTCGGTCGCCCAGGCCGCGCGGCGGCTCGGTATCCCGGAAGGCACGGTGAAGTCCCGCACCCACCATGCGCTGCACGCCCTGCGGCGCGCGATCGAGGACGCAGGAGGAGCGCGATGAGCGACCCGTACGCGACCAGCGACGCCGCCTACGTGCTCGGCCTGCTGGACGACGCCGAGCGCGGGGCCTTCGAGCGGCACCTCGGCTCGTGCGCGGACTGCCGGGCTCGCGTCGCCTCCGTGCAGCCGGTCGCGGCGGCGCTCGCCGGTACGGCCGCGGTGGACGTCGGCGACCACGCGGCAGATGTGCCCCTGCCCGAGACGCTGCTCCCCGGCCTGGTGGGGCGGGCCCGTGCGGAGCGGCGTCGGCGGCGACGGGTTCTCGGGGGTGCCGCGGCGGCGGTGGCGGCTTGCGCGGTCACCGTCGTCGTCGCGGCATGGCCGACGGACACGCCGTCGAGCGGAGACCGGACCTCCGAGTCCGTCGCCGAGGCCCCGCTGACCTCCCTCGTGGACGTGCCCGTCTCGGCGGCGGCGACGCTGGACGAAAAGGAGTGGGGCACGCAGATCGTGCTGGACTGCCGCTACGGCGGATACGCGGGTGGCGGTGAAGCGCGGACGTACGGCCTGCGGGTCGTCGACACGGACGGGCGGGCGTACGCGGTGGGTTCCTGGTCGATCGCGCCGGGGCAGGAGATGACGTTCCGCACCGGTGTGGCGCTGCCCGAGGACCGGATCGAGGTCATCGAGGTCGTACGACCCGGCGGCGCGGCGATCCTGCGGCTGGACCGCGACTAGCCGGTCAGAGGATGTCGCCGGGACTGTACGCCGCGGCCTGCGGGTGACGGGCGGCCAGCTCCTCGACCTGCGCGACGACCGACTCGACCTGCGGCACCGCCGCACCGGTGAAGGACAGCGGCTCGGCCACCAGCGCCCGGAGGTCGGCCTCGGTCAGACCGAGCCGTGCATCGGCGGCGAGGCGGGCGAACAGGTCGTTCTCGCTGGCGCCCTTCTCGCGCATCTCGAGCGCGACGCCGACGGCGTGCTCCTTGATCGCCTCGTGCGCCGACTCGCGGCCGACCCCGTGACGGACGGCGGCCATCAGGACCTTCGTCGTGGCCAGGAACGGCAGGTACCGGTCGAGCTCGCGCTGCACCACCGCCGGGAACGCTCCGAACTCGTCGAGCACCGTCAAGAACGTCTCGAACAGGCCGTCGGCGGCGTAGAACGCGTCCGGCAGCGCCACGCGGCGTACGACGGAGTCCGAGACGTCACCCTCGTTCCACTGGTCGCCCGCCAGCTCTCCGATCATCGACAGGTAGCCGCGCAGCACGACGGCGAACCCGTTGACCCGCTCGCACGAGCGCGAGTTCATCTTGTGCGGCATCGCCGACGAGCCCACCTGGCCGGGCTTGAAGCCCTCGGTGACCAGCTCGTTGCCCGCCATCAGCCGGACCGTCGTCGCGAGGTTCGACGGCGCGGCGGCGAGCTGGACGAGCGCACTCAGGGCGTCGAAGTCGAGCGAGCGCGGGTACACCTGGCCGACGCTGGTGAGCACGTTGTCGAAGCCGAGGTGGTCCGCGACGCGCTGCTCGAGCGAGGCCAGCGCCTCACGGTCGCCACCGAGCAGGTCGAGCTGGTCCTGCGCCGTCCCCACCGGGCCCTTGATGCCGCGCATCGGGTAGCGGGCGACCAGCTCTTCGATCCGCTGCACTCCGACGAGCATCTCGTCGGCGACGGTCGCGAACCGCTTGCCGAGAGTCGTGGTCTGAGCCGGCACGTTGTGGCTGCGCCCCGCCATCACGAGCGCCTCGTACTCCGACGCCCGCGCGGCCAGCCGCACGAGGGCAGCCACCGCGCGGTCGCGCACGAGCGCGAGCGACGAGCGGACCTGGAGCTGCTCGACGTTCTCGGTGAGGTCGCGCGACGTCATGCCCTTGTGGATGTGCTCGTGGCCGGCGAGGGCGTTGAACTCCTCGATGCGCGCCTTCACGTCGTGGCGCGTGACGCGCTCGCGAGCGGCGATCGACTCCAGGTCGACCTGGTCGACGACGGCCTCGTACGCCTCGATCACGCCGTCGGGCGTCTCGATGCCGAGATCACGCTGCGCCTCCATCACGGCGATCCAGAGTCGCCGCTCGAGCACGATCTTGTGCTCGGGGGACCAGATGCGGACCATCTCGGGCGAGGCGTAGCGGAGCGCGAGCACATTCGGAGTCGTCACATGCCCCATTGTCCCAGGTCGCCCAGATCGGCTCCGTGGCGCCGGGTCTAGATCGGCTCGCCGAGCAGGATCGGGATCTCGCGGTCGGTCTTGGTCTGGTACTCCGCGTACGGCGGGTACGCCTCGACGGCACGGTCCCACCACTCCGACCGCTCGGCGCCGTGGATCTCCCGGATCCGCAGGGCGTGCTTCTCCGTACCGTCCTGGAGGTCGATCTCAGGATGCTGGGTGAGTGCGTGGTACCAGGAGGGGTGCTGCGGCGCGCCGCCCTTCGACGCGACCAGCGCGTAAGCGCCGTCGTGCTCGACCTTCATCACCGCGATCTTGTGGACCTTGCCGGGTCTGCGGCTCTGGAAGGTCATGATCACGATCGGCAGGCCCAGCGGCGTGTTCGTCGGCTCGCCCGTCGTCTCCATCTCCTCGACGTGCTTGCGCACGCGCGCCGAGGGGCTCGGCTCGTACTCTCCGGTGACTGGCATGCTCCTCAGTCAAGCACCGTCGGCCGCTGTCAGCACGAAGACCGGGATCTCGCGCGAGGTCTTCTTCTGGTAGTCGGCGTACGACGGGTACGCCTCCACCGCGCGCGCCCACCACAGCGCCTTCTCGTCTCCTTGCACCTCACGCGCCACGTAGTCGCGCGGCTCGGGTCCGTCCTGGAGCATCACGTGCGGGTCCGCGACGATGCTCGCGTACCACTGCGGGTTGTCCGGGCGCCCGCCGATCGACGCCACCACCGCGTACTCGCCCTCGTGCTCGACCCGCATGACCGGCGTCTTGCGCACCAGGCCGGTCCTGTGACCGCGGTAGGTCACGATCACGACGGGCTTGCCTACGATCGTGTGGTGCGTGCGCCCGCCGGACGCCTCGTACCCGGCGACCTGGTCGCGCGACATCTTCCAGGCGCTCGGCTCGTACTCTCCGGTGATCGGCATGCCGATCACCCTAGGACGCTCAGGCCCCGGCTGCCTTCGCCGCGATGTCGCGCCGTGAGAATCCTCCGTCGATGTGGATCAGGTCGACGGCCTCGTACGCGCGTCGGCGGGCCTCGGCGAGGTCGGTGCCCGCCGCCGTCACTGTGAGGACCCGACCGCCCGCCGTGACCAGCTGGCCGTCGGCGTTGCGGGCGGTCCCGGCGTGGATCACGTCGACCCCGTCCACGGCGTCGGCCTCGTCGACCCCCCGGATCACGTCGCCCTTGCGCGGCGAGACCGGATAGCCCTCGGCGGCGACCACGACGGTGACCGCTGCACCGTCGCGCCACACCGGTGCGGGGAGACGGCCGAGGTCGCCGGTCGCGGCGGTCTGCAGGAGGATGCCGATCGGTGACTCGAGCAGCGCCATCAGCGCCTGGGTCTCCGGGTCACCGAACCGCGCGTTGAACTCGACCACCTTGAGGCCGCGCGACGTCAGCGCGAGCCCGGCGTACAGGAGCCCGGTGAACGGCGTGCCGCGCTGCGCCATCGTGTCGACCGTCGGCTGGAGCACCCGATCGCGGACCTCCTCGACGAGGTCGTCCGGGGCCCACGGCAGCGGCGTGTACGCGCCCATGCCGCCGGTGTTCGGTCCGGCGTCGTCGTCGTAGGCACGCTTGAAGTCCTGCGCGGGCTGCAGCGGCACGACGGTCGCACCGCCGTCCTCGCTCCAGCTGCACAGCGCGAAGAGCGAGACCTCGGGCCCGTCGAGGTACTCCTCGATCACGACCCGCTCGCACCCGGCCGCATGGTCGATCGCCGCCTGCCGGTCGTCGGTGACGACGACACCCTTGCCGGCGGCGAGCCCGTCGTCCTTGACGACGTACGGCGGCCCGAACGCGTCGAGCGCAGCGACGACCTCGTCGGGGGTGGTGCAGACGTGAGCCATCGCGGTCGGCACCTCCGCGGCCGCCATCACCTGCTTGGCGAACGCCTTCGACCCCTCGAGCCGGGCGGCCTCGCCGGACGGGCCGAAGACCGCGATGCCGCGGTCCCGGACCGCGTCCGCGACACCCGCGACCAACGGCGCCTCCGGGCCCACGACCACGAGGTCGACGCCGAGGGCAGCGGCGAGATCGGCGACCGCGACGCCGTCGAGCGGGTCCACGTCGTGCAGGCTGGCGACCTGCGCGATGCCAGGGTTGCCGGGTGCGGCGTGCACCTCGGTGACGGAGGGATCGCGGGAGAGGGCGAGCGCGAGGGCGTGCTCTCGGCCGCCGGTGCCGATGACGAGGGTCTTCACGGGCCCCCACCCTAGTCGTCCGATACGACCGACCCGCTGCCGAGGCATCGGGCGCGGGCCTAGGATCACCGCGTGTCCCGCGACCTCCCCCGCGCCCGCCGGCTGCTGCGCCCCGTCGTTCTCGTCGTCGTCGTGCTCGGGCTGCTGGCCTCCGGGGCGGGGGTCGCAGCGCTCCTCGGCGACGCTCTCGGGCTGACCTCCGAACCGGCCGACGTCCCTCCGGAGGACGCCGCCGCTGCGGCCCTGCGCGAGCCGGTCGCCGCGCCGCGCCTCGACACGATCGCGGTCCCCGCCGGCAGCGGGCCCGTCGCCGTCGCGGCGGAGGCGCTCGCCGACGCGCTGGCCGACGCCGGCGCGTCGCGCCCTGCGGTGGGGGCGACCCCGTCGGACGCCACCCCCAGCTCGGGCCGCCGCACGCTGGCGGTGAGGATCACGCGGCTTCCCGCCACAGCAGACGAGACCAGGGCACCCTCCCCCGAGCGCTACCGCACCAGCTCCACCTCGACCGGCCACCAGGTGGACGCCGCAACGGCGGCCGGAGCCATGACCGCGCTGCGCGTCCTGGCGGACCTCGTGCGGTCGGGGCGCGAGCTCTTCCCGTCGTCGGAGGACGGCAGGGTGGTCGCACCACGGCTCGGCCTGCGGATGATCGACACCGGCGCGGTCGGTCTCGACGACGACCCCGCGCGCTTCGCCGCCGGGGAGGACTACACCCTCAACTCCGACGTCGTCGGCTCGGCCGTGCTCCCCGACCCGCCGTACGTGGACACCGACCGCGTCACCGAGATCGCCGCGCAGTTCCGGACGCTGGTCGACCACGGCCTGGCGCAGGGTTACAACGCAGTCGTCGTTCCAGGGTTCCTGGAGTACGTCACGTTCGCGGGCGTGGGTGACGGGCACGAGGTCTATCCCGAGGGCGATCCCCACCCCGCACGGGCCGAGGCGATGGCGGAGGCGTTCGAACCCGTGTGGCGCTACGCCCACGACCAGGGGCTGCGCGTCTACTTCGCGACGGACATGCTCGCGGTGTCGCCCCCGCTCGAGGACTACCTCGACGGTCAGGGCGGCGACGTCGAGGACGCGGACTTCTGGCGGGTCTACCAGGAGGGCATCCGTGAGCTCATGGCGACGATGCCGTTCGCCTCCGGACTGATGGTGCGGATCGGCGAGGGCGGCTCGGCGTACGCCATGGACGGGTGGGACTTCTCGTCGAAGATCGAGGTCACGACCGCGACCGCCGTGCAGACCATGCTGCGCTCGTTCCTCCAGGTCGCCGACGAGACCGACACCGAGCTGATCTTCCGCAGCTGGACCGTCGGCGTCGGCCCCGTCGGTGACCTTCACACCAACGCCACCTCGTACGACACCGTGCTGGGCGACCTCGACGACCCGCGCCTGATCGTGTCCACGAAGTACTCCGCCGGCGACTTCTACAGCCAGCTGCCGCTCAACACGACGCTCGAGCGCGGGCCGCAACGACGCGTCGTCGAGCTCCAGGCGCGGAGGGAGTACGAAGGCCTCGGCTCGCTCCCGGACGACCTCGGCGACCTCACCCAGACGGCGCTCCAGCAGTTCCTCGCGCGCAACCCGCAGGTCGAGGGCGTCTGGACCTGGACGCAGACGGGCGGCCCCCTCTACGCCGGTCCTCGCTCGCTCTACCTGCGCGACGGCTTCTGGCAGCTCGCCGACCTCAACGCCTACGTGTTCTCCCGGCTCGCGCACGACCCGTCGATCCACCCGTCCGACGCGACGGCGGACTGGATCCGCGCGACCTTCTCGTCCGACCCGGCAACCGTGCGTGCGCTGGGCGAGGTGTTCGCAGCCTCGCGTGAGGCGGTGCTCGACGGGCTCTACGTCGGGCCGTTCGCCGACCGGACCGTGCGCGCGCTGGGGCTGGAGCCGCCGCCGATGATGTGGATCTTCGAGTGGGACCTCGTCAGCGGCGACAGCGCCGCCCTCGACAGCATCTACGCGATCACGCGCGGGCAGGTCGACGAGGCGATCGCCGAGGGCGACCGCGCGGTCGAGACGACCGGGCGCATGCGCTCCCTCGTCGAGCGCACGGACGCCGCGGACTGGCACGACCCGGCGCTGCGCGAGCGGTTGATCGACACCTTGGACTACGAGCAGGACCTGTTCCGTACCCTCGGCGCCTACCGAGCGACGTTCCTGCGACACACGCAGTGGCTCGACACCGGATCGTCGCAGGCGCACGACCAGTGGAGGACGGCAGACGAGGAGTTCCGCGCCGCACGGGCGGAGCACACCCGCCGGTACGGCGACGACCTCGACCTGCCGGCGTACAACTTCACCGCCGCCGACCTCGGCACCGCACGGGCCGAGCGCGATCCGGCGATGGCATGGGTCGCCCGTTCACTGGCTGTCGTGCTCGGCCTGCTGCTCGCCGCGGCGGTCGTACTCCGTCGTCGGCGGGTTCCCGGTCTCGCCGCCGTCCGCGCTCTAGTGCTGGGAGCGCTCGCACCATGGCGACTGTCGGCGACCGGTCCCGCCTCCCGGGTGGATCGCGTCGTCGTGTGGGCGCTGCCCGCCGTCCTCCTGGTCGCGAGCCGCGCCGCGCTCACCTGGTTCTCGGCGCCCGCGCACCTGCTGGTGACGCTCGGGTCGTGGCTGCTGTTCGCGCTCACGCTGCGCCTGCTCCTGCGCGGCCGTGACCCGTACGCGCTGTGGGCGGTCGTCGGCGGCATCGCGCTCCTGCGCACCGTGGTGCTGCTCGTGGCGCTGGTCGCACGCGGGCCTGGCCGCTACTGGCTGCTGTTCTGGACAGACCCGAGCGACCGCGGGCGCTACGTCACGATCGCGTTCGCCGCGTTCTGCTGGCTCTTCGTCGCGACGGGCATCGTGCTGCGGCGGGCGTACGGGGTGCGGGTGCTCGGCGTCCTCGGGCGGGTCGCGCTCGCGGCAGGGGTCCCGCTCGTCGTGTTCGGGACGTTCGTCGGCCTCGTCGGCCTCGAGCAGGCGCTGACCACGTGGAACGACCAGATGATGCTCCTGCCCTGGGGCCTGTCCCGGATCCTCGGACTGACGGTGCACCTCGGGATCCCGACCGCCCTCCCGTGGTTCGTCGCAGCGGCTGGCGCCGCCCTGGTTCTCAGCGGGGTGGGCGGGACACTGCTCGGGCGTCGCGCGCGGTGAGCCCGTGCTCCCCGCCGTCCCAGGATCGAGAGCGTGCGCCGCTCATGCCGTTGCGCTCGGGGTCGCCGCAGTGTCGACGAGCAGGCCGTCGAGGACGAGGTCCACGGCGTCGGTCAGCTGGGCGGTGTCGATCCATCCACCGGTCGTGACGGCGTGCAACGCAAGCCCGTCGACGAGCGCGATGACCGCGTGCGCGGCGAGCCGGCAGCGGGAAGGTGGCCAGGCCTCACCGGTGGCCCGCCCGAAAGCGTCCGTCAGAGCGGTGTGCAGCTCGGTGAGGGTCGCCTGCTGGATCTCGGAGAGGCTGGCCGACGTGGCGGCGGCCGCTGCGAAGGCGAGGTAGACGCGGCTCTCCGCGCGGCGCGACTCGTCGAGCGGGAGGAGCTGGCGGAGCACCGACCTGAGGTTGCGACCGGCATCGCTGCCGAGCGGAAGCGCCTCCACCCTCGCGCGGATGCGGTCGACCGCCTCCGTGTACGCCGCGGCGAGCATCTGCTCCTTCGTCGGGAAGTAGTGCTGGACGGTGCCGATCGAGACTCCGGCGGCGCCGGCCACCTCCCGCACGCTGACTCGCTCGAGGCCATGCTCGGCGACGATGGTCATCACTGCGTCGGTGAGGGCGGCCTCGCGGGCACTACGGGTTGACATCTGGTCCACACCGAGGATCATACACTCGTATGAAACCATACACTCGTATGAGAATTCCTCGCGGCCTGACCGCCGGGACAGCAGCCGCCCTCGCCCTCGTGTGGGGAATCTTCGCGATCAGTCCGGACCGGACGCTCACCTCGCCGATCGTGCAGACGCTCGTCTACGTCGGCCTGCTCCTCCTCACCATCTGCAGCCCCCGCGCGAAGGTGGCGATCGTACGCACCTTCCAGCGCTGGACCATCAACCCGCTCGTCCGGGCCATGCTCGCGGTCGGCTTCAACCCGCTGGGGCTCGCCGTCCTCGAGACTCGAGGCCGCAGCTCAGGCCTTCCCCGCCGGACCCCCGTCGGCAACGGGCGCCAAGGGGACTCGTTCTGGATCATCGCCGAGCATGGCTTCCGAGCCGGCTACGTCCGCAACATCCAGCGTGACCCGCACGTGCGCGTACGGCTGCGGATCGGGTGGCGGTACCGGTGGGTGACAGGGATCGCCACGATCCTCCCCGACGACGATCCGCTCGCCCGCCAGCGACGCATCATCCGGTGGCACCCGCTCCGCGCGTTCAACGCGATGAACGTGCGCGTCCTCGGCGCGGACCTGCTCACCGTGCACGTGCAGCTCCAGCCGGACGCCCCGACCGAGGCACGCGCGCGGGTCGGGAGGCGGCCGGCGCCGGCCGCGTCCCGTGACCCCGACGCCGCTCTCAGATGAGGTCGTGCCGGACGATGGCCTGGTCACGGCCCGGGCCGACACCGATGACCGAGATCCGCGAGCCCGACAGCTCCTCGACTCGCAGGACGTACGCCTGCGCGGCGGCC
This sequence comes from Mumia sp. Pv4-285, assembly GCF_041320275.1. Classification (NCBI taxonomy): domain Bacteria; kingdom Bacillati; phylum Actinomycetota; class Actinomycetes; order Propionibacteriales; family Nocardioidaceae; genus Mumia; species Mumia qirimensis. The sequence continues at coordinate 490,067 of NZ_CP162023.1, read as the reverse complement.
GGCAGGTCCTCGAAGGTGCGCGCACCGGAGATGTCCTCCGACCAGCCCTCCAGCTCCTCGAGGACCGGCACGGCGTGGTGGAAGTCGGACTGGTTGACCGGCATCTCGTCGTGGCGCACGCCGTCGACGTCGTAGGCCACGCAGACCGGCACCGTCTCGAGCCCGGTGAGCACGTCGAGCTTGGTCAGCACGAAGTCGGTCACTCCGTTGATCCGCGCCGAGTAGCGGGCGACCACCGAGTCGTACCAGCCGCACCGGCGCGGGCGGCCGGTCGTCGTGCCGAACTCGGCACCCTGGTTGCGGAGGAAGTCGCCGGCGTCGTCGAACAGCTCGGTCGGGAACGGTCCCTCGCCGACGCGGGTCGTGTACGCCTTGACGATGCCGATGACGCGCTCGATCCGGGTGGGCGCGATGCCCGAGCCGGTGGCCGCGCCGCCGGCGGTCGCCGACGACGACGTCACGAACGGGTACGTGCCGTGGTCGACGTCGAGCATGGTGGCCTGGCCGGCCTCCAGCAGGACGATCTTGTCGGCGGCGATCGCCTGCTCGAGCAGCAGCGTGGTGTCCGTGACGTACGGCGCGAGCCGGTCGGCGTACGACTCGAGCTCCTCGACGACCTCGTCGACGGTGACCGCGCGGCGGTTGTAGATCTTGGTGAGGATCTGGTTCTTCAGCTCGAGCGCGGCCTCGACCTTCTGGGTGAGGATCTTCTCGTCGAACAGGTCCTGGACACGGATGCCCTGGCGGTTCATCTTGTCGGCGTACGTCGGGCCGATGCCGCGACCGGTCGTACCGATCTTGCGCGAGCCGAGGAAGCGCTCGGTGACCTTGTCGAGGACCTTGTTGTACTCCGGGATGATGTGCGCGCTCGCGCTGACCTTCAGCCTCGACGTGTCGACGCCGCGCGCCTCGAGGCCGTCGATCTCCTCGAACAGCACGCCGATGTCGACCACGACCCCGTTGCCGATGACGGGGATGCAGCCCGGGGTGAGGATGCCGCTCGGCAGGAGGTGCAGCGCGTACTTCTCGTTGGTCCCGTCGTCCTGGGGGATGACGACCGTGTGCCCGGCGTTGTTGCCGCCGTTGAACTTGACGACGTAGTCGACGCGGCTGCCGAGCAGGTCTGTCGCCTTGCCCTTCCCCTCGTCTCCCCACTGGGCTCCGACGATCACGACTGCGGGCATGGAGGCGCACCACCTGACAACATGCGACAAGCCCCGGAAGGGGCTCTTACGGTGGGAGTCTACCGGTCCCGCTGTCTGGCCGACGACCGCGACGGTGGTAGACCTCACTCATGACCACAGCACTCGTGATCGCCAACGCCGACGCCGGCAGCTCCGACAACGCGGTCCTGAGCGCAGCTCTGGAGACCCTGCGACCCGCATGGGAGGTCGAGGTCGCGCAGACGTCCGACGCCGACGACCTGCGTGAGGCGCTCGAGGCCCATGCGGACGCCGACGTGGTCGTCGTGGCCGGCGGTGACGGCTCCCTCCACGCGTGCGTGCAGGCCCTGTGGTCGCTCGACCGGCTGAAGGGGGCGACGCTGGCGCTGCTGCCGATGGGCACCGGCAACGACTTCGCGCGCACCCTCGGACTCGCCGAGGACCCGGTCGAGGTCGCCCGCGGGCTCACGTCGGCAGCCGCCCGGCCGATCGACCTGGCCGTGGACGACGACGACCACGTGGTCGTGAACGCCGTCCATGTCGGCGTCGGGGCGGAGGCGGGTGCCGAGGCCGGTCCGTGGAAGCGGCGGCTCGGACCGCTCGGCTACGCCGTCAGCGCCTTCAAGGCCGGCGTCGTCGGATCCCCGACGCGACTGCACGTGACGGTCGACGGCGAGCTGGTCGACCACGGCGACGACGTGGTCCAAGCCGCGGTCGGGGTCGGCCGGTACGTCGGGGGTGGGGCTCCGTTGCTGCCGGACGCCGAGCCGGGTGACGGTCTCCTCGACGTGACGATCTCCCACGCCAACCTCCGGCACCGGCGTCTCGCGTACGGGCTGGGGCTCCTGCGCGGCCGTCACACCGAGCGGGACGACGTGGTGGTCACGCGCGGACGCAAGGTCACGATCGCCGGCGACGCGATGACCTGGAACGCCGACGGCGAGACGGGCGACGGCATGCGCGAGCGCACCTGGACGGTCGTCCCGGGCGCCTATCTGCTGTTGATCCCGAGCTCCGACGAGGCCGCCGACGAATCTGCCCGAAATCTGCCGTAAACAGACATATTGCGAAGTGACCCCTTCGGGGTGACAATGGGGTCAGTGGCAGTGGCCGCGACGGAGTCTACCGGGGGATGGCTCCAGTCCGCGGCCACTGTTGCGCTGTGTGGTCTCGATCGCTTCGCGCCTCGACCAGCGAGGGAGGCCGCTTCGCGCCTCGACCAGCGAGGGGTAGGGCTACCGCCCGAGCACCAGCGCCTCGTACGCGTCCTTGCTGGACTCCCGCAGGAACTCGCGGCAGCGGTGCGCCTCCTCCAGGTCGCCGATCCGCTCCGACGCCTCGGCCAGGTCGGCGAGCGCCCGCAGGAAGCCCTGGTTGCCGGGGTGCGTCCACGGGACCGGGCCGTGCCCCTTCCACCCGTTGCGGCGCAGCGCGTCGAGGCCGCGGTGGTAGCCGGTCCGGGCGAACGCGTACGCGACGACGTCCTCGCCGCCGGCGAGAGCCTCGTCGGCGCACAGCGCCCACGCCAGGCTCGAGGACGGGTACGCGCGGGCGACGTCCTGCGGCGACCCGTCCGCGGAGGCGGCAGGGTCGGTGGGAAGCAGGGTCTCCGGCGGCTCTCCGAACAGGTTCGTCATGCGTTCACCGTAGCGCCGGGCCTCGACGCGACTTCGATCAGTCCCAGGAGCGCGTGGAGAGGACCAGGCGATAGCCGTCGGGGTCGCGGACGGTGACGCCCCACCGGTCCCAGTACGGGTTGCGCGCCGCCACCTCGGTCCCGCCAGCAGCGACCATGCGCGCCAGGTAGGCCGGATCGATCAGCTCACCCAGGTACAGGACGAGGACGTCTTCCGGCCCCGGTGGGTTCGCGGCGACCTGCTCGGGGTCGTGCACGAGCTCGAGGTGCCACGCCGCACCGGGCCACCCGAGCATGAGGAGGGCATGCTCCCCAGGCCCGGGATCAGGCTCGGACCACAGCACCTCGGCTCCGACACCGTCGACCCAGAACCGCCGCGACCTCTCGAGGTCCGCACTCGGTCGCGCGACCCGCAGGTGGGTCTGGGACCCCGGCGTCACGAGGTCAGACGATCCTGGTGCCGGTGGACGAGAGGTTCTCGCACGCCTCGACGATGCGGGCCGCCATGCCGGCCTCGGCCGCCTTGCCCCACGCGCGCGGGTCGTACTGCTTCTTGTTGCCGACCTCTCCGTCGACCTTCAGCACGCCCTCGTAGTTGGTGAGCATGTGACCCGCGACGGGACGCGTGAACGCGTACTGGGTGTCGGTGTCGATGTTCATCTTCACGACGCCGTACGAGACGGCCTCGGCGATCTCCTCAGCCGTCGAGCCCGAGCCACCGTGGAAGACGAAGTCGAACGCGCGCTCGATGCCGTACTTCTCGGCAACCGCCTTCTGCGCCGCGTCGAGGACCGCCGGACGCAGCTTGACGTTGCCCGGCTTGTAGACGCCGTGGACGTTGCCGAAGGTGAGCGCGGTCAGGTAGCGGCCCTTCTCGCCCGTCCCGAGAGCGGCGACGGTCGCGAGCGCGTCGTCGGGCGTCGTGTAGAGCTTGTCGTCGATCTCGCCGACGACGCCGTCCTCCTCGCCGCCGACGACACCGACCTCGATCTCGAGGACGATGTTGGCTGCGGCGCTGGCCGCGAGCAGCTCCTCGGCGATCTGGAGGTTCTCGTCGAGCGGCACGGCGGAGCCGTCCCACATGTGCGACTGGAAGTAGGGAAGCCCACCGTGCGAGACCCGGTCGGCGGACGCGGCGAGCAGCGGTCGGACGAAACCGTCCAGCTTGTCCTTCGGGCAGTGGTCGGTGTGGAGGGCGACGTTGACCGGGTACTTCTTGGCGACCTCCTGGGCGAACGCGGCGAAGGCCAACGAGCCCGAGACCATGTCCTTCACGGTCGGCCCGGAGAGATAGTCGGCGCCACCCGTCGAGATCTGGATGATGCCGTCGCTCTCGGCCTCGGCGAAGCCTGCGAGGGCGGCGTTGAGGGTCTGCGACGAGCTGACGTTGATCGCGGGGTAGGCGAACGACTCTCGCTTGGCCTTGTCGAGCATCTCGGTGTAGATCTCGGGCGTTGCGACGGGCATAGGTGTCTCCTCATCGGCCTCAGGCTGTGCAGTTCCCGGCTGGCGGTGCGGCCATTATCGCAGGGGGGATCCGAGCGTCGACACCGCGGCGCGTGCGGCTTGCTGGACCGGGTCCCACACCGACGCGAACGGCGGCGCGTAGCCGAGGTCGGTCATCATCAGCGCATCGACGGTCATCTCGTTCCAGAGCGCCAGAGCGAAGGAGTCGATCCGCAGCGCGGAGCCCTCGCCCCCCACGATCTGGGCCCCGAGCAGCCGTCGTGTGCCACGGTCGGCGACCACCTTGACCGTCATCGTGCGGGCGTCCGGCATGTATCCCGCGCTCGTCGTGGCCTCGATCCGCTCCGACACCGGGTCGAACCCGGCCTCGCGCGCCGCTCGCTCGCCGAGCCCGGTGCGCGCGATCTCGAGCGACATCACCTTCGTCATCGCCGTGCCGAGGACACCGGGGAACGAGACGTCGTACCCGGCGAGGTTGCGGCCGATCACCCAGCCCTGCTTGTTGGCGTGGGTCCCGAGCGGGACGTACGACGCGCGTCCGGTGATCCGGTCGACCGACTCGACGCAGTCACCGGCGGCCCACACGCGGCGCTCGACGTCGGCACGACCGTGCGGGTCCACCGGGAGCGCACCGTCGACGCCGAGCCGCAGCCCCGCACCGGCGGCGAGCTCGGTCCGCGGCCGGACGCCGGCACCGAGGATGACGAGGTCGGTCGTGATCGCGCCGTGGTCGGTGACGACGGCGCGGACGTGCCCGTCGAGGTCGGCCTCGAACCCGGTCACGGTCACGCCGACCCGGAGGTCGATGCCGTCGGAGCGCATCTCCTTCGCGACGAGCTCCCCGAGGTCGTCGTCGACCGTCGGCATGGGAGTCGGGTGCTTGCCGACGACCACGGTGTCGAGCCCGCGCCGTACGCACGCCTCGGCCATCTCGACCCCGATGTAGCCGGCCCCGACGATGACCACTCGTCCCGGGTCGCGCGCCAACGCGTCGAGGACCCGACGACCGTCGGCCAGCGTCTGCACCCCGTAGATGCCCTGCGCGTCCACGCCCGGGACGTCCGGGCGTACGGGCTCGGCGCCGGTCGCGACGAGCAGCTCGTCGTACGCGAACGTCTCGGCGCCGGCGTCCGTGAACGCGGTGACTACGCCCGCCTCGAGGTCGATCTCGGTCGCCGTCGCACCGGTGCGGACGTCGATCCCGTTCTTGCGGTGCTGCTGGGGCGTACGGGCGATCAGGTCGTCGAGCGTCGCCACGTCGCCGGCCACCCAGTACGGGATGCCGCACGCCGAGTACGAGGTCCACGGCTGGCGCTCGAGCACGACGACGTCGAGCCGGTCGCCGAGCGCACGCTTGGCGGTGGACGCCGCGGACATGCCGGCGGCGTCTCCTCCGACGACGAGCAGTCTGCGGGTCATGGGTCGAGACTAGGCCGCATCGCGCCGGCGGCGTTTGAGGTGTTCACACCCCCAACGCCGGGATCCCACCTCTCGTACGAGGTGGGATCGGCGTAAGAAGGGTGTTCACACCCCAAACGCGGCGTGCTGCGTGATCCACGCGTGCATCGCGACCGCGGCGGCCGCACCGACGTTGATCGATCGGGTCGACCCGAACTGCGTGATCGCGAGGACCGACTCGGCAGCATCGAGCAGCTCTACCGAGAGTCCCGGCCCCTCCTGCCCGAACACGAGGGCGCACTCGCGCGGCAGCACCGCCCGCTCGATCGGCTGCGACCGCTCGACGTTGTCGATCGCGACCAGCGGGACGCCGGACCCGCGCGACCACGCGACCAGGTCGTCGACCGTCGGGTGGTGGCGTACGTGCTGGTAGCGGTCGGTGACCATCGCGCCGCGCCTGTTCCAGCGGCGGCGGCCGACGACGTGGACCTCCGCAGCCAGGAAGGCGTTGGCCGTCCGCACGATCGACCCGATGTTGTGGTCGTGCTGCCAGTTCTCGACGACCACGTGGAACGGGTGCCGGCGCGTGTCGAGGTCGGCGACGATCGCGTCGACCGACCAGTACCGGTAGGCGTCGACGACGTTGCGCCGGTCGCCCTCGCGCAGCAGGTCCGGGTCGAGACGAGGATCGTCCGGCCACGCGCCCTCCCACGGACCCACCCCGACCTCGGTTCGGGTCTCGGGCTCAGCGCCGGGCGGTACGCCCTCCATCTCCTCCACGCGCTCCAACCTACGGCGTCCACGGTGCCCGTCTCGTCCGGCGAGCCGATCCGCAGCGCTTGCCGACGCGGCGTATTCTCGACCCCGCTATGTCTGGACTCCCCGGGCCCGCAGGCAGCACCCGGCCGGTCGTGATCGCGCACCGCGGCGCCTCCGGCTACCGACCCGAGCACACGCTCGCGGCGTACCACCTCGGCGCCGCGCTCGGAGCCGACCTCATCGAACCCGACCTCGTGAGCACCTCGGACGGCGTCCTGGTCGCCCGGCACGAGAACGAGATCGGGGGCACGACGGACGTCGCGGGGCGTCCCGAGTTCGCCTCGCGGCGCACGACCAAGGTCGTCGACGGCCGCGTCGTCACAGGCTGGTTCACCGAGGACTTCACGCTCGCCGAGATCAAGACGCTGCGAGCCACGGAGCGCATCCCTCAGCTCCGCCCAGGCAATACCGCGTACGACGGCTGGTACGAGGTGCCGACCCTCGACGAGATCCTCGACCTGGCGGAGCTGGCGAGCCGCTGGTACGGCCGCCGGATCGGCGTGATGCCCGAGCTCAAGTCGTCGACGTACTCCCGGAGGCTGGGTCTCCCCCTCGAGGAGCTGCTGCTGCGCGCCGTGCGCGAGCGGGGACTGGACGACCCCGGGTCAGGGTTCGCCGTGCAGTCGTTCGAGATCGCCAACCTTCAGCACCTTGCTGCACAAGCCCCGCTCCGGCTCGTGCAGCTCGTCGACCCCGCGGGCGGCCCGTACGACCGCGTGCGCACGGGCCAACGCACGACGTACGCCGACATGGTGACCCCGGCCGGGCTCGCCTGCATCGCGGAGTACGCCCACGTCCTCGGCGCACCGAAGGAGCTGGTCGTGCCGCGTCTTCACGACGGCACGCTCACCTCCCCGACCACGCTCACCGCTGATGCGCACGCCGCCGGGCTCGACGTGTACGTATGGACGGTGCGGCACGAGAACGCGTTCCTGCCGACCGATCTGCGGTCCAGCCCGCTCGGCGCGGACGCGGGCGACGTACGAGGCGAGCTCGACGCGCTGCTCGCGGCGGGGGTCGACGGGGTGTTCGCGGACCAGCCCGACCACGTGGTCGCGGCGGTCGCTGCGGGAGTGCCGGTCAGCTCGCCGGGCTAGAGGCCCAGGTCGGACTTCGACACGGCGTACCGGTAGTCGAGCCCTTCCTTGCGCACCCGCTCGGCCGCGTCGGTCTCGCGGTCCACGATGACCGCGACGGCGACGATCTCGGCTCCGGCCTCGCGCAGCGCCTCCACGGCAGTGAGCACCGAGCCGCCCGTGGTCGACGTGTCCTCGACCGCAACCACTCGCCGACCCGCGACGTCCGGGCCCTCGACGCGCCGCTGCAGGCCGTGGGCCTTCTCCGCCTTGCGGACGACGAAGGCGTCGAGGCTGCGGCCCTGCGCGGCCGCTTGGTGCATCATCGCCGTGGCGACCGGATCGGCACCCAGCGTGAGCCCCCCGACCGCGTCGTACTCGAGGTCGTCCAGCAGGTCGAGCATCACACGCCCCACCAGCGGTGCCGCCTCGCTGTCGAGCGTGATCCGGCGCAGGTCGACGTAGTAGTCGGCCTCCTTGCCCGAGGACAGCGTGACCTTGCCGTGGATGACGGCCTTGGTCTTGATCTGGTCGATGAGGGCGTCGCGATCGCTCATGCGCACAGAGTATCCGCGGCGCTCACTTCTTCTCCGCGGACGTGAGCTCACCGAACACCACGGACCGTTTGTCGGTGTGGAAGAGCTCCGAGCAGGTCACCATCGTGAGGAGCTTCTCCGTCGGCTCGACGCCGGGTTCGCCCGGGACGGGGTCGAGCACCCAGCCTTCGGAGAAGTCGAGCTCGCGATCCGTGCCGTCGTCGCGGAGCACGTAGGTGAAGACGTGCGTCTTCGTCTCCACGATCACCTCGTCGCCCTTGCGAAGCTCGAGGAAGTGACGGAACGGCTCGCCGTGGGTGACCCGGTGGCCGGCGATCGCGAAGTTGCCGACCTTCCCCGGTCGGGCGGTGTCGGGGAACCACCCGACCCCGCGGGCGAGGTCGTCGTCCTCGACGCCGTTGACGACCGGGACCTCGAAGTCGTCACCGAAGCGCGGCACCCGCAGCAGCGCGAACCCGCCGCCCTTGATGTCCTTCGGCTCTTCGGCAGCCGGGGCGTCCCACGACTGCACGAGCTCCTCACGGATCTCTGCCTGCTGCTGCTTGGCGACGATGTTGGTGCCGAAGTACTGCCAGCCCACGTAGCCCAGCATCCCGACGCCGACGAGCATCAGGGCGACGCCGAATGCCGTCAGCACGCGCCCCATGGGCGTACGACGCTTTCGGCGGCTGCCGCCCTTCGGCGGTGACGGGGTCATGACGGACACGGCTCCAGTCTCGCACCCGGACGGTCGTCGCACTGCCGGCATCTAGAGTCGGGACGATGAAGACCACGAGCGCACGCGTCGCAGACCTGGGGACGACGATCTTCGCCGAGATGTCGGCCCTCGCCGTCCGCACCGGGGCGGTCAACCTCGGGCAGGGCTTCCCCGACACCGACGGACCCGACGACGTCATCGAGGTGGCCGTGCAGGCGCTCCGGAACGGGGCCAACCAGTACCCGCCGGGCATCGGCGTCCCCGTGCTCCGCGAGGCGATCGCCGCCCACCAGCAGCGCTGGTACGGCCTCGTGCTCGACCCCGCGACGGAGGTCGCCGTCACGACCGGGGCGACCGAGGCGATCGCCGGCGCGATCCTCGGCCTGGTCGACCCCGGCGACGAGGTTGTCGTCCTCGAGCCGTACTACGACTCGTACGTCGCCGTGCTCGAGTTCGCGGGCGGCATCCGCAGACCGGTGACGTTGCGGGCGCCCGACTTCCGGCTCGATCTCGACGCGCTGCGGGCCGCCGTCGGCCCACGGACCACCGCGATGCTGATCAACAGCCCGCACAACCCGACGGGCATGGTCCTGAACGCCGAGGAGCGCGAGGCGATCCGGGACCTCGCCGTCGAGCACGACCTCGTCGTGATCACCGACGAGGTGTACGAGCACCTCACCTTCGACGGCGTCGCGCACGTGCCTCTGGCGACGCTGCCCGGGATGCGCGAGCGGACACTGACGATCTCCAGCGGCGGCAAGTCGTTCTCGTTCACCGGGTGGAAGGTCGGCTGGGTGAGCGGGCCCGAGCCGCTCGTCCGGGCGACGGTCGGCGCGAAGCAGTTCCTCACCTACACCTCCGGCGCGCCGTTCCAGCCGGCGATCGCCCACGCCCTCGGTCACGACTCGGCGTACTTCGAGGGCAACGCCTTGACGCTGCAGGCGAGGCGCGACCAGCTCTGCGCCGGGCTCGAGGACGTCGGCTTCACGACGTACGTCCCGCAGGGCACCTACTTCGCGACGACCGACATCCGTCCGCTCGGCCACGCCGACGGCGTAGCGTTCTGCCTCTCGCTCCCCGAGGACGCGGGGGTGGTCGCGATCCCGACGCAGGTGTTCTACGACGACGTGGACGCCGGGCGCCCGCTGGTGCGCTGGGCGTTCTGCAAGCAGGAGGGCGTGATCGACGAGGCGCTCCGGCGGCTCCAAGCACTGCGCCGCTGACCATCTCGGTCCGGGTGAACCCCAAGCCCTTGACGCCGACGAGCTGCGGTGCGGCGCTAGCCGAGCGACAGCATGGCCTCGGCGACCGCACCGGTCGCGTCGTCGGGGATCGCGGTGGCCGCCGTCTCGAGGACGAGCAGCCGTGCTCCGGGGATCTCGCGTGCGATCGCCTCGCCGTTGCCGACCGGGAAGAACGGGTCCCGGCGACCGTGGACGACGAGCGTGGGGACGTCGATCTCGGGCAGGCGCTCGCGCCAGCGGGGTGTGCAGTCGAGCGCGGCGAACACCATGCCGAGCTGGTTCGACATCTGGGTCGAGAGTGCGGTGCCGGGGGTACGGTCCCAGATGCGCGCGGCGGTCGTGCGTGCGGCGACGGGGTCGTTGCCGAGGACCTCCGCGCGGGCGGCGCCGAACTCCGCCACCGCCTCGCGGTCGGACCACTCGGGCATCGGCAGGGAGAACAGGCGCGGCATCGTCGCCGGGTCGTGGTCGGGCAGATCACCGTCGCACCGACCGGGTGCCACAGCGCGAGTGCCGACCAGGGTGAGCGCCGAGAACGCGCCGGGATGGTCGAGCGCGGCGATCTGGGCGACCATTCCGCCGACGCCGATCCCCGCGAGGTGCGCGGGCCGGCCGTCGAGCGCGTCGACCAGGGCTGCTGCGTCGGCGGCGAGGTCGCGCAGGGTGTAGGCAGGGACCTCGGGGTCGGCAGTCGTCGACTCGCCGCTGTCACGCAGGTCGTACCGCACGACGCGCCGCCCGCCGGCGGCCAGACGCTCGCACAGGGCGTCTGGCCAGGAGAGCATCGTCGTCGCGCCTGCGAGCAGGACGAGGGGTGCGTCGTCGTCGCCGAACGACTCGATGCCCAGCGCGACCTGGTTGGCGTCGACCGTCGTCACGGGTGGGTCAGCTCTCGAGGGCAGCGACGGTCGGGGCGGTCTTCGAGTAGCCGGCGGCCTCGACGATCTTGCCGTCGACGACCCGCATCACGTTGACGCCGCGCACCGAGTCGTCGGGCCCGGGTCCCCAGACGTAGCGCCAGCGGATGAGCGCCCACTCGTCGCCGGTGTGCACGTCCTCGACGTCGAAGCGGCTGGTGGCGTCGTCGATGAGCGCCTTCCACGAGTTGAAGGATGCTTCGTAGCCCTCGTAGCGGGTGCCGTCGGGGGCCGGCTGGACGCTCTCCATGACGCAGTCGGACGCGATGATGTCCTCGAGGAGGCCGACGTCCCGCTCGCGGAATGCTTGGTTGAAGCGGTCGATGACCTCGTCAGTCGTGTTCGTCATGTCGGTGAGACCGAACAGCCACCCGGATCTCATCGGTGGCAGCGCGGTCGTCAGGCAGTCGGGTCCTCCGCGGCGACGACGGCGATCGTCTCGCGCTCGGGTGCGAAAGCCCGCGCGACCAGCAGGATCACCGGCACCAGCACGAGGGGCACGACGTAGATCCAGCGGAGCGCGCCCTCGGTGGCGAGCGCACCGATGAGTCCGGCGCCGATGATGTTGCCCAGGTAGTTGAAGAGGTTGAGACGGGCGATCGCGACGTCGGCGTCAGAGCCGGGCAGGTTGCCGGCCGCGGCGAACGCGAGGGGGATGATGACCGGGAGGCCGAGGCCCATCAGACCGAACGCGGCGATGGCCAGTGCCGGGGACGGCGCCACGACGACGAGTGCCAGCGCGACGATGCCGACCACGGTCCCCGCACGGACGACGGCCACCGCGCCGTACCGGACGACGAACCGGTCACCCGCCAGCCGGGAGACGACGGCACCGACCTGGTAGGCCGCGTAGCCGAGCGGCGCCACCGACTTCGCGGCGTCGAGGACGTCGTGGAGGTAGATCGTGCTCCAGCTCATCACCGACGTGTCGGCCAGGTAGAAGACCACGACGACGAGGCCCAGCGCGACGAGCGGACGCCACGGCACGTGCATCGGCGCGCGCTCCACCTCCGAGACGTCGCTCGCCTGGTGCTCGACGACCGGACGGACCAGGTACGGGGAGATCACCAGGGTGGCGGCGACGCCGACCACTCCGACAGCCACCAGCGACGGCATCAACCCGATCTCGAGCTGCGCGCACCCAGCGGCGTACAGGGCTCCGAAGATTGCACCGATGCTCCACATCCCGTGGAAGCTCGTCATGATGCTGCGGCCGTACAGCCTCTGGACGGTCACACCCTGCATGTTGGTCGAGGCGTCCGTCGCGCCCACGCCGATCCCGTACACGGCGAACGCCGCATACATCGCCGGCTTGGACTCGGCGAACCCGATCACGACCACCATCACGCTGATCGTCAGCAGCGCGAGCCGCAGAGCGAGCGCGCTCGAGCGGCGAACCGCGATCCGTTCGGCCAGCAGCGACCCGCCGCCGGCGATGACCGAGGTCAGCAGCAGGAGGAGCGTGACGTCGCCCTCGGTGACGCCGCGCTCGTCCTGGAAGTCAGGCAGCCTCGACAGGATCGTGACAAGGATCGCCGCTTGGAGGAAGAAGCCGACCGAGGTCGCCACCCGGGCGTGCCGCGCCGTCGCGTCGGGGGCTTGCGTGATGTTGGACACGCGCCCAGTATGTGCCCATGGACGGAGACGTGACCAGGGTTCCGGCGAGCGGGCAGTTCTGGTGGGGCGCGGCCACCGCGTCCTACCAGGTCGAGGGCGCCGTCGACGCCGACGGACGCGGCCGGAGCATCTGGGACACGTTCTGCGACGAGCCCGGGCGCATCGCCGACGGGTTGTCGGGCGCGGACGCGTGCCGCTCGTACGACCGGTGGCGCGAGGACGTCCAGCTCCTGGACGGGCTCGGCGCGAACGCGTACCGGTTCTCGATCGCCTGGCCGCGCGTCCAGCCGCAGGGCCACGGGCGTGTGAACCCCCCAGGTCTCGCCTACTACGACCGCCTCGTCGACGGGCTCCTCGAGCATGGCATCGCCCCGTTCGCGACGCTCTACCACTGGGACCTTCCCCAGCCGCTGGAGGACGCCGGAGGGTGGATGGCACGCGACACCGCCGAACGCTTCGCCGAGTACGCCGCCGTCGTCGCCGACGCGCTCGGAGACCGCGTCGCCTGCTGGGGGACGCTCAACGAGCCCTTCGTTCACATGGCGCTCGGCTACGCCTTCGGCACGCACGCGCCGGGCGAGGTCCTGCTGCTCGACGCGTTCGCCGCAGGGCACCACCAGCTCCTCGGTCACGGCCTCGCGGCACAGGCGCTGCGTGCGGGTTCTCCCGGGACGCCGGTGATGCTGGTCAACAACCTGACCCCCGTACGCGCGACGTCGACGTCACCCGAGGACGCCGAGGCGGCCCACGTCTACGACGCCTTCCACAACCGGATGTTCCTCGACACCGTGCTGCTCGGCACCTATCCGGACGCGCTCGCCGAGGCGGGCGACGTCGTCCACGACGGTGACCTCGCCACGATCTCGCAACCGCTCGACCTGCTGGGCGTGAACTACTACAACCCGACCCTCGTCGCAGCGCCGGGAGCCGACAACCCGCTGCCGTTCGAGCTGGTGCCGATCGAGGGCTACCCGACGACCGGATTCGGCTGGCCCGTCGTGCCGGAAGGGCTCACCGAGCTCCTCGTCGGGCTGCGCGACACGTACGGCGATGCGCTGCCGCCGGTCGTGATCACCGAGAACGGCTGCGCCTACCCGGACGAGCCCGGGCCCGACGGTGAGGTCGACGACGCGGACCGCATCGCCTACCTCGACGCACACATCAGCGCCGTCGGCGCGGCGCGCGATGCTGGGGTGGACGTGCGCGGCTACCTCGCGTGGTCGCTGCTCGACAACTTCGAGTGGGCCGAGGGCTACACCCAGCGCTTCGGGCTCACGCACGTCGACTTCGCGACCGGCGACCGGAGACCGAAGGCCTCGTACGAGTGGTTCCGCGGTCGCATCGCGCGCGGCTGGTAGCACCTCCCGCTGGTCGAGGAGGGCGAGGAACGAGCCCGTCTCGACACCCGGTCTCGATCGCTCGTCCTGAGGAGCCCGAGCTCGCGAGGGCGTCTCGAAGGGCTCCGCGCCTCGACCAGCAAGAAGGGGCCGCCTCGACCAGCACGAGGGACAGCCTCGACGAGCGGGCGGCTCAGGAGGAGAAGAGGCGCTCCGGACCGAACTGGAACCAGATGACGGAGACCACCGTGACGTACCAGAGCAGGATGATCAGCAACGTCCAGTTGGACACGAACCGGGTGAACCCCGACGTCGGCGCCCACGACCGCAGGTTGCGCGCCGTGACCGAGACGAACAAGGGGATCGTCACCGTCCACACCACCATGCAGTAGGGGCAGAGCTTCATCAGGGTGAAGATGCTCGTGTACTGGAGGAAGAAGATCAGCGCGATCGCGAGGGTGACACCGATCTGCAGCCCGACCCAGAACCACTCCGGCAGCCGCGTCCCTGACAGCAGCAGCACACCGAGCGTCGTGACGATCGCGAAACCGACGAGCCCGATGAACGTGTTGGGGAAGCCGAGCACCGACGACTGAGAGCTCGACACGACGCCACCGCAGTCGACCCACAGGTTGAACGAGCACGCGAGCTGGGCGTCGGAGTTCTCGAGAAGCTTGATCTTGTCGTAGGTCAGGATCCCCGACGCCAGGACACCGATCGCGCCCCCGACGGCCATCAACCAGGCCAGGGCGCTGCGCGTGCCGGTCGCGTCCACGGCGCCGTCGCGCGGGGTCACCTCGTCGTCGATGTCGATCACGGGCCCATCCTAGGCATGTGCCCGCGAGCGTCGGAGCCACATCGGTGATGAACCTCACCCGACACCCGGAACTTGGAGTGGACGAGTCCACGTTGTCCTGTTGGACTGGATTCGTACCCCGTCGGGGGGTGCAGTGCGAGGAGGTGGCATGGAGGCCGGACGCTCGGGAACACCCGCAACGCTGTGGAGAGGGCTGGTGACGACGACCGTCGCTGCGGCGGTGAGCCTCGTCCTCGCCCTGACCGGTCTGCCCGACGCTCTCGCGATCCCCGTGCTGGCGTTGCTGCTCGCCGCGATGGTCGCGGGCGTGCTCGTCGACTGGCTCGTACGCCGCAGCTGGCGCCGTACGAGTGCCTCTCAGCGCCGTTGGCTCGACAGTCTCGAGGTCGACGTACCGTCCTACCGGGCCCGCGTCGACGACCGTGACCGCGCGCTGTTCGGGTGGGAGAGCCGCTGGTGGCGCCCGCTGGGCACGGTGGTCCTGCTCGGTCTGAGCGCGGCGCTGGTGCCGTTCAACGTCATCCTCCCCCTCGCACCGGAGGTCACCGTCGAGCCGTTGGTGACGGTCTGGGTGACGGTCACGCTCATGCTCACGCTCGCCCTGGTCGTCCGCAGCGTCGGCGCAGCCCGCCTGGACAGCCGTGGCCTCGTGCTCCCCGTCGCGCCGACAGCGAGCGTCGCGCCCGCCGAGCCGGAGACCGTACGGGAGCAGACGGTCGACGAGAACGTCGCGAAGTACCTCGTCGTCGAGGAGGAGGTCGCGCCGGAGATCCAGCTCGCCCGCGAGATCGAGCGCCTGACGGCACTTCTCGACGAGCCGGGCGCCCCGCGGCCGAGCCTGCCCATACCCGCCGACTGGCTCCCCGTGGCGGAGCCGGAGCCCACGCCGGTCCCTGTCGAGATCGCTGTTCCTGCCGTGCCCGCCTCTGAAGCCCACGAGCCGCCCGCACCAGCCACAGCGCCGGAGGCACCGGCGCCACCGGCAGACGAGCTCGAGCCTGAGCCAGACGCACCCAAGCGGTCAGCCGAGGGCGAGCTCGACAAGCTCGCCAAGTGGTTCCACGCAGCGTGAGTGCGGCGCTCGCGACGCCGTCCCTCGGGGTGTCCTAGCCCTTGGGCTCCTCCGAGTCCTCCGCGCCCTGCTCGAGCTCGTACTCGCGCTGCCACGTCGCGCGCGCCTCGACGGCAGCAGAGTCCTCCTGGTCCTGCGCGGTCCTCAGCGCGATGAGCGCGGAGGCGACCGCGGCCGACTCGCCGATCTCGTACGGGACACCACCGATGGTGACGTCCGGGACCGACGGCTCCAGGCGCCGCGCGTAGTCGCTCAGCGCGACACCGAGCCCCGAGCCTTCCTCGCCGAGGTGGAACGAGCCGACCGAGAGGATGATGCCGCCGGGGAGGGACTCGATGCGCTTGTCGAGCACGTCGTAGCCGATGTCGTTCGCGTCGAGGACCGCCATCAAATCGGCGGCGCCGTGCTCCGAGACGGCGAGCTCGGCGGTCTGCGTCCCCGCGAGACCTCCACCGATCCTCAGCTCGACAGCATCGTTTGCGTCGGTCATCACTTCCCCCGCTCCGGTCGTCCTGGGCCCATCATGTCCCGCTGCACGGTCACCCGCATCCGCCGTTCAGCCCGTAGGACCGAATCTCTCCGTGCGTACGTGGTGAGGATCGTGCCCCAGGGCGACGAGCATGTCGGCGACCGACTCGACGAAACCGGTCGGTCCGCAGACGTAGCAGGTGGGTGCGAAGTCGGGCGGCCAGCCGCCGTTGTTGACGTCGGCCACGGTGATCCGACCAGCCGGTCGCGGCGAGCCCTCCGGTGCCTCACGCGTGTGCACGACGCTGACGTCGACGCCGGGATCCGGCTGGCGCAGCTCTGACCGGTAGAACATCTCGTCTCGCGACCGCACCGAGTAGATCAGCCGGAACGGTGCCTTGCTGCCCGCCGCGCGGCGTGCGCGGATCATCGCCATCAGCGGGACGACCCCGGAGCCGCCCGCGATCAGCGTGACGGGTTCGGTCTGCTCCGGACGCCACACGAACCAGCCGCCGATCGGTCCGCGCACCTGGAGCTCGACACCGACCTCGATGTCCTCGACCAGGAACGGCGACACCTCGCCGCCGTCGATCGCCTGGACGGTGATCTCGGCGCGGTCGGGCTCTCCGGACCGGGCCAGCGAGTACTCGCGGTCGGCCGTGTAGCCGTCCTCCGCGGTGAGCCGGACCTCGACCCGCTGCCCCGCGAGCCCTGCCGGCTGCCCTTCGACGTGCATCAGAAGCGTCGCAGCCATCGGCGCCTCGCGTCGGTGCGCGAGCACGACGGCTCGACGCCATGGCATCCCCACCATGTCCGCTGCCCGTCAGTCGCCCGCGTAGCGCTGCTCGCGCCACGGGTCGCCATAGGCGTGGTAGCCGGCGCGCTCCCAGAAGCCCAGCCGGTCCTCGGTGAGCAGCTCGAGCCGCTGCACCCACTTGGCGGACTTCCAGAAGTACAGGTGGGGCACCAGCAGTCGCGCAGGGCCGCCGTGCTCGGGGCGCAGCGGACGGTCGTCGTAGCCGTACGCGACCCACGCCTGCCCGTTGCGCAGGTCGTCGAGCGGCAGGTTGGTCGTGTAGCCGCCGTAGGAGTGCACCATCGCGTAGGACGCCTGGGTGTCGATGCCGGAGAGCAGGGTGTCGAGGCTGACGCCGGTCCACCGGCTTCCGAGCTTCGACCACTTGGTGACGCAGTGGATGTCGACGGTGATGTCCTCGCGCGGGAGAGCCTGCAGCTCGACCCAGCTCCAGCGGTGCTCCTCGCCCGACTCCGTGGTGATCTCGAAGGCCCACGCCGCCGGCGCGATCTGCGGGGTCGGCCCGGCAGACAGCACGGGGAACCCGGTCTCCAGGTACTGCCCGGGCGGGAGCTTCACGTCGCCACCACCCCGTCGACCGCGGAACCCGCGCGTCACGATGCCCATTCGCCCTCCGTCGTCTGCGAGGGCACCAGCCTAGGCGTACGGTCCGGGTGGCCGCAGGCGAGTCAGCTGTTGCGGAGTGCCGAGATGAGCTCCTTCTTGCTCATCGACGAGCGACCCTCGACGCCGACCTCCTTGGCGCGGTCGTACAGGTCCTTCTTGGACCAGTCGTCGTAGTCGCCGCTCTTGCCACCCTTGCGCCCCACCGATGAACGACCACGGGCGGCGGCGGCGTTGGCGATGCGGGCGGACTTCTGCTTGGAGTTGCCTTCGTCGCGAAGGTCCTCGTACAGCTTCTTGTCCTTGACGCTCGGTCCGGGTGACTTGCCTCGAGGCATCTCGCTCTCCTCCTGGGTCAGGGTGTACCCGTCCTTTACCCGCCTACCCACGCCGGTATGCGCCAGACGCCACACTGGTGTGCGTGACGATCGTCGTGGAGGACCTCGACAGCGCCGCTGCCCGCGCACGCGAGCTCGTCGGTGCAGGCGGTCGGCTCCTCGGCATCACGGGACCGCCGGGTGTCGGGAAGACGTGGCTGGTGGAGCAGATCCTCGCGCGCACGAACGGCGTCCCGGCCGCGCACGTGCCGATGGACGGGTTCCACCTGGCCGACGCGACGCTCGACCAGCTCGGCCTCCGCGAGGTGAAGGGTGCACCGGAGACGTTCGACGTCCTCGGATACGCCGCCGCCCTGCGACGGATCGTGGCGCGTGAGGACCCCGTGGTCTACGTGCCGGCGTTCGAGCGCGATCTCGAGCAGCCGGTCGCGGGGGCGGTCGCCGTGCCCCGTGACGCGTCGCTGGTCGTCACCGAGGGCAACTACCTGCTCCTGGACGAGCCGGGCTGGCGCGAGGTCCACGCGCTGCTCGACGAGTGCTGGTACGTCGACGTCGCGGCGGACCTGCGCGTACGACGCCTGGTCGCCCGCCACGTCGCGTACGGGAAGTCGTCGGCCGAGGCCGCGGAGTGGGTCGCTCGCAGCGACGAGGCGAACGCGCGGCTCGTCGAGACGACGAAGACCCGCGCGGACGTCGTCGTTCGGCTCGGCTGAGTCAGACCCAGGCGATCCGGCGCCCGCTGACGGCCGACGGCGTGAGCGAGATCCACAGCACCCGGGTGCCGTCGGCCCACGGCGTCGCACGGTCCGGGCCCCACAGGTTCGCAAGGACCGCCGGATCCGACTCGTGGTTGCCCTCTCCACTGAGCAGCACCGACCAGCCCGTCTGGTTCGCCCCGTCGATCGTGTCCACCTCGAAGGCGATCGGCACGCCCGTGACCGCCTGCGCGACAGCGCCGTAAGGGGTGGTCCGGAACAGGATCCGCCGCTCGTGGACCTGGAAGTTCACCGGGAAGATCTGTGGCGTCCCCTCCGCCACGAACCCGACCCGACCCACCTCCTGCGTGCCGAGCAGCTCCCAGCACTCCGGCTCGGACAGCTGCATGAGACGCCGCTGCGGCCCGGTCTCCCCCAACGTTCCCATCCTGTCCCCTTCCGTCAGCTCGGACGCTTCGCCGGCGCGTTGCGGGCGGTCATCGCGGGGTCGCTCACGACCACGTCGCCGAGGGCGTCGTCGATCGCCTTCAGCACGTCGGCCTCCAGCCGCACACCGCTCGCCTTGACGTTGTCGCTGACCTGCTCCGGCCGCGAGGCGCCGATGATCGCCGCCGACACGTTGTCATTCTGCAGGACCCACGCCACGGCGAGCTGCGCCATCGAGAGCCCGGCGTCGTCCGCGATCGGCTTGAGGCGCTGCACACGCTCGAGCACGTCGTCCTCGAGGAAACGTGCGACGAAGTCGGCGCCACCCTTGCTGTCCGTGGCGCGCGAACCCTCCGGCGGGGCCTGGCCGGGGAGGTACTTGCCGGTGAGCACGCCCTGCGCGATCGGCGACCAGACGATCTGGCCGATCCCGAGCTCTTCGCTCGTCGGCACGATCTCGGTCTCGATGACGCGCCACAGCATCGAGTACTGCGGCTGGCTCGAGATCAGCTGGACACCGAGCTCCTGCGCGAGGGCGTGACCGGCGCGGAGCTGCTCGGCGGTCCACTCGGACACCCCGATGTAGAGCGCCTTGCCGGCGCGGACGACGTCGGCGAACGCCTGCATCGTCTCCTCGAGCGGGGTCTCGGTGTCGAAGCGGTGGGCCTGGTACAGGTCGACGTAGTCGGTCTGCAGCCGGCGCAGCGACCCGTTGATCGACTCCATGATGTGCTTGCGGGACAGGCCCGAGTCGTTGTGACCGAGCGGTCCGGTGGGCCAGTAGACCTTGGTGAAGATCTCGAGCGACTCGCGACGCTCGTCCTTCAGTGCCGCGCCGAGCACCGACTCGGCGGCGGTGTTGGCGTAGACGTCAGCCGTGTCGAAGGTCGTGATGCCCTCGTCGAGCGCGCGGCGCACGCACGCGGTCGCGACGTCGGCCTCCACCTGGGAGCCGTGGGTGATCCAGTTGCCGTACGCGATCTCGCTGATCTTGAGGCCGCTGTTGCCGAGGTGACGGAAATCCATGGTTCCCACCGTAGTGCGACCCGCCCGACCGGGTCGGTCACGGACGCCCGTACGCACGGCAGGATGTCCTCGTGACGACGTACGACGACGTACCCGAGGGCAGCACCACCGGCACCGCGAGGTGGACGACGCGGGTGACCTTGGCGGCGCTGCTCCTCTTTGTCGTCGCCGGTGCGGTGGGTCTCCTCGGTGTCCGCAACCTCACCGCGACCGACGAGGGCGGTGGCTTCACGCTGTCGGTGGACTACCCGCGGGTCGCGCGCGCCGGCCTCGACACCCCGCTCTCGATCACGGTGTCCAACCCCGACGGCGTCGGCGAGGAGGTCGTGGTCGGCATCTCGCAGAACTACATGGAGATCTTCGAGCACCAAGGGATCTTCCCCGACCCGACCGACACGAGCACGGACGGCGAGTA
The DNA here is from genome assembly GCF_041320275.1 of Mumia sp. Pv4-285. Classification (NCBI taxonomy): domain Bacteria; kingdom Bacillati; phylum Actinomycetota; class Actinomycetes; order Propionibacteriales; family Nocardioidaceae; genus Mumia; species Mumia qirimensis. Next base: position 469,441 of record NZ_CP162023.1, on the reverse strand, counting down.
CCTCTACCTGACGGTCGCCGCGGAGCCGGGCGCGACAGAGGTGACCGTCCTCTTCGACGTCTACGTGCAGCCGTCGAGCCAGGAGGGAGAGCAGGCAACCGTCTTCCTCTCCGACGGCACGAGCCGCATCGCCGAGACGCACATCAGCACGACCCTCCTGCCCTGACCCCACTCGTACGACGCCGGCTGCGGCAGAACGGAGACCGACGATGGAGATCGTCATCCGAGCGATCATCGTCTTCGCGTTCCTCTGGCTCATCACCCGAGCCGTGGGACGCTCGACCCTCGGCGAGCTGAGCACGTTCGAGCTGGTGCTGTTCATCGTCATGGGCGACCTCGTCCAGGGCGCCGTCACACAGCAGGACACGTCGATCACCGGCGCCGTGCTCGCGGTGGGGACGTTCACGCTCCTGACGGTCTCGTTGTCGTGGCTGGCGTGGCGCTTCCCCGACCGGCTGCGCTTCATCAAGGGATCACCGGTGGTGGTGATGCGGGACGGGGAGCCGCGCATGAAGGTGCTCAAGGACCAGCGGCTCGCGTTCGAGGACCTCACGACGTCCGCCCGCGAGCAGGGCATTCGCCGACTGTCGGACGTCGAGATCGCGGTGCTCGAGGTCGACGGCAGGATCTCGTTCTTCACCCACGAGGCCGAGGACCAGTCCGACGGCGCGTCCAGCGGCGGCCTGCAGGCGACGTGATCCGGGGTCAGGCGTTCGCGCGCGAGGCGGTGAGCGCGGCGCCGATGATGCCTGCGTCGTTGCCGAGACGCGCGGCGACGATCGGGGCGCGCAGGTGCAGCAGCGGCAGGTACTTGTCGGCGTGCTTGGCCACGCCGCCTCCGACGATGAACAGGTCGGGCCAGAGCAGATCCTCGAGTCGCGCGTAGTAACGCTGCAGCCGCTCCGCCCACTCCTCCCACGAGAGGTCCTCGTTCTCCCGCGCCGCCGACGAGGTCGACCTCTCAGCGTCCTCGCCATCGATGCGCAGGTGGCCGAGCTCGCTGTTCGGCACCAGCTCGCCGTCGTTGATGAGCGCGGTGCCGATCCCCGTCCCGAGGGTCGTCATGATGACGAGACCCGTCGTGCCACGGCCCGCGCCGTACTCGAGCTCACCGATCCCCGCCGCATCGGCGTCGTTGATGACGACGACCGGTCTGCCGAGACGCTCGGTCAGCAGCCGTACGGCGTCGGTGCCGATCCAGCTGCGGTCGATGTTCGCCGCCGTACGCACGAGGCCCCGCGTCACGACGGCCGGGACCGTGATGCCGACGGGCACCTTGGAGTCACCCTTGGCGCCATCCTTGCCCAAGATCTGGTCGACGATCTCGGCGATCACCTCACCGACCGCGTCGGGTGTGGACTCCTCGGGTGTCTCGATCCGGATCCGCTCCTCGGCGAACTCACCCTTCTTGAGATCGACGGGCGCACCCTTGATGCCGCTGCCGCCGACGTCGACCCCGATCGGACGCATGTGCTTCCCCATGGTGTCCAACGTGCCACCCTGCGGGGCTGTGCGCAGACTCAGGCGCCGAAGAGGTGCTGGCCGACGTACTCGCCCTTGCGGACTCCAGGCGGCGCCGCGAAGAGGCCTGATCCCGTGTGCTGGACGTACTCCTGCATCCCGTCGAGCGTCGACAGGCGCATCTGCACCGGGACGAAGTGGGTCCGCGGGTCCACGACATAGGCGACGAAGAAGAGGCCGGCGTCCATCCGGCCGATCTCGGTGCTCCCGTCGACGAAGTTGTAGCCGCGGCGCAGCATGCGGACACCTCCGTTGTGATCGGGGTGTGCGATGCGGACGTGGGCACCGGTGTCGACCAGCGGTTCGCCCTCGCGCCCCGCACGGGCGAAGTCGGGCTGGTCGTGCTCCCCGCCACCCGACAGCGGTGCGCCCTCGGCCTTGGATCGGCCGATCACGCGTTCCTGCTCGCGAAGCGGCTGGCGATCCCAGATCTCGATCGTCATGTTGATGCGTCGCGCGACCAGGTAGCTCCCGCCGGCCATCCAGGCCTGGTCCGTGTCGTCGCCGACCCACACGTGGTCGGTGAGCGCCTCTCGGTCCTCGGACTTGACGTTCATCGTCCCGTCCTTGAAGCCGAACAGGTTCCGCGGCGTCGCCTCGTCGCGGGTCGTCGTCGACGTCCTGCCGAACCCGAGCTGCGACCAGCGCATGCCGACCGTGCCGAACCCGATGCGGGCGAGGTTGCGGATCGCGTGGACGGCGACCTGCGGGTCGTCGGAGCACGCCTGCACGCAGAGGTCGCCGTTGCTGCGCTCCTCCTGGAGGTTGTCGCCGGGAAAGTGCGGGAGCGGGGCGAGCGCCGCCGGGCGCCGGCCGGACAGCCCGAAGCGGTCGTCGAAGAGCGACGCGCCGAAGCCGAAGGTCAGCGTGAGACGCGAAGGCGGGAGCCCGATCGCTTCGCCGGTGTCGTCGGGCGGGGCGTCGTAGTCGCCCGACGTCGGGCCTGCCGGGCCCGCACCCTCGCCGTGCATCATCCGTGCGGCAGCGTCGGTCCAGGCACGAAGCAGATCGACCAGCGCCGCGCGCGAGTCGGTGGTGACGTCGAAGGCGGCGAAGTGGAGCCGGTCCTGGACCGGGGTGACGATGCCCGGCTGGTGGGCGCCGTAGAGGGAGTACGCCTCCGGGTCCCTGCTCGCCGACGTCGCGTCGTCGGCCACGGCGCGCCCCGCGCCGAAGCCGGCGGCGGCCGCTCCGATGCCCAGCGCGGCGCCTCCGCCGATCAACCCGCGGCGGCTGATCCCCCCTCGTTCCTCGGTCATGGTTGTGCGGGTCCTCCTCAGACCGTCGCAGCCGCGAGCTGGGACAGCGGCTCGCTCAGGGCGTTGACGGCGTCCGACAGGGCCTTGATCTCTTCGGTCGACAGCTCGTCGTAGAACACGAAGCCGTCGCCGTCCTTGTGCTGGTCGAGCAGCGCCTGCAGCGCGGTGAACCGGTCGTCGATCTCGGTGGCGAGCGCCTCGTCGTTCTTCTCCACGATCGGCTGCACGCCCTCGAACGCCACGCGGGCACCGTCGACGTTGGCCTGGAAGTCCCACAGGTCCGTCCGAGACCAGTACTCCTCCTCGCCGGTGACCTTGCCGGTCGCGACCTCGTCGAGCAGTCCGCGAGAACCGTTGGCGATCTGGTCGACCGTGTAGGTGAGGTCCTGGACGCGGTCGTCGAGGGTCTGGGTGTTCAGAAGCAGGTCGTCGGCGTACGTCGCGCGCTCGGCGGGCGTCAGCGCCGTGTAGTCCTTGGCGCGCGCGGGCCAGAGGTCCTTCTCGATGAGGTGCCAGCCGGTCCACCGCTGACCGGGCTCGAGGTCGGCCTCGCGGGCGTCCATCTTGGGGTCGAGGTCGCCGAACGACTCCGCGACGGTCTCGATGCGCTCCCAGTGCACGCGAGCCACCGGGTAGAGCGCCCGTACCTCGTCGTCCTTGCCGGCCTTGTAGAGCGCGACGAACTTCGTCGTCTGGTCGAGGAGCTGGGCGCTCTGGTCCTGGACGTAGGCCGCATAGTTCTTGTTGGCCTGGTCGACGAGTGCCTGGTCGTCGCCGGCGACCTCGACCTTCTCGTCCGACGCGGTCACCGCGAAGTCGGCACGGATGCCTTCACCCTTCATCCCAGGCTTGCAGGCCGTCACGTAGTCGCCCTCGGGGGCGGTCACCACGAGGTCACGCGTCAACCCTGGACCGATGTTCTCGATCTCCCCCACGATCCGCAGCCCGTCGGAGGCGAGCAGGTAGAACTCGGTGACGTCGGAGCCGTCGTTGCGGACGCTGAAGGTGAGGTTGCCGGCCGGAGCCTCTGCCGCCGACACATCGCACGCATCGGCGGTCGACGTCACCGACAGGCTGCGCGTGTCGTCACCGCCGGACGGGGTGTTGTCGGTGCAGCCAGACAGGGCGCCGACGGCCAGGACGACGAGTCCTGCGACCGCGGGGATGGTGCTACGACGCATGGTGGGGACGGTCCTTCGACTCAGGCAGCGATGCGCTGCTCGGGGGTTCGGTCTGACGCTCGCGGCGCCGCATCTTCAGCAGGAAGAGGGTCATGGTCGGCACGAGGTAGAGCAGCCAGGCCAGCCCCTCGAGCACGGTGGTCGCGGGCGAGAAGTTGAAGACGCCCTTGAGCACGGTGGCGTACCAGGTCGTCGGGTCGATCACGTCGGAGACGTCGAACAACACGTTGCCGAGCCCGGGCAGGATCCCGGCCTCTTGGAGATCGTGGACGCCGTACGACAGCACACCGGCGGCGACCACGATCAGGAAGGCACCGGTCCAGAGGAAGAACCGGCTGAGGTTGATCCGGATCGCGCCGCGGTAGAAGAGATAGCCGAGCACCACCGCGGTCGCGAGCCCGAGCGCCGCTCCGAGCAGCGGCTCCCAGGTCGCCGTCGTGCCGTCTGCGGTCGCAGTCTGCGTCGCGGCCCACAGGAAAAGGGCAGTCTCCAGGCCCTCACGTCCTACGGCAAGGAGCGCCACCACGATCAAGGACCAGCGTGCCCCCTCGGCAGCGTCGTCGATCTTGCTGCGCAGCTCACCGCTCAAGCCCTTGGCCGCACCGGCCATCCAGAAGACCATCCAGGTCACGAACCCGACGGCGACGATGCTGAGCGCGCCCCCGATGGCCTCCTGAGCCTCGAACGTGAGACCGCGCGGCCCGAACGTCAGCAGCGCACCGAACCCGAGGCTGATGACGACGGCGATCCCCACCCCGAGCCAGATCTGGGGCACCAGACGGCGCCGTTCGGTCTTCACGAGGTAGGCGATGAGGATGCTCACCACGAGCGCTGCCTCGAGCCCCTCGCGCAGGCCGATGAGGTAGTTGGCGAACACCAGGGTCCCCTTCGAGCGTGAGATAAGCCTGGCCTAACTTACCTCTCGCTCGCCCCGGGGTCGACCCGGTCTCCCGAACGGCCGGCTATGGCGTCACGATGGCGAAGTCCTTGTCGCCCGGATCGAGGAGACCGGTGAGGCGTCCGAGCACGGCGGCGTCACCCGTGACCTCGATGCCGGCCTCGGCGAGCTTGCCGGTGGCGAGCGCCGGCAGGGCGCGCTTCGTCGTGGTGAGTGTGGCGTCGGCGTCGCCCGTCTGCGGCGCAGCGCTGTAGGTGAGGACGCCGTTGGCGAGTCGCAGACGATACCGCTCGTCGACGTCGGTGAGGACCACGTCGATCGACAGCTTCTCGTCCCACGCGCGCGGGCCGTCGACCTGGACCGCGAGGGCGTCGAACAGCATCTCCGGCGAGAGCTGGCTGACCATGTCGGGCGAGCTCGTCTGGGTCGGCGTCCCGAATGCCCCGTCGCGCAGCTCCGTCGCACCTGACAGGTAGAAGTTGCGCCAGGTCCCGTTCTCCGAGCCGTAGCCGAGCTGCTCGTACGTGTCGGCCAGCAGGTCACGGGCCGCAGCATGGTCCTGCTGCGCGAAGACCACGTGGTTGAGCAGCTCGGCCGCCCAGCGGTAGTCACCCGAGTCGAACGCCGTACGAGCCTTCTCGACGACGGCGTCCGCGCCGCCCCCGAGGTCGACGTAGCGCTTCGCCCGCTCCACGGGTGTGTGCTCCCAGAGCGTGGCCGGGTTGCCGTTGAACCAGCCCATGTAGCGCTGGTAGATCGCCTTGACGTTGTGGCTCACCGATCCGTAGTAGCCGCGCGTGCTCCACGCGTTCTCGAGTGCCGGGGGCAGCGCGATCTCCTCGGCGATCTCCGCGCCAGTGAGACCCTGGTTCAGAAGACGAAGAGTCTGATCGTGCAGGTAGGCGTAGAGGTCGCGCTGGAGCGAGAGGAACTCGACGACGCGCTGATTGCCCCAGGTGGGCCAGTGGTGCGAGGCGAACACAACCTCGACCTCACCACCGAACAGGTCGATCGTCTCCGTGAGGTACTTCGACCAGCCGTGCGGGTCCCGGACGACCGCGCCGCGCAGCGTCAGCAGGTTGTGGAGGTTGTGGGTCGCATCCTCGGCGGCGCACAGCGCCTTGTGGTCGGGGAAGTAGAACAGCATCTCCGACGGCGCCTCGGTGTCCGGTGCCATCTGGAACACGATCCGGACGCCGTCGACGACCTCCTCCTGGCCGGTCGTCGTGATCTCGTGGGTCGGCGCGATCAGCGTCACCGTGCCTGTGGAAGTGGTCTGGCCGAGGCCCGCACCGACCTGCCCCTGGGGGCCTCGCGCCAGCACGGCGCCGTACATGTACCCGGCGCGACGGGCCATCGCGGTGCCCGCGTACACGTTCTCCGCCACCGCGTGCTCGACGAAGCCCGAGGGCGCGAGGACCGGCACACGACCGGCATCGACGTCCTCCTGAGTGGTCACACCCTTCACCCCACCGAAGTGGTCGACGTGCGAGTGGGTGTAGATCACTGCCGTGACGGGTCGCTCGCCGCGGTGCTCGTGGTACAGCGCGAGGGCAGCGGCGGCCGTCTCCGTCGAGATGAGCGGGTCGATGACGACGACCCCGGAGTCGCCCTCGACGAAGGTGATGTTCGAGAGGTCGAACCCGCGCACCTGGTAGATGCCCTCGACGACCTCGTACAGACCTTGGCGAGCAACGAGCTGCGACTGCCTCCACAGACTCGGGTTGACCGAGTCGGGAGCCTCGCCCTCGAGAAAGCTGTAGGTGTCGCCGTCCCAGACGACGCGACCGTCCGTCGCCGCGATCGCGCCCGGCTCACGTGCACCGAGAAGGCCCCGCGAGGCGTCGTCGAAGTCCTGGGTGTCACCGAAGGGCAAGGAGTCACGCAGTGCCTGCTGCTGTCCGAGAATGGTGGGGGAAGCTGGCTTGGGTGTCGACATGCGTCCGAGCATCGCACGGGGGCACAGCCCCTGCACCCTCACCAGGCGACCGGTCTGCTGGGGTGGCCGCCGCACGCGCTTCGTACGACAGTTGTCCTCGACCGGCGCGTTGAGAGGAGTCGGGCCATCGACCTTCCGTTCACGCGTCCCCGGACACTGTTCCGTCGCCGCGGGCTGGGCGACGACCTGGTGGCGGGCACGATCCTCGGCGTCGAGAGCGTCCCCGACGGCCTGGCCAACGGGCTGCTCGCCGGCGTCAACCCGGTGGCGGGTCTCTACGCCTACCTGTACGGCCTCGTCGGCGGCGCGCTCGTCACGGGGAGCGGGCTCATGGCCGTCCAGGGCACCGGCGCGATGGCGATCATCGTCTCCGACGTGGACCTCGACTCGACCGACGACCCGATGCGGTCGCTCTTCACCCTGACCGTCCTCACGGGGGTCGTCATGGTGGCCGCCGGGCTGCTGGGTCTCGCACGCTTCCTGCGGTTCGTGTCGACGTCGGTGATGACCGGTTTCGTCACCGCGGTCGGCATCAACATCGTGCTCGGCCAGCTCGACAACCTGACCGGCTACGTCTCGCACGGCGCGAACCGGGTGCTCCGAGCGCTGGACCTCCTGCTCCACCCGTGGGCCATCGATCCGGCGACGCTGCTCGTGGGAGCGCTGACGATCCTCGGCATCCTGGGCCTGCGGCACACCCGGCTCGGCGCGATGGGCCTCGTCGTGGCCGTCGCGGCGACGTCGCTCCTCGCGCTCGCCCTCAACAGTGCCGGCTCGGACGTGGCGGTCGTCGCCGATGTCGCGGACGTGCCGCGGTCACTCCCCGCGCCGGTCCTCCCGGCGCTCGGCGAGATCCCTTGGCTGCTGCTGCCCGCGCTCTCCCTCGCGTTCGTCGGTCTCGTCCAGGGCGCCGCCGTCGCGAGCGCGTTCCCGGCCAGGCACGGGGCGGCTCGTCCCGACGCCTCGCAGGACTTCGTCGGGCAGGGCGCCGGCAACCTCCTCTCCGGCCTCTTCCAGGGAAACCCTGTCGGCGGATCCATGGGCGCGAGCTCCCTCGTGGCGACCGCCGGCGCGCACGGACGTCGAGCGCTGCTCGTCGGAGCAGCCGTGATGGCGGTCGTGATCTTCGCTCTCGCCCCCGTCGTCGAGCGCGTCGCCATGCCGTCGCTCGCAGGTCTGCTCATCGTCGTCGGGGCCGGGGCCGTACGCATCCCGCAGATCGTGGCGGCCTTCCGCACCGGACCGGTGCCCGTCGCCGTGATGGTGGTGACGTTCGCGCTGACCCTGGTGGTGCCGCTGCAGTACGCGGTGCTGGTCGGGGTCGGCATGTCCGTCCTCATGTTCGTCATCCAGCAGTCGACACGTCTGACGCTGCGAAGGCTCACGCTCGACGAGCAGGGCCGCGTGATCGAAGGCCCACCGCCCAGCACGCTCCCGCCTCGTACCGTCGTCGTGCTCCAGCCGTACGGACCGTTGTTCTTCGCCTCGACCGATGCGCTGCACCGCCAGCTCCCGTCGGTGACGGCACGCTCGCAGGGATCGGTGGTGATCCTGCGGATCCGAGGGGCCGACGAGGCGGGCCTCACCCTGCTCGACGCCCTCGACGACTACGCGAGCGAGTTGCGCGAGACGGGGAGCAGGCTCGTCGTCGTCACGGACAACCCCCGCCTGACAGCACAGCTGCGGCGCCACCGCACCGGCCGCACGCTCGGCCTGGAGCGTGTCTACGAGGGGACCGAGGTGGTCGGCGAGGCGCTCACCCGCGCGGTCGCCGACGCGCGGGCGTGGATCGCACGTCAGTCCTGACCGGGACGGCGCGACTAGGGTGCCGGTATGTCGATCGCGGACGGAGCGGCGGGCGGGTCGCAGACGCTCGAGCGTGGTCTGCTCGTGCTCCAGGTGGTGGCGGAGAGCCCGGGTGCCACGGCGACCGAGATCACCGCGCGGGCGGGGCTGCACCGCTCGATCGTCCATCGACTGCTCGTCAGCCTGGAACGCACGGGGTACGTGGCGAGGGACGGAGCCGGCCGCTATCAGGTGGGCCGGATGCTCACCACGCTCGCGGACCGTGCGCGTCCGCGGCTGCACGCCGTCGCCGAGCCCGTCCTGCACGACCTCGCCGTCACCCTGGACGCGACCGCGAGCCTGGTCGAGGTCGTCGCGGACGCCGCCGTCACGACCGTGGTCGCGGAGCCCCCGACCGACGGTCCGCGCTTCTCCTACCGGCTCGGCAACCGCGACCCGCTCGACCGCGGAGCCGGTGGCCTCGCCGCCCTGGCTGCCGGACCAGCGGTGCTCGACGAGCCAGCACGTGTCGTTGCGGTGCGCGAGGCCGGCGTCGTGACGACGCACGCCGAGCTCAACCCCGGTGCGTACGGCATCGCTGCGCCTGTCCCCGGCCTGCGCAGCGTGCGCGCGGCCGTCACCGTGATCACGAGCCGCCCCGACGTGGCCGAGCGCGCAGAGTCGCTCGTCCGCGAGGCGGCGCGTCGGATCGGCGACGCCGCGCGGGGGTGACGCTCAGCGCCGGCGGAGCCCGCTGACCCGGTCGAGCGCCGCGACGTACTCCGCCTCCAGCCGGTCCACGACCGAGGCGACCGGCTCGACGGCGTGGATCGTCCCCAGCCCCTGTCCAGCTGCCCAGATGTCCTTCCACCGTCCGCCCGGCGACGCAGCGGCATCGTAGGTGCGCTCGCCGTCGAACGTCATCGCATCCGGGTCGAGACCGTTCGCGACCAGGCTCGGCCTCAGCCACGAGGCCGGCGTGCCCGTCACACCAGCGCTGACCACGAGGTCGTCGACGCCGTGCGCGACCACCATCTCCTTGTAGGGATCGACCGCCATGCTCTCGGTCGTCGCGAGGAAACGTGTGCCGATCGAGACCAGGTCTGCCCCGGCCGCGACGGCCCCGGCAGCCCCGGCCCCGTCGCTGATCCCGCCGCCGACCATCACCAGGCCGTCGAAGAACTCGCGGACGGCCGACACGAACGCGAACGGCGACAGGTGGCCGGTGTGTCCGCCGGCACCGGCCGACACGAGGCCCAGGCCGTCGGCTCCCATGCCGACCGCCTTCTTCGCGAGGCGCAGGCTCACCACGTCGGCGACGACGACCCCGCCGTACGCGTGCACGACGTCGAGGGCTGGCGCCGGAGACCCGAGCGCGGTCACGACGACGGGCGGCTCGTACTCCTTGACCAGCCGAAGGTCGTCGTCGAGGCGCGTGTTGGTGCGGTGCGTGACGAGGTTCAGCGCCCAGGGCGTGTCGACACCCCGCAGGCCGTCGGTGATCGCCCCGAGCCACGCGTCGAGCTCGGCGGTGGTCCGGCAGTTCGGCGACGGGAACGAGCCCATCACGCCGGCACGCGAGGACGCGACCACGAGCTCGGGCCCCGACACGAGGAACATCGGCGCCGCCAGGACCGGCAGCCGGAGCCGTTCGAGGATCGCGTCGATACGTGTCCGGTCAGTCGTCGGCATGCTCGAACCTCCTGCGGAGCTCGTCCTTGCGGACCTTCAGGCTGGCGTTGCGCGGCAACGCCTCGACCACGTGGATCGCGGTCGGCTTCTTGTATCCGGCGAGGCGCTCGCGCACGTACGCCGTGAGGCCGTCGAGGTCGACGGCGACCCCGGGCGCCGCGACGACCGCGGCCGTCACGGTCTCGCCCCACCGCGGGTGCGCGACACCGAAGACCGCCGCGTCGGCGATGCCGACGGCCTGCACGAGGACCCGCTCCACCTCGGCGGGATACACGTTCATCCCGCCGGTGACGATCATGTCCTTGGCGCGGCCCCGGACGTAGAGGCGGCCGGAGGCGTCGAGCGAGCCGAGGTCACCGGTCTTCAACCAGCCGTCGTGCAGGGCCTCGGCGGTGAGGTCGGGCTGGTCGAGGTAGCCCGCGAACAGCGTCTCGCTCGCCACCTCGATCTCACCGACCTCGCCGGGCCGGAGCGCTGTGCCGGCGGCGTCGGTGATCCGGATCTCGGCGATCGTCACCGGGCGCCCGGCGGAGGCGTACGGATCGTCGGCCGTCGAACCCGCCCGCCAGTCGTCGGGGACCGTCGCGGTCACCGGCGCCCCCGTCTCGGTCATCCCGTACGTCTCGACATAGCGGTGCCCGATCGCGTCGACGAGGTCCTCCACCGACTCGCGCGGGGCGAGCGATCCGGAGTGCAGCACCACGTCGAGGTGGTCGAGGACGCCGGGGCTCTCGCGCACCCGGTCGGCGAACGCGCCCATGAGGGGGGTGGGCGCGTAGGTGAACGTCGTGCGCTCGGTGAGCATCCTCTCGACCCACGCCTCGGGGTCGAGCCCGGCCATGAACGAGACCTCGCCGCCGACGTACAGGTGCGGGAGCACGACTCCCCAGATGCCGGCCGCGAACGCCAGAGTGCCGGTGAAGCCGCACCGGCTCCCCCACCGGATCCCGTCGTGGACAGGCATGTGCCGCACGATCCGGTCGAGGTTCGCATGGGTGTGCACGACACCCTTCGGCCGACCCGTGGTGCCGCTGGTGAAGCCCACGATCCCCGGCGCGTCGGCGTCGAACGCCAGGTGCGGAAGGTCGAGGGAGGCGGACGCTGCGACCGCGTCCTCGTACGTCAGTGTGGTGGCCGCCGTGCGGGTGCCGACCGAGACGACGTCCGTACCGGCGCCGCGCAGCAGGTCCTCGAGCCGCTTCGCGTGGCCCGCCGTGTGGACGACCGCGCGGACCCCGGCGAGGCCCAGGACCTCGTCGATCTCCGCGACCTGGAGCCGGTCGTTGACCTGGACGGCGGTGGCCCCCGCGAGGCCTACCCCGAGGTACGCCTCGACAGCGTCGGCGCGGTCCTCGACGACCAGCGCGACGCGGTCCCCGGGTCCGATGCCGCGCGCCACGAGCGCGTGGGCGAAGGCGATCGCACGCCGGCGTGACTCCGCGTGGGTCCGGACCGTGCCGTGGCCGCGGAAGGCGACGGCCTCCGGCGCGGCCCGACCCATCGCGGACACGGCGGTGCGTGCCCAGCTGCCCGACGGCATCAGTGCCCGAAGTCCTCGGAGATGCCCATGCCGGCCAGCAGCGTCGGACGGTCGTAGTACTCGAGCCACTCCGTCACCCGGTCTCCGGACATGCGGAGGATGCCGACGACAGGGACCTCGCCATGGTGCCCGTCGAACCAGAAGTCGTCGACGCGCTCGACGAACACCCGCCCGTCGATCACCCCGAGCGCCTTGATCCGCAGCGTGATGCTCTCGGCCTTGGACCCCAGGATCGCCAGCCGGTCACGGATCGCCTCGCGCCCGACGACCGGCTCCTGCATGACGCTGTGCAGCACGCCGTCGTCGGCGAACAGGTCCAGGACGAGGTCCCAGTCCAGTGCGTCCCATGCGTCGAACATCCGTCGGGCCAGGGCGAGCTTGGCCTCGTCGGTCATCGGTGCCGTGTCCGTCGCCGCTGTGCTCATGCGCCTGCTCCTGTCGTCGTGGTGGCGTGCTCGGTCCGTCGCAGCGCTCGCTTGAGGATCTTGCCGACGGGGTTGCGCGGGAGGTCGTCGCTCACCTCGAGCCGCTCCGGCAGCTTGAAGGAGGCGATCTTCTGGTCCTTGAGGAAGCCGACGAGCTCCTCGAGAGTGAGCGTGGACCCGGGCTTGAGGGTCACCACGGCCGCGACCCGTTCACCGAGGACCTCGTCTGGATCTCCGATCACCGCGACGTCGGCGACGGCGGGGTGCGCTCCGATCAGACCCTCGAGCTCGGCCGGCGCGATGTTCATCCCGCCGCGGATCACGAGGTCCTTCGCTCGGTCGAGGTAGTGCAGGAACTGGCCCCGGTCGCCGGCGATCTCGAACAGGTCGCCGGTCTTGAGGTAGCCCTCGTCGTCGAAGGGCGTGGGGCGGCGGTCGCCGTGGAGGTAGCCGGCGAACACCGTCGGACCGATGATGTGCAGCTCTCCGCTGCGGCCAGGCTCGGTGATCTCCTCACCGGTCAGCACGTCGACGAGCTTGACGTGCATCCACTCCGACACCCGCGACGACCAGTGGACGTCAGGGGCGCCGTACCGGGGGAAGTACTGGGCCCGCTCGTCGGGATCAGGAAAGTCCTCGAAGCTCGAGAGCAGCCCGATGCCCTCGTTCGAGCCGAAGAAGTTGATCACCGGGATGCCCCGGTCCTGCCAGCCGCGGACCATCGCCGGCTGGAGCGGCACCGAGCCGGACCCGATCCGGGTGAGGCTCGAGAGGTCCACCTTGGAGAGGAGCGCCTCGTCGTGGAGCAGCATCCAAAGGAGGGCCGGCGGCGCCACCGTGTACGTCGCACGCTCCGTCGCGATCTGCCCCAGGAAGGTCGGGAGGTCGAACGGGTGGTGCTGGACGAGCACCCCGCCGGTGCGCAGCCACGGCAGGAACATGCCGTTGATGCCCGCCATGTTGACCATCGGGAAAGGGTTGAGCAGGACGTCGTCGGCGGTCACCCGCGGCGCGTCGACCGTGGCCCACGAGATCGCGAGCCAGTCGTAGTGGCAGCGCGGGACGCCCTTCGGCTCGCTCTCGGTGCCCGAGGTCCAGCAGATCGTGAGGCAGTCGTTGGGATCGTTCGGGTCGGCCTCACGGTACGCCGCGACCCGCGCCGCGTCATCCGCTCCGGCGGCGGCCGGGACGAGCTGGACGACCTCGGCCGAGGTGTCACCGGCCTCTTCGCCCGGCAGCCCCAGCCCGACGACGGATCGCAGCGACGGGATCTTGTCCCGGACCGCGACCGCGTCGTCGGCCGGGCGACGGTCACCGAACGCGTACGTCGTGACGAAGCCGGCGAACTCGGCCTGGTTGGCCATCCCGACGACCTCGCGCTCGCGGTACTGCATCGGCAGCGGCGAGACGATCACGCCGAGCGTCCATGCGGCGAGGTAGACCTCGACGAGCTCGATGGTGTTGGGCAGCTGGACACCGAGGACGTCTCCCCGCTCCAGGCCCAGGTCAAGCAGACGGGCCGCCAGGAAGGTCACCTCCTCGTCGAGCTCGTTCCACGTGAGCCGTCGGGGCTCGGTCCCGAGCAGGGCAACGCGGTTGGCGGGGTCGACGACCGCGAGCGCGTCACCGCGCGCGGCGACCTGGTCCCTGAAGACCTGGTCAGCCGTCTCGTCGCTCCACCAGCCCTTGCTCGTGTAGTCCTCGACCCGCGCCCGCGGGTGGAGTCCACGTCCGTCCGTCATGGTCCCCGCCTCTCCTGCCTGTGTTCGATGGTGGCCCTGTCCCGGGCCGGGCACGCCGTCGCGCGCCCCGGGTCCATGGCCCGGGACGCGCGACGGTAGATCACTCGTAGCTGGACGAGATGTCGATGACCTCACCGGCGGGGACGAAGGTCGTCCCGGCGGCGTCCCACGTGTACGGCTTGAACGCGAGGATCCCGTACGACTGGCTCGGGCTCATCATGAACTTGATCCCGTCGATGAACATCGGGGGCTGGTAGTCCTGCGTGCGTGCGGCCTCCATGATCGAGAGGCGCGACAGCCCGTCCTCCGACTCCGCGGCGCGGGTGAAGTTGTCGATCATCAGGTCGGCGATCGCCCAGCCGTTGACCGTGTAGCTGTTGGTCGGCGAGTCGGCGCCGTTGGCCGCGGACTGCTCGAGGTACTCCTTGACGGCCTCGTCGTCCTTGAACTCGTCGTTGGCGGGATCCTTCAGCCAGCGCAGGATCTGCTGGCCGTCGGCAGCCTCACCGGCGGGCTCGTAGAGCGTCGCACCGTCGGCACAGTTCGACGGCTGGATCACGGTCTCGGGCTTCCACCCGACACGCGCGATCGCCTGGGTCAGCGCGAGGCAGTCGGTCGTCACACCCGCGTCGACGAGGACCTGGGCGTTGCTCGCCTTCAGCGTCGAGGCGGCCGTCTTCGGATCCGTGAGGGGCTCCTCGGCGACGATCTTCAGGTTCGTGCCCTCGGCGGCCTTCTTGAAGCCGTCCGCGATGCCCTGGCCCGACTCGGTCTGGTTGACCGCGAGCGCCACGTCGGCGCCGTCCGGGTACTGCTTCTTCAGGCCCTCGACGACGACGGCCATCTCGACGTCGGCCGACGGGAGGTACTCCGTGGTCCACGGGAAGTTCTCGATGTCGCGGTACGCCGGGACGCTGGCCTGCGCGAAGAGCAGCGGGACGCAGGCGTCGTTCTGGTCGTCGGCGATCGCGTCGACCTGGCCGGAGCCGAAGGTGTCGAGGACGTCGACCTTGTCCTTCTGGATCAGCTCACCGACGTTGGCCTTGGCCCGCTCGGGGTTGAAGGCGTCGTCCTTGACGATGACCTCGAGCTTGACGCCGTCGATGCCGCCGGCCTCGTTCGCCACGGCGAAGCGCGCCTCCATGCCCTCGATGACGTTGCCGACGGCGTCGGCGAGGGGGCCGGACGTGGCTGCTGTCCAGCCGACCTTGAGGGTGTCGGTGATCTCGGCCGAGGCGGCGTCAGGGTCGGCGCAGTCGTCGGCGGTGATGACGCCCGACGCGCCGGAGTCACTGTCGTCGGAGGCTCCCGAGTTCGAGCCGCACGCGGTGAGTACGAGCGTGGTGGCTGACACGGCAGCCGCCACGCGCAGGAGTCGGTTCATGGGTGTTCCTTTGTCGGTGAGGTCGGATCAGGGTGGTGGTTGACGTGTTGCCGTGGTTCAGCGCTCGGCGTGCGCGGGTTCGGGAGGTCCTTCCCGGGGAGCGCGGCCGAGACGGGGATGGTCCGCAGGGACGATGCGGACGACCTTGCGGGCGAGGATCCCGACGCGACCGACGATCCCCTCGGGCATGAGGAAGACGATCACGATGAGGACGACGCCGAACACGACGCCGGCGAGCGGACCCTCGGTGTAGGAGGCGGTGAGGTAGGGGAGGAAGACCACCGCGAACGCGCCGACGAGCGGCCCGATCTGGGTGGCTACACCGCCGAGGACGAGTCCGGTGATGAACTCGATCGACTTCATCAGCGTGAACGAGCCGTCGGGCGAGAGCGCCCCCATGTACATCGTGAAGAGCGAGCCTGCGAGCCCGGTGATCGCACCCGAGATCCCGAACGCCACGATCTTGGTGCGCGCGACGCTGATCCCGTTGGCGGCCGCCGCGATCTCGTTGTCGCGCGTGGAGCGCATCGCGATGCCGAAGCGGCTGCGTACGAGGTTGCGGCACAGCAGCAGGACGACGGCGAGGACGCCTGCGGAGAGCCAGAACATCCAGATGCCTCGCTCGGCCCGGACGAGTCCGGTCCACTCGGGCGGCGCCAGGAAGCGGGATCGGACCACCATGCCCGCGGCACCACCGGTGAGGTCCTCGGCACGACGGACGATCTCCGGGAACGACACCGCGACGGCGAGCGTGACCAGGGCGAGGTAGAGGCCGTGGATCCGCAACGACGGCAGCCCGACGAGCAGGCCGAGGACGAAGCAGAGTCCGATCGCGACCGGGATGGTGCTCAGCGGCGCGAACTCGTACTTCACGATCAGGATGCCGGTCGTGTACGCCCCGAGGCCGAAGAACGCCGAGTGGCCGATCGACAGGAGGCCGGTGTAGCCGGTCACCAGGTTCAGGCCCGCGATCGCGATCGCGATGATGAAGACGTTCGTGATCTGGCCCATCCGGAAGGCGGGCAGCCCTGACGCCCACAGCAGGAGGAGCGCCACCAGCACGACGGCGGCGAGCTGCAGCCCGCGGTAGGGCAGCGTCCCCTGGACCACGAGGAAGCGTGGGCCCTTGGGTCCGCCCCCTCGCGTCGCGCCGTGCTTCGCCGCCGATGGTGCGGCGGTCTCGTCGATGGTCGTCATACCCTCACCAATCGCTTGGTTCCGAAGAGGCCGTTGGGTCGCAGGAAGAGGATCGCGACGATGATGAACAGCGCCGACGTCTGCTGGAGCGAGCCTCCGATGAAGGAGACGTAGCCGGTCAGCATCGCCTCGAGGACGCCGATCGTGATGCCGCCGACCACCGCCCCGGTCAGGCTGTCGAGCCCGCCGAACAGTGCCGCGGCGGACGCTGCGATGAAGACGTGGAACATCGTCGTGAGACCGAGCTGTTGCGGGGAGAGCGGCGTGACCAGCACGCCGGCCAGCGCCCCGATCGCACCTGACAGGCCCCACCCGATCGCGAGGATCCGGCTGGTCCGCACGCCGGCGAGCGTGGCCGACTCACCGTTGTCGGCCACCGCACGCATGTGCAGCCCGACGCGGGTGTAGCGGAACAGCAGCGTCAGGACGATCATGAGCGCCACGAGCGCACCGACCACTCCGAGAGCGTCGAAGTAGAGCCGCGCACCACCCACCGAGACGTAGTCGTCGATCCCGTTCGGGAACGGGCTCGGCATGATCTTGGTCTCGCTGCCCCAGATCAACCCGGCTAAGGAGTTCAACCCGGTGAACAACCCTAGGGCGACGATGAGGACCGCCATGTCGTTGCGCCGTTGCACCGGCCGGATCAGCAGCCGCTCGATCAGGGCGCCGAGCACGAAACCGGCGATCAAGGAGGCGATGATCGCGATCCACACGGGGATCGACTCCGTCGTCAGCCACCACGCGAAGAAGGTCGTGAAGAGCGCGAGCTCGCCCTGGGCGAAGTTGAGGGTGCCGGTGCCGCGGAAGACCACGACGAGGGCGAGCGCGAGCAGCGCGTAGACCGACCCGTTCGTGAGGCCGGTGATGAGACGTTCGAGGAAGAGCTCCACGGAGGACTCCTAGTAGCCGAGGTACGCGCTGCGTACCGCGTCGTCGGACCGGAACTCGGACGGGGTGCCGGTGGCGGCGATGGTGCCGACGTCCAGCAGGTAGACGGTGTCGGCGAGGTCCATCGCGAGCTCGGCGTTCTGCTCCACGATCAGGAGAGCCGTGCCGTCGGTCTGGTTGATCTGTCCGAGCGTCGCGAAGAGCTCCTGCACGACGATCGGGGCGAGACCGAGGCTCGGCTCGTCGCAGAGCAGGAGGCGGGGGCGGCTCATCAGCGCGCGCGCCACGGCGAGCATCTGCTGCTCACCTCCCGAGAGGGACCCGGCGATCTGCTGCGACCGACGGCCGAGCACCGGGAACACCTCGGTCCAGCGCTCGATGTCCGCCGCGACGCCGTCCTTGTCCTTGCGCAGCGCGGCGCCGACCCGCAGGTTGTCCATGACCGTGAGCTGTCCGAGCGTGCCGCGACCCTGGGGCACGAGGCTGATGCCCGCGCCGACGACCTGCTCCGGGCGCTTGCCGAGAGGCGAGCCGTCGAGCTCGATGGTGCCGCGACGTGCGACGAGGCCGGCGATGGCTCGCATCGTGGTGGTCTTGCCTGCTCCGTTGGCGCCGAGGACGACGACGACCTGGCCGGGGTCGACGTCCATCGAGATGCCGTGGAGCACGTCGGCCGAGCCGTACCCGGCGCGGAGGTCGCGGATGCTGAGGAGACTCATGCCGCCCTCCCGAGGTAGGCCGCGATGACGGCGGGGTCGTGCTTGACCTGCTCGGGGCTGCCTTCGAAGATCTTGTGCCCGAAGTCGAGGGCGACGACGTGGTCGCTGATGCCGAGGACCAGGCCCATGTGGTGCTCGACGAGGAGAGCGGCGAAGCCGAAGTCGTCGCGCAGCGACACGATGAGCTCACCGAGCGCCTTGACCTCGCTGTGGGTCAGGCCGCCTGCCGGCTCGTCGAGGAGGAGCAGCTTGGGGTCGGCCATCAGCGCGCGGGCGAGCTCGACGCGCTTCAGCGTGCCGAACGGCAGCCCCGCCGCCGGCGCGTCGGCGAGCTCGACGAGATCGAGCCGCTCGAGCAGCTCCCACGCCTGGGCGCGGAGCTTCTTGGTCCGAGAGCGGGCGGGCGGCCAGCCGACGAGTCCGCTCGTGGCACCGATGCGGGCCTGCGAGGTGCCTCCGGCCATCGTGTTGTCGAAGACCGACATGCCGCCGAAGAGCGCGAGGTTCTGGAACGTCCGGGCGATCCCGCGACGGGGCAGGTGGTGGGCCGGCACGCGGAGCAGGTCCTTGCCCTGCCAACGGATCTCTCCGGAGTCGGGCTGGTAGATGCGGGTGATGCAGTTGAAGAGCGTCGTCTTGCCGGCGCCGTTCGGACCGATCAGTCCGAGGATCTGCCCTGGCTGGACGTCGAACCCGACGGCATCGAGGGCGGTCACGCCTCCGAACCCGATCGTGACGTCGCGCAGCGTCAGCAACGCGCCGTCGGGAGCCGCGGCAGCCCGACCGGGTTGCTGGGGTGTTTCTGGGCTCACTCCGCTGGCCTTCCACTCGTGACACTTCAATTAACAGTGTGATAGAGATTACTACAGCAAACGGAGTGAGTCCGTCAACCGAAGCGCTGACCTCTCTCCCTCCCACACGAAAGGACGCGTTGCCCGTGACTGACGTAGGTCTCACCGCTCCCCCCACGACGCCCGACCTCGACGAGCGGCTGGCCACGCTGCTCGCGAAGCAGGACATCCACGACCTGCTCGCGCGCTACCTCCGCGCCGTCGACCGCGGGGACGTCGAGACGCTGCGCGCCTGCTACCTCGCCGGCGCCACCGAGGACCACGGCGGCGTCTTCGAGGGGCCCGCAGCCGAGTACGTCGCGTCGATCGCCGGCAGCCTCGAGAACCCCCGCGCCGTCACCACCCACGCGATGACCAACGTGCTGGTCGACGTGGACGGTACGACCGCCCGCGCCGAGTCGTACGTGCTCGCGTTCGCCCGCGTACGTCGCCCCGACGGCGTCGTCGGCGACACCCTCACCTCGGCGCGGATGGTCGACGAGCTCGGCTACGAGGACGGCCGCTGGGGCATCCGCCACCGGGCGCTGCGCTGGGACTGGAACCACGACATGGAGCGGTCCGAGGGCTGGGTCTTCGGGATGCTGGTGGATCGTGAGCACATGAAGAAGAGCGCGAAGTACCCCGAGGACGTCGTGTACGCCGGGGCCGCCGGAGCCTCCGCATGAGCGCCCTGCGGGGTGCAGCGGTCGAAGGCTCGCGCGTCGTCGTCACTGGCGCGAACCGTGGCATCGGCCTCGCGTTCGTCGAGGAGGCGTTCGCCCGCGGAGCGGCGAAGGTGTACGCCGGGGTGCGCGACGTCGACTCGGTGACCGACGAGCTGCGCGCGACCGGTGCCGAGATCGTCGCCCTCGAGGTGACCAGCGACAGCGACGTCGAGGCCGCCGCCAAGGCCTGCCCGGACGCGAACGTCGTCGTCAACAACGCCGGACTCCACGCCGGCGACCGGCTCATCGAGGCGTCCGACCCCGACGCGGCCCGCGCGGAGATGGAAGTCAACTACTTCGGTCCGCTGCGGACCACACGCGCGTTCGCGCCGGTGCTCGCGACGAACGGCGGCGGGTCGTTCGTCAACGTCCTCTCCGTCGCTGCCATCGCACCGACGGCGTTCATGGGGGGCTACTCCCCGTCGAAGGCGGCCGCCCTCTACCTCGGTGGCATCGCCCGCGCGGAGCTCGAGCAGTACGGCATCTCCGTGACGTCGCTGATCGTCGGCTCCGTCGACACCCGGATGGCGTCGCACGTGGAGGGCAAGAAGGAAGACCCCCGCGACATCGCAGCGACCGGGTTGAAGGCCATGGAGCGCGGCGAGTGGGTGTGCGACACCGACCGCATGGCGATCGAGTCCCGGGCACGCCTCGCACGCGACCCCGTCCGCTACGAGCGCGGGCTCGGCAAGCTCCTGTTCGCGGCCGAGCTCAGGACGAAGCCGTGAGCCGCCCGATCCGGGTCGCGCAGTGGGCGACCGGCGCCGTCGGCAAGACGATCCTGCGCGGCGTCCTCGACCGTGACGACCTCGAGCTCGTCGGGCTCTACGTCTACGGCGACAAGAAGGCCGGTCGCGACGCCGGCGACATCGCCCGCAGGGAGCCCACGGGCGTCCTCGCGACGCGCGACATCGACGCGATCATCGCGGCCGAGCCCGACGTGGTCATGCACGCCCCGCGCCTGCAGGTGCCGTACGAGACCCACGACGCCGACCTCGTCCGTCTGCTCGGCGCCGGCATCAACGTCATCACGACCGCCGGTCAGCACTTTCCGCGCGCCCACGGGTCCGCCCGCGAGCAGATGTTCCTGGACGCCTGCGAGAAGGGCGGCAGCACGCTGTTCGGCATCGGCGTCAGCCCCGGCATCATCGGCGAGCGTCTGACGCTCGCGCTGACCGGCGCCAGCATGACGCTCGACCGCATCACGATCGACGAGGTCCTCGACGCCCGTCGGATGCCCGACCCGGACTTCGCGTTCACGGTGATGGGCATGGGGTCCGATCCCGCGACGCTCGACCAGTCCGGGCCGCTCCCGACGCTGTACGCCTCGCTCTACCTCGAGACGATCGCGTTCATGTGCGAGCGCATGGGCGTCACGTACGACGAGGTCGTCGCCGACCACCGGGTCGTGCCGGCCTCGCAGGACCTCGAGGTCGCCGCCGGGCACATCGCCGCAGGCACCGTCGGGTCCACCGAGTGGCGCTGGCACGCGATGCGGGACGGCAAGCCGTTCCTCACCCTCGCGATCATCTGGACGATGGAGCCGGACCGCGAGGAGTACGCCGGCCGCGACCACTGGGAGATCCACCTGTACGGCAAGCCCGAGATGGTCATGACGGTCAACCTCGTCGAGCCCGACGACCCGACCAGCCGTACGACCGCCGGCCAGTTCGTGACGGCCGGTCCCGCGCTGCGGGCGATCCGCCCCGTCGTCGATGCACCGCCCGGCATCTTCGAGCCGCCGGTCTTCGCTCCGTTCCAGCTCGCCCAGGAGTCCTGATGCAGACCACCACCCCCACCCTCGTCCCGACGCCGCCGGAGTACCGCGACCCCGAGTACGCGCTGCATCCCGACGGCACGCGGGTCGAGCGGCTCGAGGACATCACCCGGCGCCGCGCCGCGGTCACGCCCGACGCGGTGGCCGTCATCACCCCCGAGGCGACGACGACGTTCCTGGACCTCGACCTCGAGGCCAGCCAGGTGGCGCAGGCGCTGCTCGCGGGCGGCGTCGCAGCCGGCGACCGGGTCGCGTACGTCGGTGAGAACGCGCCGTCGTTCCTCGCCGTGATGTACGGCGCCTCGAAGATGGGCGCGGTCCCGACCGCGCTCAACTTCCGCCTCGCCGGCCCGGAGGTCGCCTACATCCTCGGCAACGCGGAGCCGGCGGCCATCGTCCTCGGGCGCGGCATGGAGCACCTCGTACCGGTCGCGCAGGACGCCGGCGTGAGGCTCGTCGTCACGCTCGCCGGGCACCCTGGCACCACCTCGTACGACGACTGGCTGGCCGACGTGCCCGCGACCGACCCCGGCTACTCGCGCGGGCCGGACGAGAGCGCGCTGATGTTCTACACCTCGGGCACGACGGGACACCCGAAGGGCATCGAGCTGACCGGGCCGAACATCGGCAAGGCGATCGCCGCGATGCACTACCTGCTCGAGCTGGACACCACGTCGGTCGCCCTCGCGCCCGTCCCGTTCTTCCACGTGTCGGGACTCGGGCTCGCGCTCGTCGCCGGCGTGAACGGTGCGGCGCTGCTGCTGCGCAACCAGACGTCGCCGGCCGACCTGCTGAGCATCCTGCAGGAGTACCGGGTCTCGCACGCCGTCGCCGTGCCGACACTCATCCAGTTCATGGTGGCTCAGCCCGAGGCACGCACCGCCGACTGGAGCGCGCTGAAGTACCTGATCTACGGGTCGTCGCCGATCCCCGAGCCCGTCCTGCGCGAGGCGACCGAGGTCTTCGGGTGCAAGTTCCTCCAGTCGTACGGCCTCACGGAGTCGACCGGCGGCGTCACGATGCTGTCGCCGGAGGACCACCGCCCGACGCCGGAGACGGCGCACCGCCTGCGGTCGGTCGGGCGGCCGATGCCGAACGTGCCGGTGCGGGTCGTCGACCCCACGACCCTCGCCGACCTCCCTCCCGGCGAGCGCGGCGAGGTGCTGATCGGCGGCGGTCACGTGATGAAGCGCTACTGGCGCAACGACTCAGCGACAGCGGCGGCCATCACCGACGACGGCTGGCTGCGCACCGGTGACGGGGGCTCGTTCGACGAGGACGGCTACCTGTACCTGCACGACCGGCTGAAGGACATGATCGTGTCCGGCGGCGAGAACGTGTATCCCGCAGAGGTCGAGAGCACGCTCACCGGCCACCCCTCGATCGCCCAGGTCGCCGTCATCGGCGTGCCGTCCGAGCGCTGGGGAGAGTCGGCGTACGCGGTCGTCGTCCCGACACCGGGTGCGACCGTGACCGAGGGAGAGATCATCGCCTGGGCGCGCGAGCGCATGGCGCACTTCAAGTGCCCGGTCGGCGTCGCGTTCGTCGAGACGCTCCCGCTCAACGCGAGCGGCAAGCTGCTGAAGACAGCCCTGCGCTCGGAGTACGGAGCCTGACGCCTCGTCCCCGATTTGGTGAGTTGGACAAGGAATCGGCACCGCATTCCTTGTCGAACTCGCCAAATCGGGGACGGGACGGTCAGTCGGCGAGCAGGCGGAAGCGCACTCCGGAGATCTCGACCTCTCCCGCACGCTCGGTGTGCGCCGGCGTCAGCGCCACGTCGATCGCGGTGAGCATCGGCCGGTCGCCTCGCACGAACCGCACCACGCGGTGCCCGAGCGAGATCTGCGGGACACCGTCGACGTCGTCCACCGCGATGCCGAAGACGGCGCTCCAGCGCGCGGCCTGCGCGGCGGGGTCGGCGGATGCCACCTCGACCGCCACCACGTCGTCGATCACCGGGTCGCTCGGCGTCGTCGTGACGATGTCGTCCCAGAACCACACCCCCGGGTCGACGATCTCGTCGAGCTCGACGAGGAGACCCATGTCCTTGGGGTGCAGCTGGACGATCCGGTGGCCGTAGACCTCCTGGTCCGCGACGGTCCGTACGCCCTGGGCCTGCGCGGCAGCAACCAGCGCGGCCGCATCGGGCACCTGGATCGAGAGCGCGTAGCCGCCGCCCCCGCCGCCCTTCGCGATCCACTGCGCGATCGAGACGTCGTCGCGCAGCGCACCCACGACCTCGAGGTGCGTCTGCGGACCGACGCGGATCGTCTCGTCCGCGAGGCCGACCTCCTCGAGGATCGGGTCCGCGAAACCCTCCGAGAGGCCGAACGTCTCGCGCAGCTCCTTGCTCGTGGTCTCGATCTCCGCCGACCCGATCACGGTCTGGCGAAGGATCGCCCAGCCTGCCTGCTCGGTCGTCATCCGATGCTCCTCTCGTGCCCGGCCCACCACGGGGCGCGGAGCTCGCGCTTGAGTACCTTCCCGGACGGGTTGCGCGGGAGGGCGTCGACCACCGTGACGGAGGTCGGACACTTGTAGTGCGCCAGGCGCTCGCGCGTGTGCGCGATCAGCTGGTCGCCGTCGATCTCCTGGCCGGGCTTCGCGACGACCACCGCGTGCGGCGTCTCGCCCCACTTCTCCGACGGGATGCCGATGACCGCGACCTCCTGGACGTCGGGGTGCGTCATGATCGCGTTCTCGACCTCGGCCGGGTAGATGTTCTCGCCGCCGGACATCAGCAGGTCCTTGATGCGGTCCTTGAGGAAGACGTATCCCTCGTCGTCGACGTAGCCCGCGTCGCCGGTCCGGAACCACCCGCCCGGCCAGTACGAAGCAGCCGTCTCGTCGGGGCGTCGCCAGTACGCCTTGGTGACGCCGGGGCCGCGCGTGACGACCTCGCCGACCTCACCGGTCGGGCACTCCTCGCCGGTCTCGGGATCGAAGATCGCGACCTCGACGCCCGGCACGGCGCGGCCGGCCGAGCGGAGCTTGGTGGCGCCCACGACGTGGTCGCCCGCTCCGAGGATGGTCGTGACACCGATCGTCTCCGTGAGGCCGTAGCTCTGAGCGAGCTCCGCCCCGAAGACCCTCTTGGCACCGACCATCACCGTCTCGGAGATCGGCGAGCCGCCGTAGACCACCCACTCGACGCTGGAGTAGTCGGCCTTCGACGCCTCCGGGCTCGTGATGAACAGCTGCATCACGGTCGGGACCATGATCACGTGGGTGGCTCGGTGGCCCACCAGCAGCCCGAGCATGTTCTGCGGCGTGACCTCGGTGAACTGCACGATGCGACCGCCCGCGGCCAGCGCGATGAGAGACCAGCCGCCGGCGGCGATGTGGTAGTACGGCGTCGGGACGAGGCTCACCGACGCCGGCGACACGTCGAACTGCGCACCGAACGCCTCGACGGCCCACAGGAACCCCGCGACCGTGGTCGTCACGCCCTTGGGTCGGCCGGTCGTGCCCGACGAGTACATCAGCGAGAACAGCGCGTCGCCCGAGACCTCGCGGTGCGGGTCGACCACGGGCAGCGTCGCCAGCCACGCCTCGTACCCCTGCCATCCGTCCGGCACCTGCGGGTCGCCGTCCTGCGAGAACACCAGGCGCGGCCCGGCGAAGTCGCGGGGGACCAGGTGCGCGAGATGGTCCTCGACCAGGACCGCGGCGGGTTCGGCGTCTCCGAGGATCCAGGAGACCTCGTCCGCGGAGAGCCGGAAGTTGAGCGGCACGATGACCAGACCCGCCTTGGCGGCAGCGAAGAACAGCTCCCAGTACTCGGTGGCGTTGCGCGCGAGGTACGCCACCCGGTCTCCGACCTCGAGGCCGAGCGAGACGAGCCCCGAGCCCAACGCGTCGGAGCGGGCCGCGAGCTCGCCGTGGGTCACGGAGCGTCCCTCGCCGACGATCGCCGGTGCATCGGGAGTCTGTTTGGCCGTCGTACGGACGATGTCCGCGAGAGTGGCGTGCTCGGTCATGGGTGGCGACTCCTTCGTCGTGACTCGCCTCGGGTCAGGAGGCGGGGATGATGCTGATGTCGTGACCGGCGAGCGGGGCGTTGCACTGGTCGCACGTGAACGTGGCGACGAACTCGGCTCCGCACGGCAGGTGGCTGAGGACGAGGGCAGGACCCTCGGGCGCCTTGAACCAGTGGTCGGCCCACTGGAGAGACGCGGCGACGACCGGGAAGAAGGCACGCCCCTTCTCGGTCAGGTGGTACTCGGCCCAGTCGGGCCGCTTGGCGTTCTGCGTCGCCTCGAGCACACCCAGCGCGCAGAAGGCCTTGAGGCGGTCGGCCACCAGGGTCGGAGGGGCGCCGAGCGCGGACTCGAAGTCGCTGAACCGGGTGATGCCGCGGAACGCCGCGCCCATGAGCGCGGACGCCCAGCGGTTGCCGAAGATCGTCATCGTCTCCGGGAAGAGCCCCGCCTGGGACCGGCTCGAGTCCGACTCGGAGCGACGGCGACGCGCACCCTCCGGGACGGACCGCTTCCACGTCCCGCTCGGGCCCCACTCGGCCCCGATGTCGCGGACCGCCGCGGGCTTGCCGCACGCGCGGCACGACAGCACCGGAGCGAAGTCGCGCCCGCACACGTCGTGGTGCATGACCGGTAGGTCCTCCGGGCGCTCGGCCACCCAGTGGCGCTCCCACTCCCAGATCGACAGCATCACCGGCCACAGCGACCGGCCGCGGGCCGTCACCAGGTACTCGGCGCGGAGCGGGTTGGTCTGGTAGACGTTCCGCTCCAGCAGCTGCTCGTCGGTGAGCAGCTGCAGCCGTGCTGTGAGAACGGAGTTGGAGATCGGGAGGTCGGCCCGGAACTGGGCGTAACGGGTGACACCCGTGAGGGCACGCTGAAGCACCAGGAGCGTCCACTCGTCGCCGAGCAGGCCGAGCATCCGCCCGACGGCGTTCGTCTCGCCGGCCTCCAGGAGAGTCGGCGCTGTGGGGTCGTCCATGGTCACCTCGTACGTCGGGGGCTAGAGCCCGACCGCGCTCGCGGCCGAGTCCGCAGTCTGCCAGCGACGCAGCTCCTCGCCCGGCGCCCAGGTCGAGTGGGTCCCGCTCGAGATCCGCTCAGGGAGCTTGAGCTTGCACACCGGACCGTCGCCGACGCGGGCGGCGTCGAAGATCACGCAGTACGAGGCGTCGGCGTTCATGTCCGTCGTGAGGGTGACGAGGTAGCCGTCGTCCTCACCGGTGCTGCCGACCCGTGGCGCCATCGCCGTCTCGCTGCCGTACACGCCGTCGCCGAAGGAGTAGCGCTCCTCCGTGCCGTCGAGCAGGTCGTGCTTCACGAGCCCGTCGAACAGGAACCAGGACGGCTTGCCCGTCGCGGCGTACGCGTAGCGGTAGCTTCCGCCGTAGTAGGAGCCGTTCATCATGCCGAACTCGGTCACGCTGTCGCTCAGCTGCTCCTCCTTGACCAGGCCGGTCACCAGGTTGAGCCGCCAGCGGTGCAGGCGGGACTGCATCCGGTCGAGCGCGAGGAAG
Organism: Mumia sp. Pv4-285; assembly: GCF_041320275.1. NCBI lineage: Bacteria > Bacillati > Actinomycetota > Actinomycetes > Propionibacteriales > Nocardioidaceae > Mumia > Mumia qirimensis. The sequence continues at coordinate 442,436 of NZ_CP162023.1, read as the reverse complement.
CGGAACGCCCGCTGCCACTTGTCGCCCATGCCGTTGTCCGCAGGCTCCGGGTCGCCCTGGAAGAACCCGTCGAGCACGATCTCGTCGCCGTCCTCGTAGGCGTTCACGAAGTGCAGGACGTACGTCGCCTCCGCCTCGAACCACATGATGTCCTTGCTCTGGCCGCGCCGCGGGATCACGGCGAAGCGCGAGGGCATGTCCTTGTGGAAGCGGGCGATGTGGGCGTCCTTCTTGAGGGCGTCCGGGTCCCAGAAGAGCGGGAAGTCGTTGAGGATCGCGTAGTTCTCGGTGTACGCCATGTCGTGCGGCAGCCGCGGCCCGGGGAGCGGGATGTCGGTGTAGTGGACGAGGTCGTTGTTCTCGTCGACGACGCCGTAGTTCATGTACGGCGCCTCTTTGCTGTAGTTGAAGAACAGCATCTCGCCGGTCTTGTCGTCCACCTTCGGGTGCGCGGAGACTCCCCAGTCGAACGGGAAGTGGCCGTTCCAGCTCTCCTTGCCCAGCGTCTGGGCGGTGAACGGGTCCACGCGGTAGAGGTCGCCGCACTGGTAGAAGCTGGTGAGCGCCGTACCGCGGTGGACCACGACGTCGGTGCTCGACGCGTCCTTCATCCGTCGACGTGCACCCCATCCGTCCTCGCGCGGCGCGGACGACGGCGCCTCGGCGAGTCCGGCCCACAGCGGTCCGCCCGCCTCGGACTCCGCGACGAGCCCGTCAGTACGGATGAAGCGGTTGCGGTAGAACGCCGTGCCGTCGCGGAACCCGACGACGTGGATCATGCCGTCACCGTCGAACGGGTGGTAGTTCTTCAGCGACGGGTGGAGCGGGTTCTCGGTGTTGCGCAGGTAGATCCCGTCGAGATCACGCGGGATCTCACCCTCCACGACCTCGAGGTCGTCGGCCTTCCACTCGTTCGTCTGCGGACGCCACGGACCGGTCCGGTAGGGGTGGTCGTCGTCCTCGGGAAGGGTCGACAGCATCCTGCCGACGATCTCCATGTCCATGCTTCTCCTTCGACGTGCGTGGGGTGGGGCCTGCGCGGAGGCCGGCTGTCAGGCGGTCTGTGTCACTCGGGAGGGGCGCCGACGACGAGGCTGACCGTGGTCGCGGTGCTGCCACCGAAGTTGAGCGTGCCGAACGTGCGTGCGCCCTCGACCTGGTAGTCACCGGCGGTGCCGCTGACCTGCTTGGACGCGTCGAGCAGCATCCGCACCCCGCTCGCACCGACGGGGTGGCCTCCGCCGATCAGCCCACCGCTGGGGTTGATCGGGAGGACGCCGCCGGGAGCGATGTCGCCGTTCTCGATCGCCTTCCACGACTCGCCGGGACCGGTGAGGCCGATGTGGTCGATCGCGACGTACTCGCTCGGCGAGAAGCAGTCGTGCGTCTCGAGCCCGTCCAGGTCGTCGAGCGTGACCTGGGCGCGGTCGAACGCGTCGAGCACGGTCTGCCGCAGGTGCGGCATCACGTACGGCTGGTCCGCGGAGACCTCGAGCTTGCGCTGGAGGCCGAGACCGACGGTGCGGTGCCCCCAGCCGTCGATGCGAGCGATCGGCCGGGCGTCGGGGTGGGCGCGCAGGTAGGCGTCGTTGACGAGGACGACGCCCGCACCGCCGTCGGTGATCTGGCTGCAGTCGAAGCGGCGTACGCGGCCCTCGATCACGGGGTTGACCGCGTCGTCGTGCCCGCGGGCGGCGAGGTCAGGGACGTCCCAGCCGCGGGTCTGCGCGAGCGGGTTGCGGCGGGCGTTGGCGAAGTTGAGCTGGGAGATCGCCCGCAGGTGCGCGTCGTCGAGGCCGTAGCGACGGTCGTACTCGTCGGCGACCTGGTCGAACATGTACGGCCACATGAAGGTGGCCTCCTCGCCCTCGTGCCCGACCCACGCCGCAGCACCCAGGTTGCGGGCGGCGTCGTCGCCGGACACGGTCTTCTCGAGCTCGACGCCGACCACCAGCGCTGAGTCGTACGAGCCGGACCGCAGGTCGGCCATCGCGGAGAGGACGGCGATGCTGCCGGAGGCACACGCGGCCTCGTGGCGCGAGGACGGGAGGCCCCAGAGCTCCTCGCGGACGGTCGCCGGCATCGCGCCGAGCTGGCCCTGGTGGGAGAAGAGCTGCCCGAACGCGTTGCCGACGTGCACGACCTCGATCGCGTGACCGTCGACCGATGCGGCCGTCAGCGTGCCGTCGACGACCTCTCGCGTCAGGTCGGCGAAGTCGAGGCCCTCGCGCGTCAGGTTGCGGGCGAAGTCGCTCTGGTAGCCACCGAGGACCCAGATGTTCTTGTCGCTCATCCGTCGCTCCATCTCTCGAGTCTCCTGCACGGCGCGCACCGGCGCCGGGTTGCCAACTGCTGTCCAACCGTACTACAACTAACGGAGTGAATCCACCAGTTGAAGCGCCGTAGATCACACATATCGTTGCGCCACACACCGACCAAGGAGCCCCGATGGCCGAGGCACTCGTCCTGGACTACGTCCGCACGCCCCGCGGCAAGGCGTCCCCGAAGGGGTCGCTGCACTCGCAGAGCCCGACCGACCTCGTCGTCCACCTCCAGAACGCGCTCGTCGAGCGGACCGGGATCGACCCCGCGGGCGTCGACGACGTGACCCTCGGCTGCGCCTCGCAGGTCGACGAGCAGGGATCGAACATCGCGCGCACCGCCGCCCTCCTCGCCGGCTGGGGCGACGACGTCCCCGGTGCGACGATCAACCGCTTCTGCGCCTCGGGCGTCGACGCCGTCGGGCAGACGGCCGCACGGGTCCGCGCCGGCGACCTGGGGCTGGCCGTGGCCGGCGGGGTCGAGAGCGTCTCTCGCGTCCCCATGTTCGTGGACCGCGGCCCGCTGTGGAGCGACCCGGCCACCATCAAGCGGATCGGCTCGGTCCACATGGGTGTCGCCGCCGACCTCAACGCGACGATCGAGGGCTTCACCCGCGCCGAGCTCGACGCGTACGGCCTCGAGACGCAGCAGAAGGCCGCCGCCGCGCACGCCGCCGGAGTCTTCTCGGGCTCGATCGTCCCGGTGCTCCCGACCGAGTCCGCGCCTGGTCTCGACCACGACGAGCTCGTACGCCCCGGCACGACGCTGGAGGGCCTCGCGGAGCTGCCGCCGGCCTTCGCCGAGCTCGGTGCCCAGGGGCAGGACGCGATCGCCCTCGGCGCGTACCCCGTCGTGGACGCGATCGACCACCTGCACACCGTCGGTACGTCCCCGGCGATGGCCGACGCCGCAGCGCTCCTGCTGATCGGTGACCACGCCGCCGCGGAGCGTACGGGTCTGCGGCCGCGGGCCCGCGTGATCGGCGCCGCCTCGACCTCGGTCAACCCCGTGCTCATGCTCACGGCAGGGCAGACGGCCGTCGAGACGGTCATCGCCCGCGCAGGCCTGCGCCCGTCCGACATCGACGTGTTCGAGTTCGCCGAGGCCTTCTCCGCCCTGTGCCTGCGGTTCCGCCGCGACCTCGACGCCGGCCCCGACCGGATGAACCCCAACGGAGGAACGATGGCGATGGGCCACGCGTTCGGCGCGACGGGCGCGATCCTCGTGGGCAGCTGCGTCGAGGAGCTCGAACGCCGCGAGGGCCGGTACGGCGTCGCCGCGGTCAGCGGCGCGGCCGGCCTCGGCGTGGCGGTCCTGGTCGAGAGGCTGGTCAACGCATGAGCGCGCGCCCGCTGGAAGGCCAGGTCGCGATCGTCACCGGCGGCGGCAAGGGCCTCGGCCGCGCTTTCGCGCTCGACCTCGCCGCACGCGGCGCCGCCGTCGTCGTCAACAACCGCAACCGTGAGGTCGACGCCGACGGCCGCAGCGCCGCCGACTACGTCGTCGCCGAGATCGATGCCGCGGGCGGCAGTGCCATCGCCGACTACGGCTCCGTCGAAGACCCCGCAACCGCGACCACGCTCGTCGAGACCGCGCTCGAGAAGTGGGGACGCCTCGACATCTGCATCACCAGCGCCGGCATCAGCAGCCCGCAGATGTTCCACAGCACGACGCCCGAGAACCTCGCCACCGTCCTCGGCGTCAACGTCACCGGCACCGCGCTCGTCGCCTCCGCCGCGCTCAAGGTCATGCGCGAGGCGAGGTCCGGACGCATCCTCCTCGTCGCCTCGACCGCGGGCCTGCACGGCGAGCCGACGGTCTCCGCGTACGCCGCCAGCAAGGGTGCGGTCATCGCGCTCGGCCGCACGGTGGCCGTCGAGGGCCAGCGTCGCGGCGTGCTGACGAACGTCCTCCTGCCGTACGCGACCACGCAGATGACCGAGGGCGGCATGGATCCGCGCTACGCCGAGTCCATGACCTCGGAGTCGGTCGCTCCGGTCGCGTCCGCCCTCGTGGACCCGCGTTCGACCCTGAACGGCCAGGTCGTCGTCGCCGGCGCCGCAGGCATCCGGGTCGCCGACTCCGTCGAGCACGGCACGGTCCGCCTGCCCGACGGACCGCTCGACCCCGACACGCTCGCGGCGCTCGTCGACGAGAGCCGCGCCGGCGAGAAGCACACGTACCTCGAAGCACAGGCGGCCTTCCAGGGCTTCGCCGCAGACCTGGTCTGACCCCACCGAGCGAGAGCGATCACCCAACCATGTCCGACTTCCCCTGGGGCGACCTCGCCCTGAACCTGCTCGTGAGCGCGGCCGCTGTCGTCGTGCTGATGGGCGCGATCATGGCGACCGCGGTCGCGATCAAGAACCAGTCGATCATCGACATCTTCTGGGGCCCCGGCTTCGTCGTCGTCGCCCTGGTCTCCTACCTGGTCTCGGCCTCCTCCTCCGGCGACGACACCCGACGGCTCGTCGTCCTGCTCCTCACCGCCGCGTGGGGCCTGCGGCTCGGCCTCTACATCGGCAACCGCAACCGCGGGCACGGCGAGGACAAGCGCTACACCGCACTCATGCGCCACCAGACCGGCTCGCTCGTCGGGTTCCTGATCCGCAAGATCTACGGCCTCCAGGGCGTGCTGCTGTTCGTGGTGTCCCTTCCCGTGCAGGTCGCGATGTACGAGAGCTCCTCGCTCGGCGTCCTCGACGGGCTCGGCATCGCCCTGTGGCTGGTCGGCTTCTCGTTCGAGGCGGTCGGCGACTGGCAGCTCGCACGCTTCAAGGCCGACCCCGCCAACGCGGGCAAGATCATGGACCGCGGCCTGTGGGCGTGGACCCGCCACCCGAACTACTTCGGCGACTCCTGCGTGTGGTTCGGCCTGTGGCTGCTCGCCCTCGGCCACCCCATCGGCCTGGTCACCGTCATCTCGCCGATCGTCATGACCGTGCTGCTGCTCCGCTTCAGCGGCAAGGCGCTGCTCGAGAAGGGGATGCGCCGCAGCAAGGGCGCGGCGTACGACGAGTACGTGGCCCGCACGAGCGGGTTCTTCCCGCGTCCTCCGCGTCGCCGTCCGGCGTCCGCCACCGAGGTCGCCGGATGACGACCGCCCAGACGGAGGGGACGCTCGCCGGCCTGTTCGACCTCGAGCAGACCGGCGCGGACACCTGGCTCGGCGCGAGCGACGTGATCCCGCTGCCGCAGCTCTTCGGCGGACAGCTGGTCGCGCAGTCGATCGTCGCTGGTGGGCGCTCGGCAGGCGAGGCGAAGCGCGTGCACTCCTCCCACACGGCGTTCCTCCGTCCCGGCGCGTCGCACGTCCCCGTCCGCTACACCGTGGAGCCGCTGCGCGACGGCCGCCGGCACTCCGTCCACGAGGTCAGCGCCTGGCAGGACGACCGGCTGGTCTGCCGGACCATCGTGTCGTCGGCCACGGACGACGACGGCGTGCAGCACGAGCGGCCGGTCCCGACGACGGCGGCTCCGGAGGACAGCACCGCCCTGCAGGTGCTCGCCGAGGAGGACGGTGGTCTCGGCGAGTTCTGGGACGGGTTCGCAGCAGTCGAGGTGCGCGTCGCGCCGATCGAGGACGGTGTCGAGGTGCCTCACTCGGCCGTGGCCCCACGCAACATCTGGATGCGCGCGACCGACCGGCTGCCCGACGACCCGCTCCTCCACCGCGCCGCCCTCGCCTACGCCAGCGACCTGATGCTGATGGCGACCGCGGTGGCGCCGCACGGCGCTGTCACCGGTCACGAACGGACGATGGCGGAGCAGTGGTGGGCGGTCTCGCTGGACCACACGCTGTGGTTCCAGGGTGACCTGCGCGCCGACGAGTGGCTGCTGTTCGAGCACACGACACCGATGGCGTACGCGGGGCGCGCACTCGTGAACGCCGCCGTCTTCGACACCAGCGGCGGCGCGGTGTGCCAGGTGAGCCAGGAGGCCCTGGTCCGTACGAAGCGGTGACACCTCGGCGGGCGCTTCTTCCCGTCGCGCCGGGATGCGCGTAACGTCAGGGGCGTCTCCCGCCACCGCCCCGCCGGAGGTTGACAGCCGTGTTCATCCAGGTCATCCAAGGAAAGTGCTTCCGCCACCACGACATGCGGGGCGCCATCGAGGAGTGGCGGGACGAGCGCGCACCCGACGTCGTCGGATGGCTCGGCGGCACCTACGGCTTCACCGAGGACGACGTCTTCGTGGCGGTCGTCCGGTTCGCGTCGCGCGAGGATGCGCGGCAGAACACGGAGACCCGCGAGCACAGCGAGTGGTGGGCGCGTACCCGTCGGCTCTTCGCCGGTGAACCGGTCTTCCACAACTGCTCTCAGGTCGCGTTCGCCGTCGACGACGGGTTCGACGAGGCGCGGTTCGTCCAGGTGATCCAGGGGCGTGCCGACGACCCGGACCATCTCGAGTCGCTCGCGGCGGAGATGCAGGAGCTTCTCGACGAGCGGCCCGAGGTCATCGGCGCCACGCTCGCGGTCGACGAGGACGGCACCTTCACCGAGACCGTCGCGTTCACCGACGAGGCGTCGGCGCGCCGTGGCGCGCCGCAGAACGCACTCACCGACGTACGCGCCACCGTGTCGCCGTCCACGGCCGAGCTGCGCTACCTCGACCTGCGCGAGCCGTGGTTCGCGAGCCGCTGGGGGTGAGCCGGGTCAGGGTCGGCCGACCAGCAGCCGCTGCGGGTTGGTGACCATCATCTGCTCGAGCTGCTCGTCGGACACGCCGACCGCACGAAGGCGGGGAACGACCCGCCGCGACAGGTGGTCAAGGGTCCAGCAAGGGGCGTGCGCTCGTCGCCAGGCCGGCGGAGTCACGCGACTGAAGACGGCGCTGCCGTGCGAGAGGACGACGCGGTCGGCGTACCCGGCGCAGAGCACCGCGACCAGGGTAGCGACGCGCTTGTCGTCGTCGCCGACGTGCGTCATCCCGAAACGGTCGAACGCGACTGTCGCACCGGCGTCCATCAGTCGTACGAGGTAGTCGACGTCGTCGGTGTCGCCCGTGTGGCCGACCACCAGGCGAGCGGGGTCCACGCCGCGTTCGGCGAGGAAGGCGAGCTGGTCGAGCCCGCCACGCAGGGACGGGTCGCCGTGCACCGTGATCGGGACTCCGCAGGCGTCGTGCACCTCGGCCGCGGCCTCCAGGACGCGGACGGCATCCGGGGCGAGGCCCGCCTCGTCCACGACCACCCGCAGCATCCCGGCGCGTACGCCGCTGTCGCCGATGCCGTGCCGCACGTCACGGAGGAACATCTGGACCAGAGGGTCACCGCCGCCCACCAGACGACCGGGGCCGTGGGTGCCGAAGTACGGGGGGAGGCCGCCGCAGCCGTACCACCCCGTTGCGGCGACCAGGTTCATCCGGCTCCGGGCCGCGACCTCACCGACGAGGAGTACGTCCCGCCCCAGACCCGGCACCGTGAGGTCCACGACGGTCCGGACACCGAGCTCCCACAAGGAGTCGAGGGTCGCGACCGCCGTGGCGATCGCGGCGCGTCGGTCCCACTCGGGGTGGGGGTAGTCGCCGTCGAGCTCAGGGCTCAGGACGAAGAGGTGCTCGTGCATGAGCGTGGGGCCGAGGACGGCTGCGGGGACCGGGCCGCGGTACGTCGGCACGGGGGTTCCGGCGCACCGCGACTCGGGGACCTGCATCGAGCGAATCTAGGGAACGGCCGACCGTGTATGCAACCTGTTGCCACTAGTTGCCATCCGCGTCAACGCCGGCTCGTGTGTTGCCAGGATCACATCACGCGCGCTACCGTCCAACCATCAGTCGGATCAATTGGTCCGCCTAGTGGAACGGAGCACACGGCATGAGCTTTTCATCCAGCCTCGCCACGAAGGCAGGCGTCGGAGCCGCAGCGGTCCTCGCGCTGCTGGTCCCGACCGTCGGCGTGGACGCCTACCAGGGGCACGACGACCGGCGCGGCGGCAACAGCTCGTCGGCCGCCAGCGTCTACACCGACGAGATCAGCGACTACGGGGTCTGCCGCGGAGTCGACCCGCGGTGCTACAACGACTGGGGCAACGGCTACGCCGATGGGGAGACCAAGCGGATCCTCATCTACAGCCACACGGCCGGCCCCCGCCACGCGCATCTCGGTGACCGCCTCGCGCCGGGTCTGAACCCGCCGCTCAACGAGACCAACGTCGCCCAGCTCGGCCTCAAGAAGTGGGCCGAGGAGCAGGGCATCCAGGTCGACTGGACCGAGGACCCGAGCCGTCTCAGCGGGCTCAACAACTACCAGGCGGTCGTCGCGCTCAGCGCCAACCGCGACGCGTACGACGACACCGCCCAGACCAGTCTGAAGCAGTACGTGCGACGCGGCGGTGGATTCGTCGGCATCCACAACGCCTTCGGAGCGGAGTACAACTGGCCCTGGTACGAGGGGCTCCTCGGCGGCGCCAACTTCTACGACCACCGGCCCAACCGGCCCGGCACCGTCGAGACGCTGAACCGTCGCGACGTGTCCACGAAGAACCTGCCGCGGGAGTGGGCCTTCACGGACGAGTGGTACAACCTCGTCCCGTACCCGAGCTACGTGCGCGAGCTCGCGAAGGTCGACGCTGTCACCAGCGGCACGCCGGAGCGTGCGTCCGGGCACCCCGGGCACGGCGACGAGCACCTCGTGAGCTGGTGCCACTACTACGACGGCGGGCGCGCCTGGCTGACCACCCTCGGCCACGACGTCGCCGCCTGGACCGACGCCGAGCTCGAGGGCGACGAGTACTTCAAGGACCACGTCGTCAACGGCCTCCTCAGCGCGATGGGCATCAAGCCCTTCTGCGCCCGGTAGGCACGACCGCAGCAGCGGCGTCGGTCACGACCGGCGCCGCTGACGCGCGTTTGCACGACCTCGGTCAGCCCTCGTACGTCGCGAGTCCGTCCGGGCCTCCAGGGCAGTCGACGGTGCCGAGCTCCCGGAGGGGATCGAGACCGAGCACGAGGACGACCTCGCCGCCGCTGCACGTCACGTAAGCCCGTTCACCGTCGGGATCGAGGACCACCGCCTCGGGCATGTCCGGCACTTCGACCGCCTCCGCCGCGCGCCCCGTCCACGGGTCGACGACGACGACCTTCGACGTCTCCCGCAGGCCCACCAGAAGCCGCCCGTCACCGAGCGCGGCAGTGGCGAAGCCCACGGACGGCAGGTCGACCCACCGCGCGACCCGGAGCGACGGGACCTCGACGACCACCAGCCGCGGCTGTTGCTGATCGGCCACGAACACGTGGCTCTCGTCCGGCGACAGGCTGATCCGGTTCGCGACCGTGCCGAGCGGGAGGACCGTGCGACGACCGGTCGACAGGTCGAGCGCCGTGATCGACCCCGGGTCGACGTCGCAGGTGTACGCGTGGCTCCGCGCCGCGTCGACGACCAGCATGTGCGACTGGCGGTTCCCGGTGCCGAGGCGCCGACGCACGGTGCCGTCGCTGTCGACGTGGAGGACGGCGGCGAGACCCTCCGCCGTGACGTACAGACTGCCGTCGGGATTTGCGACCGCCGCGTGCGGCCGCGAGCCGCGCGGGAGCGTCAGGGTCGCGACCCGCTCGCCGACCCGCAGGTCCACGACGTCGATCGTGCGCCCGTCGCGGCCTGGACCGCCGACGACCGCGTCTCCGTAGATCGGGACGTACGCCAGCCCGCTCCGGGCGTCGACGGCAACCTCGTGTCCCGTGGTCCCGCTGAGCTCCACGGCCCGTACCACCTCACCACGCTGCGGGTCGACCAGCAGCAGGCGGGCGGCCGCCTTGGCGACGACCGCGAGGTGTGTCCGGCTCACCCGGCCTCGGGTCCCGGACGGTAGGCGGGCAGCACCGTCCGCGGCAGCGGCCCCTTGTTGCGTACGCCCGACTGACGCTCCTCCCACGCGTGCGCGAGGATGCCGACGCTGCGGCTGAGCAGGAACAGCCCGCGCGCGAGCGGCGCAGGCAGCCCCAGCTCGCCGTAGATGACGGCGGTCGCACCGTCGATGTTCATCGGGACCGGGCGTCGGCCCGGCCGGTCGAGGGCGCGCTCGAACGCCAGCGCGGCCTCCAGGTGCCGACCGGGGACGTCACCCGACGCCACCGCCTCGGACACCAGGCCGAGCAGCGGGTCGCGGCGCGGGTCGCGCGGATGGAAGCGGTGGCCGAACCCCGGCACGTACGCGCTCCGTCGACGGTGCTCGTCGACGATCGCGACCGCCGCGTCGTCCCAGCTCTCACCGTCCGCGACCCTGGCGATGGCGTCGTCGAGCATCACGACGCACTGCTCGCCGGCGCCCCCGTGGACGTCACCCAGGGCGTTCACCCCGGAGGCGACGGCGCCGTTGAGCCCGACGCCGCACGTCACCGTCATCCTGGCGATCGCGATGGACGGCGCCTGCGGACCGTGGTCGGTCGCGGCGACGAGCGCGGCCTCGAGCAGCCGGGTCTGGCTCGGCGTGGGGGTGCCGCCCACGACCATGAACCAGATCATCTCGACGAACCCGGTGCGTCCGATGAGCTCCTCGACGGGCACCCCCCGGTGGTCGATCTCGCCCGGCGCGATCCGGGTGATGGACGTGGCCCACCACTGCGCCGCTTCGTCGTCGGACGTCGTCACGGACGCGTTCCCTCCTCGGCGGACAGCGCGGTCTCCGAGAAGGCGTCGGTGTGCTCACCCAGCGTCGGCGCGGACGCCGGCGGGTGGAAGGAGCGCCCGTCGAACTGGACCCCGGAGCTCACGACCCGGACACTCCGCTCGTCGTCGCCCGGGAACGGCACCGAGGTGAGGAAGTCACGGTGCTCGAGCTGGTCGAGCTCGAGCGCCTCCGCGACCGACAGCACCCGTGCGGACGGCACGCCGTGGGCCGACAGGATCTCCTCCCACTCCGCTGCGGACCGCGCCCTGAGCGCGGCGTTGATCTCGCCGTTGAGCTCCGCACGGTTCGCCTTGCGAGCCTCCCGCTCCGCGAAGCGCGGGTCGACGACGAGGTCCGGTCGGCCGATGAGCGTACTGAGGGTCTCGAACTGCTCCTGCCGGTTGGCCGCGATGTTCAGGCGGCCGTCGGCGGCGTGGAAGGTCCCGGACGGCGCGGCGGTCGCGTTCTGGTCACCCATCGGCTCCGGCTCGGTGCCGCTGACGAGGTAGTTGGACACGGCCCAGCCCATCGCCGAGAGAGACGCCTCGAGCATCGACACGTCGAGGTACGCGCCACGGCCCGTACGCTCCCGCTGGAGCAGTGCGGCGCTGATGCTCATCGCCGCTGCCAGTCCTCCGGTCGTGTCGCAGATCGGGAAACCCACGCGAAGCGGTGCCGTCGTCTCCGTCCCGGTGATGCTCATCATCCCGGACAGTCCCTGGATGATCTGGTCGTACGCCGGCCGTTGGCTCATCGGCCCGGTCTGCCCGAACCCGGAGATCGAGCAGTAGACGAGGCCGGGGTGGCGCTCACGGACGGACTCCGGGGAGAAGCCGAGACGCGTCATGACGCCCGGCCTGAAGTTCTCGACCAGCACGTCGGCGGATCCCAGGAGGTCGTCGAGCAGCGCGCGTCCGTCCTCGGTCTTCAGGTCGACCTCGATCGAGCGCTTGCCGGCGTTCTGAGCGAGGAAGGACGCGCCGAGCAGCGTCCGGTTGAGATCGGGGTCCGGCCCGAGCTGGCGTGCGAGATCACCGCGGCCGGGGGCCTCGACCTTGATCACCTCCGCTCCCATGAGGAGCAGCTGGTAGCTGCAGTAGGGGCCGGCGAGCACGTTCGTGAGGTCGACGACCCGGATGCCCGAGAGCGGCCTGAGGGTGTCCGGCTCGCCGTCCTGCTCGGTCGCCGTGTGCGCCGTCACCGCGCACGCCCGAACGCTGCTCCGAGCCCCCGCCCAGCCATTCCGTCGGCCAGCGACCGCAGAGCAGGGACGATCTCGATCACCCGTTCCTCGCTGAACCGTGGCGTGGAGCCGCTGACCGAGAGCGCCGCGAACACCGAGCCCGCGTCGTCGAGGAGCGGGACGGCGACCGCGGAGACGCCCGACTCGCGCTCTCCGTGGCTCGCCGCGAAGCCCTCGGCTCGCACCACCTCGATCGCCGCTCGGAGCTCGTCGGCATCGAGGTGCTCGACGCCGCGCGGCGCGGAGGCCGCCACGCGCTTCACCAGCGCGTCGTCGGCGTCGAGCAGGAGCGCCTTCGACGACGCTCCGCCCCAGAGAGGCAGCTCGTCACCGATCCTGACGACGTGCCGCAGGGCGCGCGGACTCTCGGCCTGGGCGATGCAGATCCGGTGGATGTCGCGGCGGATGTAGAGGTTGACCGTCTCCTGCTGCTCCTTGGCGAGGTCCTGCATCATCTGCTGCATCTGCGCCGGAAGCTCCCAGGCGTGGTGCGCGAGGTGGGCCCAGCGCCAGAGTCCGGGCCCCGCCATGAACCCGGTGTCGGTGGACCACAGCAGCCCGTTCTGGACGAGGGTGTGGGCGATCCGGATGACGGTCGTCTTCGCGAGGCCGGTCTCCTCGACGATCTCGCGGATCGTGACGCGCGGCCTGTCCTCGCTGAGCAGGTTGAGGATCTCGAGCGCGCGTTCGACGCTTCGGACGCTGCCGGACTCCGACGCGGCTCCGCCCGGTCCTGCCGCACCCGAACTGCTTCTCTGACTGGGCACAGGCGCTCCTCGTTCCTTGTGTGGGCGACCCCGCACGTGGGGTCCTGTTCAGCATCTTCAGCATCGGGCCTTGCCACCACCCTGCGTAACCCGTACCTTAACCTAAGTCCATTCAGTGGTCCACAAGGTCCGCTAGACGGAAGGCGAATCGAGAGTGACATCACACGGTACGACGGACGACGAGCCGTACGGCGCACAGAACCTCGTGGCCGGTTCGTGGAGATCGTCGGAGCGCACCGCCACCCGGACCGGACCGTGGACCGGTCGTCCGGCCAGCGTCGCCGCGCAGGCGTCCGAGATCGAGGTCGACGAGGCACTGGCTGTGGCCCCCGAGTACGCACGGGCGGTCAGGGCACTCTCACCGGCGGCACGCGCCGACATCCTCGACCGAGCGGCAGCCCTCGTCACCGAGCGACGCGACGACATCGCGCGACACCTCGCCCTCGAGCTCGGCAAGCCGGTCAAGGACGGCCGGGGCGAGGTGGTGCGCGCGGCGGAGACGCTTGCCATCGCGGCGGCGGAGTGCCGGACCGCCGGCGGGGACGTCTTGTCGACGCCTGGTTGGCAGCGCGGTGCCGGGACGATGGCCATGACCTATCGTGCACCCCTCGGCGTCGTGGTGGCCATCACTCCGTTCAACGCACCGGTCAACCTCCTCGCCCACAAGCTCGCCGCGTCCTTCGCGGCCGGCAACACCACGCTCGTCAAGCCGCCGCCGCAGGCGCCGGCGGCGACCGAGGCCTTCGTACGAGCACTGCTCGACGCCGGCCTACCCACCTACGCCGTGCAGGTCCTCCACGGCGACGCCGAGGTGGGCGACCGCCTCACCTCGAGCGAGGTCGTCGCGGCGATCAGCTTCACCGGCAGCGCGGCGACCGGCCGCGCCGTCGCGCGCAGCGGCGCCGGCAAGCGGCTCGTGCTCGAGCTCGGGGGCAACGCGGCCACGATCGTCTGCGCGGACGCCGACGTCGACGACGCCGCCCGCCAGTGCGCGCGCACCGGCTTCAGCAACTCCGGCCAGAGCTGCATCTCGGTCCAACGGATCTACGTCCACCGACACGTCGCGGACGCCTTCGTCGAACGCCTCACCAAGGAGGTCGACAACCTCGTGGTCGGCGACCCGCTCGACGAGTCGACCGACGTCGGCAGCATGGTCGACCCGGCGGCCGCCCAGCGTGTCCACGACTGGGCGCGCGAGGCGGAGAGCGACGGGGCGACGATCGCGCGTGGAGGCAGCCTCGACGGATCCACTCTCACGCCGACGGTCGTCGTGGACCCGCCGGCAGACGCCCGTCTGCTCGTCGAGGAGGCCTTCGGCGCAGTGGTCGTCGTGCGTCCGTTCGACGACCTGGCGACGGTCGTCGACGAGTGCAACCAGGGCCGGTACGGCCTCCAGGCGGGCATCTTCACCCAGGACATCACCACCGTCGTCGACGCGTGGCGCGAGCTGGAGGTGGGCGCGGTCGTCGTGAACGGCACCTCGAACTTCCGCCTCGACCACGTCCCGTTCGGCGGCGTGAAGGACTCCGGGGTCGGTCGCGAGTCGCCGCGCTGGATGATCGACGACTTCACCCACGTCAAGACCCTCCTGCTCAAGGGTCAGTCGGTCTGGGGGACCGGATCGTGAACGCGCCGCACACCCACCGAGACGTTGGAGAGAGGAGCCCCATGAACGCGGAGCACGGCGGTGCACCCACCGGCGCTGAGGTCGTCGTCAGCCAGCTCGAGGCGATGGGCGTCGAGTACGTCTTCGGCCTCTGCGGCCACACCAACATCGCGCTGCTCGACGCACTCGGACGTAGCCCGATCGAGTTCGTCGTGTTCAGGCACGAGCAGACCGCGGCGCACGCGGCCGACGGGTACGCCCGCGCCACCGGCAAGCCGGGCGTCGTCGTGGTCCACGTGGGGCCCGGCATGATGAACGCGGTCACCGGTGTCGCGACGGCGGCGATGGACTCCGTCCCGCTCGTCGTCATCAGCGGCGACATCCCCTCGTACTATCGCGGGCGCCACCCGCACCAGGAGGTCAACCTCCACGCCGACGCCGACCAGGTGTCGATCTACCAGCCGTTCGTCAAGCGGGCCTGGGACGTCTCCCGCGTGGAAGACCTGCCGCGCTTCCTCGAGCGCGCGTTCTGGACCGCGACGACAGGACGTCCGGGCGCGACCCTGCTCAACGTCCCGATGGACATGTTCTCGCGCCCCCTCGACGACGATGCGGCGAGCCGGTTCTCGTTGCCGGAGACCTCGACCGCACCCGAGCTGTCCCCCTCGACAGCCGAGGCGATCGCCCGCGAGCTCGCCGGCGCCGAGCGTCCGCTGCTGTACGTCGGGGGTGGTGTCAAGAGCCCCGAGGCGGTCGCCGCGCTGCTGTCCATCGCGGAACGCCTCGACGTTCCGATGGTGCACTCGCTGATGGCGAAGGGCACCGTCCCGGAGAACCACCCGCTGCTGCTCGGGATGCCGGGGTTCTGGGGGCTGGAGTTCACGAACGACTACGCGCGGGAGGCCGACGTCGTCGTCGCGCTCGCCACCCGGTTCGCCGAGACGGACGCGAGCTCGTGGGACCCCGCGTACACGTGGTCCTTCCCGCCGGGCCGCCTCGTCCAGATCGACATCGATCCCGCCGAGATCGGCCGAAACTATCCGGTGTCCATCGGCGCGGTCGCCGACGTGACCAGCGCGCTCCTGGAGATCGACGCGGCGTCCAACCGCCTGGGCATCGAGCCGGTCGACCGTCCCGAGCTGCTCGCCCGGATCGCCGAGACCCGAGAGGCGCTGTTCGCGGAGACCCGGGTGCGCGGCACCAGCGACGACTTCCCGCTGAAGCCCGAGCGCATCCTCCGCGACGTGCTCGACACCGTCCCGTCGGACACGGTCCTCGTGACCGACGTCGGCTGGAACAAGAACGGGGTCGCGCAGCGCTACCGCCTTCCCGACGGCGGTCGGTTCGTGACACCCGGCGGGGCGTCGACGATGGGGTTCGGGCCTGCCGCCGCCCTCGGCGTACAGATCGCGTGGCCCGACCGCGTCGTCGTCGCGCTGATCGGCGACGGCGGGATGAGCGCCCAGCTCGCGGCCCTGCCCACCGCCGTCGAGCGCGACCTGCCGGTGATCTTCGTCGTGATGAACAACGCCGCCCACGGCACCATCGCCGACCTGCAGGCCGGCCACTACGGCGTGACCCACGGATGCGAGTTCCTGGATCGCGAGGGCAACCCCTACACCCCCGACTTCGCCGCACTCGGCCGCTCGTGCGGCACGGACGGCTACTCGGTCACCGATGCCGACTCGCTCGGGAAGGCGCTCGCCGACGCGGTCGCTGCCCGGCGTCCTGCGGTGATCGACGTCCCGATGGTCAACGAGCCGGTCCCCACGCCCGGCCACTGGAACATCAAGGACATCTACGCGGGTCGATTCCCGCACGACTGCGATCGCGCTTCCCACCGATGAAGCCGAGCGGGCGGCGTACGAACGCCACGAAACAGGAGGAGAACATGTCCACATCGAGGAAGTCCCGCGGGCTCGGGCTGGCGGCCGCGGCCGTGGCCAGTGCGCTGATCATCACCGCGTGCGGGGGCGACGACGACTCCGGCGGCGGGGGGGACGAGAGCGTGACGCTGTCGTTCGCCAACAGCTATCCGGACCAGCACCCGCACAACGTGTGCGGCACCAAGGTCGTGAGCGACACCCTGGCCGACGGTGACAGCGGCATCGAGATCGAGGTGTTCTCCAACAGCCAGCTCGGCCCCGATGCGGACCGTTTCGCGTCGGTCGCCTCCGGTGACATCGACATCGACATCCAGGGCAGCTCGGCGATCTCGGCGTCGTTCCCGGAGATCGGTGCCCTGGACGCCGCGTACGCGTTCGACGGCCCCGACGCGCTGTTCGAGTTCGTCGACAGCGAGGAGTTCGACGGGCTCGCCGACCGGCTGCTCGAGGAGACCGGCGTCCGGGTCCTCGACGTCTGGTACTTCGGCATGCGGCACTTCACCGCCAACAAGCCGATCCGCAGCTCGAGCGACTTCGACGGTCAGCGCATGCGCTTCCCCGACAGCCCGCAGTACCTGATGAACGCCAAGGCCCTGGGTGCGAAGGCGACGCCCGTCGCCTTCGAGGAGGTCTACCTCGCTCTCCAGCAGGGCACGATCGACGGCCAGGAGAACCCGATCCCGACGATCCAGGACCTCAACCTCCCCGAGGTGCAGAGCCACGTCAGCCTGACGGGTCACCAGGTCGGCTCGGTGCTCGCGATCGTCTCCGAGGACACCTGGCAGAGCCTCTCCGAGGATCAGCAGAAGGCCCTCCAGGAGTCCATCAGCGGCGCCCGCGACGGCGACCGCACGTGTGTCGAGGATGCCGAGAAGACGATCGTCGACGAGTGGAAGTCGGGCGACGACGTGACGGTCGTGGAGGACGTCGACGTCGACGCCTTCGCCCAGCAGGCGGAGGACTTCTTCATGGAGAACTACGAGGGTGACCAGCTCGAGCTCTACACGTCGATCCGGGACATGGCCAGCAAGTAGTCATGCCGCGGTCGGCTCACGGGACGCTTCCCGTGAGCCGACCGACGCCCCTTCTTCTCCTCAGGAGCTCGTCCATGCCCGTTGAACCAGCGACCTCCGAGCACGCTCGATCACGTCCCCTCGCCCGGGTCCTCCGGGGCCTCGAGCGGGTCGAGCTCTCCCTCGGCGTCTTCCTCGTCGCCTTCATCCTCGTGCTCGTGATGATGCAGGTCCTCGCCCGCTTCACCCCGATCCCCAGCGAGGTGTGGACTGGCGAGCTCGCGAAGTTCTCGTTGATCTGGCTGGCCTTCGGCCTCGCCGGCTACCTCATGGGGCGCGACGAGCACATCGCGCTCGACGTGGTCGACAACGTCCTTCCCCGCATCGGGAGGATCGTCGTGCGGGTGTTCTCGCTCCTCGTGGTGGCGGCGACGAGCCTGTCGTTCGCGTACGAGGGCTGGACCCTCGTGACGTCGGACTCCCCGATCAAGTCGCCTGCCGCAGGCATCCCGATGACCTGGGTGTACGTGATCCCGACCATCGGGATGGTGCTGACCGGCGTCCGCGCGCTGATGCTGATCGTGGTTCGACCCACGGGCCACACGGTGCGGGTCGCCGGGGAGCCGCTCGCCGAGTCGCTCGCCGAAGGGACGAAGCCGTGAGCGTCCTCGCCCTGATGATCGCGATCGTCGTGGCGATCGTCCTCCGTGTCCCGATCGCCTTCGCGCTGCTCGGACCGTCGCTGCTCTACATGTGGTCGCACGACATGTCGCTGGGCTTCGCGATGAGGGCCGCCACCGGCGGCGTGAACAGCTGGCCGTTGCTCGCCGTGCCGCTGTTCATCCTCGTCGGCTTCCTCGCGACACGCGCCGGGATCGCCGAGCGCATGTTCGCCCTGGTGCTGGCGCTGATCGGACGGCGGCGCGGGTCGCTCGGCTACGTCAACATCGGCGTCAGCCTCGGGTTCTCCTGGATGAACGGCTCGGCGCTCGCCGATGCTGCCGGCGTGGGCTCCATCGAGGTGCCGCAGATGATCAAGCACGGCTATCCGCGCAAGTTCGCCGTCGGCATCACGGGGGCCTCGTCGGTCATCGGCCCGATGATGCCGCCGAGCATCCCCGCCGTCGTGTACGCGTCGGTGGCGCTGGTCTCCACGAGCGCGCTGTTCGCCGCGTCGGTCGTCCCCGCGCTGCTGATCTGCCTGGCCCTGGCCGCGTACGTGTTCGTGTGGGCACGCCATCGTGAGGACCTCCGCAACCAGGCGTTCAGCTGGCGGGAGGTCCGGCGTACGTCGCTGGCCGGGGTCGGTGCGCTGCTGACACCGATCGTCATCCTGGGCGGGATCCTCAACGGCCTCTTCACCCCGACGGAGGCCGCCGCCGTCGGCGCCGTCTACATGCTGCTGCTCGGCTTCGCCTACCGGACGCTGCGGTTGCGGGACCTGCCCAGGGTCTTCGCGGACACCGCCGTCACCACGGCCTCGATCATGATCATCCTCGCGGCGTCGTCGTTGTTCGGCTGGATCATGGCGCGCGAGCAGGTGCCGACGGAGATCGCCACGGCGGTTCTCGAGCTCACCGACAGCAAGGTCGTCTTCCTCCTGCTCGTGAACGTTCTCCTGCTGTTCCTCGGGGCGATCATCGAGCCGACGTCGGCGCTGGTCATCGCCGTCCCGGTCCTGCTGCCCGTCGCGATGCAGCTCGGGGTCGATCCGGTCCACTTCGGCGTGATCGTCGTGCTGAACCTCATGATCGGGCTGCTGACGCCGCCGATCGGCGGTGTGCTCTTCGTGCTGAGCTCGGTGACCAAGATGCCGGTCTCGACCGTCTTCAGCGGGGTGGCCCCGTTCCTCGTCCCCCTCGGGGTGATCCTGATGATCGTGACGTTCGTCCCGGACGTCGTGCTCTGGCTGCCGAACCAGCTCGGTCTGTGACGGTGCCGCAGACGACACCGTTCGCCCACGGGCCGCCGCCGACGCGCGACACCGGGATCCTGCTGTTCGGAGTCCTGTGTGCGTCGTCGGCGCCTCCGTTGATGGCGGCGATCGCGGCGCCGGCGCTGGCGATCGCCTTCTGGCGCAACGCCCTGGCGCTGGTGGTCCTGGTCCCGTGGGCAGCGCTCAGATCACGGCGCGAGATCGCGACGTTGCGGGGACGCCGCCTCCTGCTGATCGCCTTCGCCGCCGTCATGCTCGCGACCCACTTCGGAAGCATGGCGGCGAGCCTCGACCACACGTCGGTCGCGTCAGCCGCAGCGCTCGTGTGCACGCAGGCCGTGTGGGCCGCGCTGTTCTCGCGGATCCTCGGGGAACGCCTGACGCTCGTCGCCTGGCTCGGAACCTTCGTGGCTCTCGCCGGCGTCCTGCTCGTCACCGGGATCGACGCAGCCGTGTCGACCGAGGCGGTCCTCGGCAATCTCCTTGCCATCCTGGCCGGTGCGGCCGGCGGTGCGTACATCGTCGCGGGCGGCATCGTGCGACAGTCCGTGGGCGTCACCGCGTACACGACCACCTGCTACGGCATCTGTGCAGCGACCCTTCTCGGCGCCGCGCTCCTCGCGGGTGCGCCGTTGTGGGGGTTCCCGCCGCGGGCGTGGATCCAGCTCGCTGCACTCACCGTCCTCGCGCAGCTGCTCGGCCACTCGATCTTCAACCTCGTGGTCCGCTCGGTGCGCCCGAGCTTCGTCTCCCTCACCCAGCTCCTCACCGTGCCGCTCGCGGTGATCGCCGCCGCGATCGCGTTCGGGGAGTCGCCTCCGCCCGCCGCGTACCCTGCGCTGGTCCTCATGCTGGTCGGCACCGGCATGGTCGTGTCCGCCGCACGCCGTCGCCCGCTGCAGATCGACGAGCTCTGAGCACGCCCGTCGCCGGACAATCGGCCTTCCCACGCCGACGGCACCCGCGTAGCGTCGAGTGGTCCCCCGTCCGACGAAGGGGAGCGCCATGTTCATCCAGGTCATCCAGGGTCCGTGCACCCGCCAGGACGAGATGCGGGCTGCGATGGAGCAGTGGCGGACGGAGCGCGCGCCCGACGTCGTCGGCTGGCTCGGCGGCACGTACGGCTTCACCGACGACGGCATGTTCGTCGGGGTGGTGAGGTTCGAGTCGGAGGAGAAGGCCCGCAGCAACTCCGACAGCCGGGAGCAGAGCGCGTGGTGGGAGCGCACCCGAGAGCTCTTCGACGCCGAGCCTGAGTTCCACGACTGCACGGACGTGACCCTCGCGCTCGACGGCGGGTCGGACGAGGCCGGGTTCGTGCAGGTGATCCAGGGACGCGCCGTCGATGCCGACCGGCTGAAGGCGATGATGACCGACACCCAGCAGATGCACGAGGCCCGACCCGACATCATCGGCGCCACTCTCGCCATCGCCGACGACGGCACGTTCACCGAGACGGTCGCCTTCACGGACGAGGCGTCGGCACGGCGCGGCGAGCAGGAGGAGATGCCGGCAGCGATGCGGGAGCAGATGGAGTCGGCGATGGCCGACGTCCGCTACCTCGACCTGCACCAGCCCTGGTTCGCCTCGCGCTGGGGATGACCGGTCACCGCGACGGGTCGACCAGCACCTTCGCGTGAGCCGTACGGCCGGAGTCGAGCTCGTCCATCAGCGCGCCCAGGTCGTCGAGCCCCACCGTGCCGGTGTGGAGGACGTCGACGTCGACCGATCCGTCGGCGATCGCGCGCATCGCACCGAGGAAGTCCTCGTGGTTGTAGGCGAGCGAACCGATGACGGTCAGCTCGCGGACCTGCCAGTCGCCGTAGCTCACGGTCGAGTCCGTCATGGGGAAGCCCAGCAGGGAGAGCGTGCCGCCTCGGCGCACCATCTCGGCCGACGACTGGAGGAGCGCCGCGGCCCCGGTGCACTCGTACAGGACGTCGGCACCCAGTCCGCCGGTGATCTCGAGGAGGTGGGACTGCACGTCGTCGCCCGGCGCGAAGACCTCGGTGAACCCGAGCGCGGTCGCCGAGGCGCGGCGCTGCTCGTTCGGCTCGATCACGACGAGGCGGCCGGCGCCGGCGTGGCGCGCGTGCTGCGCTGCGAGCAGACCGATGGGGCCCGCCCCCTGGACGACGACCACGGCGCCGAACGGCTGCCGGGTGCGCTTGACGGCGTGGAAGGTCACCGCGGTGGGCTCGACGAGCGCCGCCTGGACGTCGGTGAGGCCGTCGACGACCGGCATCACCCGGCGTGCGTCGACGACCAGGCTCCTGGCGAAGGCGCCGTGCGTCGGGCTGTCGGGGGTCACCCCGTTGGCCTCGGCGAACACGGTGTCGCAGTGCTCAGGGTGTCCGGCGACGCACATCGCGCACGATCCGCAGGCTGCCCCGACGCTCGCGACGACCCGCTGGCCGGGCTCGACCGACGTCACGTCGTGGCCGACCCGGGCGATCGTGCCGGTCCACTCGTGGCCGAACACCGATGCGGGGATCGCTCCTCCGGACGTGTAGTTGTGCGTGTCCGTGGCACAGACACCGCAGTAGGTGATCTCCACCTCGACCCGTCCGGGCGGGATCTCGTCCGGCCGCGGCTCCTCGACGACGGAGACGGCGGAGGGACCGGTGACACGGGCGACGATGTTGTTCATGTCTCGACATTACGTCGCACGCCGCGCGACGTTGTCGACGATCGGGTTGCTCAGCACCCCGAGCCGTTCGACCTCGACCTCGACGACGTCACCCGGCTGCAGCAACCACGGCGGCGTGCGCGAGTAGCCGACGCCGGACGGCGTGCCCGTCGCCAGGAGGTCACCCGGGTTGAGCGTGAACGTGTGCGAGATCAGCGAAAGTGTGTCGCCGACGGTGTAGACCATCTCGTCCGTGCGCCCCTCCTGCACGACCTCGCCGTTGACACGGGTCTCGACGCGCAGCCCGTCGCGCAGGTCGCCGACCTCCGCCGCAGGGACGAGCGGGCCGAGCGGGCCCGACCGGTCGCCGTTCTTGCCGAGGATCCACTGCGAGGTGAGCTTCTGGGCGCGACGTGAGGTGAGGTCGTTGAACGTCGAGTAGCCGACCACCGCCGCCAGGGCCTCGTCGGGCGTGGCGTCGACGAGCCGCGACCCGACCCAGGCCACGACCTCGCCCTCCCAGTCCAGCCCTTCCTCGTTCGACGGCACCGGCACTGCGGCTCCTCCGACTGTGAGCGAGGCCGGCCAGCGCGCGAAGAGCGTCGGGTGGTCCGGGAGGGCCTCCCCGCTGAACGACCCCTCGGCGACGTGCTTGAGGTAGTTGAGCCCGATGCAGATCACGCGGGCACCCGGCAGGACCGGTGGGACCAGCTCGACATCGGCGAGGTCGAGCACGGGTGCGTCCGCCCCGGGACCGGACGCCATCAGCGCTGCCGGGTCGTCCCAGAACGCCTCGAGGCCGGCAAGGACCGTCACCGTACGCCCGTCCGCTCCGAGCAGCCCGACCTGCACGGCGCCTGCGCGCTCACGCACCCCCACCAGTCGTTCACCCATCGGTTCGCTCCTCCTCGTCAGGCAGCCCGGTCGAGCCGCTCATAAAAGGTATATACCAATTAGGTCTTTTCTGCTATACCTGTCTCATGACCCACGACAGGCTCGCCGTCCCGCGGAGCCGCGCGGAGCACCTCGCCGACGCGCTCGAGCGCCGGATCCGCGACGACGGCCTCCTTCCCGGCGACGCGCTCGGCACTCTCGACGACCTCCGGGCCGAGAGCG
Organism: Mumia sp. Pv4-285; assembly: GCF_041320275.1. Lineage (NCBI taxonomy): Bacteria > Bacillati > Actinomycetota > Actinomycetes > Propionibacteriales > Nocardioidaceae > Mumia > Mumia qirimensis. Next base: position 419,312 of record NZ_CP162023.1, on the reverse strand, counting down.
GCTTCTCGAAGCCGACCGTCAGCGAGGCCGTGAGGCTCCTCCGCGAGCGCGGCATCGTCCACATCAAGCCAGGACGCGGCGGCGGCATGTTCGTCGCCGACCACGGCCCGGTCGTACGCCTCCGCCGTACACTGCTGACCGTCAGTGAGGATCCGTCGGCCATCGTCGACGCCATCGAGCTGCGCGACCATCTCGAGCCGCTGATCGACACCGGCGCCGCGCGTTGCCGCAGCGACGAGGACGTCCGCGACCTGCGTCGCCTCCTCGAGCCGATGCGTACGGCAGAGGACTGGTCGGCCTTCATGCGCGCCAACTGGGCGCTGCACGAGCGGATCGCCGCGATCTGCCCCAACGCCATGGCACGTGCCGTCTACGTCGGGACGCTCGGGCAGCTCTCGTCGTCGTCCGCCCACCACGACGACGCGGCCGACGGCGGCGCCTACCGAGCAGGGCGCCTGCAGGTCCACGTCGAGCTGGTCGAGGCGATCGCCTCGGGCGACCTCGACCGCGTCCGCGCCGCTGTCGACGCCCACCACGACGCACCGCGATGACCGGCGGCCCCGACGACCCGCGAGGAGCACCGATGTCCGACCCGAGCGCCTTCCGAGCCTTCCTCTTCCCCCACGACCACCCGCGGCTCGCCGACATCCGCGGCATGGACCCCTACGGATATCGCGACGCCGCGCGTGAGGACGTCTTCACCGGTGACCTCATCAAGGGCTGGACACCGCTCTACGAGAACGACTTCGTGGGCGTCACCGAGGACGGCACCCTCCGCGCAGGCCTCTATCCGCTGACGCCGGCCGAACCGGGCGAGGAGGCACCGGTCGCGGCGATGGTCGAGGCCGCCGAGCGCCTGCTCGGCGTCGTCGAGGACGGTGCTCGCGACCGTCTCACGCACGCGGTCGACGCCGTCGAGTGGCAGACCTGGGCCAACCCGGAGTTCATGCAGTTCGACACCGGCCTGCGGCTCGACCAGTGCGACGATCCCGTGCGGGACGCGGCGCTCGCCCTCGTGGAGTCGTCCCTGAGCCCGCAGGGATACGCGCTCGCCCATCGGATGATGCTCATCAACGGCTTCCTCGGCGAGGTCGTCGGCCTCGAGTCGCTGCTCAACGCGTACAGCTACAACATCGCGCTCTACGGCACACCCGACCTCCGAGCGCCCTGGGGATGGCAGCTGTTCGGCCACCACGCCGCTCTCAACTGCCTCGTCGTCGACGGGCGGATGTCGCTCAGCCCGGTCTTCCTCGGCGCCGAGCCCGACCAGATCGACACAGGTCCGTACGCCGGCGGCGGTCGCCCCTTCGCCCACCGTGTCGATCTCGCCACGCGACTGATGGCGTCGTTGCCCGACGACCTGCGTGCCGAGGCGATCACGTACGACGAGATGGTCGACCCGGCGATGCCCGAGGGCCGCGTGCACCCCGGCGACGAACGCCACCTCGCCGGCGCCTTCCAGGACAACCGCGTCATCCCGGTCGAGGGGGTGGCTGTCGCACGGCTGCCCACGCACGCGCAGGCCTTGGTGCTCGCCCTCGTCGAGGACTTCGTCGCCCTGCTCCCGGAGGGTCCGCGTCGTGCCCGGATGCGCGAGATCGGCGCCCACCTCGACGAGACCACGTTCTCGTGGATCGGCGGCTGGAAGCCCGGGGACGTCTTCTACTTCCGGATCCAGTCCCCCGTCGTCATCGTGGAGCTCGACCACCACTGCGGAGTGTTCCTGGACTACGACGTGCCGCAGCCGTTCCACATCCACACCGTGATGCGCACCCCGCACGGCAACGACTACGCCCGCGCGTGGGTGCGCCAGTGGCAGGCACGCCAGGAGTGAGGCGCGCCCGCGGCGCGGTCAGAGTCCGGCGGGTGGCGGAGGCGGCGGACCGGCCATGACGAGGTCGAGGTCGCTGAGCGTCTGCAGACGCCCGATCATCACCGACGGGTCGATGAGCCCCTCGCTGTAGACGTGGTCGCCGGTCGCGTCACCCGTCAGGTCGAAGAACGGTTCGAACACGTCGGTCGTCAGCAGACCCAGCATGCGGGTGTTGTGCCCGGTGAACGCGAACGAGTGGATCGTGCCGGCCGGCGCGTGCAGGAAGTCGCCTGGCGTGAGCAGGACCTCCTCGCCGTTGACCCACAGCCAGATCCGCCCGGACAGACAGAAGAAGTTCTCGGTGTGCTGGCGGTGGAAGTGCCGCACGATGTACGGCTGCCGGGCGCCGAGCGTCGTCACCGCGAAGTACCGGCCGCCGGTGTTGCGCCCGCGCGCGGAGAACGCGTTCATCGCGTCGGGCCACTCCCGGCGGTCACCCCCGTGGGCGCGCAGGAAGTAGGGCTCGACCCCCTTCGGCAGGTCCTCGTCCTCGGCGTCGCGCGGGTCGGCGAGCGCGACGTCGTGCACCTGAGCGCCCCGGGCCCACGGGTCGCTCGACGGCCGCCCCTCTGCCGACGCCGCGTACACGTGACGGTCGACCGCCGCGTCCTCGTCGAGCAGCAGGTCGAGCGCTCCGCCAGGAGCCGACCACATCAGGAGCCGGGTCATGTGGCCGAGCAGCCGGTACGCGACCGGGACGCCCGGCGGGACGTGGATCGAGTCGCCGGTCGACAGGACACGGCTCTCTCCCGGCAGCCAGAACTGCGCCGAGCCCTCGAAGACGAAGTACGAACGCTGGTGCTCGGCGAGGCTGTGGAACGGCGCCGAAGCACCGCGCGGTCCGAGCAGGTACGCGGCGTCGAAGGCGCCGCCGGTGTCTCGGGCACGCGCGACCACTGTCCACAGCTGTCCGCCGAGCTCGTACCGTCGGCCCTCACCGCTGGACAGGTAGTACGGCACCGGCTCCCCGGGCAGGGCATCCATCACGGGTGCGAGCCGGTGGATCGACTCCAGGTCGTGCGTGCTCATGGTTCTCCTTCGAACAGGTGGCGGGTGAAGAAGTCGCCGACGTCGTCGAACCCGAAGGTCGACGGCTCGTCGCCGGCGGAAGCGCTCGTACGGTGCAGGGCCGGCGCGGGCTGCTCGGTCGCGAGCCGACCGTCGTCCATCACTGCGGGGACGTCCGCGCGTCCTGGCGGGTTGAGGAACCCGTGGCCGAAGCCGTCGACCAAGAAGAGGTCGGACTCGATGCCGGCCTCGACCAGCGCCGCGTGCAGCAGCTCGCTGTGCCGGGCGGGGACCAGGCGGTCCCCGGTGCCGTGGGAGATCTGGAACGCGGGTGCCTGCGACGTCACCCAGGTCAGCACGGTCGCGTCCCGGGCACGCTCGGGCTGCTCGTCCGGCGTGCCACCGATCAGCCGCGCCTCGGGCGAGTCCCGCGGGCCGGCCGCGCCGGGTGGACCGAGAGGCGCGCCGGCCGGCACGTGCCGCTGCTCGAGGTCGACCGGCGGGTACGAAGCGGCGACGGCCGTCACCGACGCGTCTCCCGTGCCGGGTTCGCCGTCGAGGTGTCGTTCGCGACCGGCGAGCCCGGCGATCGCTGCCAGGTGCGCTCCGGCCGACCCTCCCCAGAGGCCGATACGGTCCGGGCGCAGACCGAGGTCTCCCGCTGCTGCCCGCAGGAACCGGACCGCGTCGCGGACGTCGTGCAGCTGTGCGGGCCACAGGGCCTGGCCGGACAGGCGGTACTCGATCGACGCCATCGCGATCCCGCGCGAGGCGAAGTAGCGCCGCAGGTCCGGCGCCAACGCCCGGTCGCCCGCGAACCACCCGCCGCCGTGCAGCCAGACCACCACCGGCACCGCACCGTCCCGAGCCGGCCTGTACAGGTCGAGAAGGAGCGACCCCGTCGGCCGCTCCGCGTACCTCAGGTCGCGCTCGATCGTCGTCTCACCCACGGGCCACACCTCCGCGCCGCCTGTAGCGTTCGACGTGTACGACGGCGGTCCACGTCCGCCGTCCCACCGTAGGAGAAGGCGAGAGAGGTCGTTGTCCACCGACCGTGCGGGCGGCAAGCCGGTCCAGGGCGAACCGGTCGTCGACAGGGCGTTCGCCCTGCTCCACGCGTTCAGCGACGCCGAGCCCGTCCTCTCCGCGGCCGACCTCAGCCGTGCCAGCGGTGTGCCGCTCAGCACGACGTACCGGCTCGTCGCGCGGCTCGTCGCCTGGGGCGCACTGGAGCGTCGGCCCGACGGCCGCTACACGGTGGGGCTCGGCCTCCTCGAGATCGCCTCGTTGGCGCCGCGCGGCCACGGGTTGCGCGAGATCGCGATGCCGTACCTCGGTGACCTCGCCGACGCGACGCGGCAGCACGTGCTCCTCGCGGTGCGCGAGGACGACGAGGCGGTGCTCGTCGAGCGGTTGTCGTTCCGCGACGCCGAGCCGATCCACTACCGGGTCGGCGGTCGGATGCCGCTGCACTCCACCGGCGTCGGTCTGGTGCTGCTCGCGCACGCCGACGTCGAGACGCAGGAACGTCTGCTTCACCGCCGCCTCACCCGCCAGCCCGAGGGCGAGCCGGTCGACGTGACCGCTCTGCGGTCGACCTTGGCCGAGGTGCGCCGTGACGGCGTCGCGGAGCTCCACCGTGGGTCTCCCAGGCCCGTGCTCGCCGTCGCGGGTCCCGTGTGGGACGGACGCGACCGCTGCACCGCGGCCCTGTCGGTCGTGGTGTCGGACGGGTCGGTGTCGGCACGTCACCTCGTGCCTGCGGTACGGGCCGCGTGTCGCGCGATCTCACGTGCGCTGGGCGCTCCCCGCGCGGAGGGCCGCCCCGACACCACGACGACCGATCCCGTCGACAGCACCTGACGATGCCCCACGGCCGCTGGCCCGCTCCAGCGCGACCGCGAGCGCGGCACCGCCGTCGCCGCGCCACGCGACGTGCTGGTCGGGACGGACGAGCACGCTGGGCGCCTCCCAGCCGGCCGTGAACGACCCACCGGTGGCGGTCACCGTGCGGACCGTCAACGGGATGCCGAGGCGGTCGGCGACCGCGGCCGCCGCAGAGGTGTCGACGGCAGGCCCGTCCCCGTCGACCAGCACCGTGAATCCGCGCCCCAGCGCGTCGTACAGCGACACGTCGTCATCGAGCCACGCGTGCGGGAGAAGCGCACCGGGCGCGGCCGTCGGCTCGTAGCGCACCGGATCCGGTGCCGGACACGAGGAGCCCGAGGGCGTCACGAGCGGAGAGCTCTCGTAGCTGTAGCCGAGGACCAGTCCGAGCGAGAGGAACTCCGAGGTCTTCGCCGCGACCAGCGAGCGGGCGGTCTCCGCCCGCACGGCGTCGCCCTCCGGACCGTCCTGGTCGAGCAGGTCCTCGATGTAGTCGTCGGCGAGCACGGTGCCGTTGGCCGCCGCGTCGTCGATCGTCCGTCGGGCGACCGGTCGGCGCTCTGCCTCGTACGAGTCGAGCAGGCTACGGCCGCCCCACCCGTGCAGGTCGGCCGCGAGCTTCCACGCGAGGTTCGCCGCGTCCCCGATGCAGGTGTTGAACCCGTGCCCACCCCACGGCGGGTTGGCATGGGCGGCGTCTCCCACCAGGAAGCAGCGGTCGGAGCGGTAGCGCGGCGCCAGCAGCATCCGTGCCGTCCACGGGTCCTCCGCCTCCACGTGGATGTCGACGTCGGCGCCGATCAGCTCCCGGAGGATCTCCTCGCGTGCGACGTCGGCGAACTCCGGACGTCCTGGGTCGTACCCCTGCACGATCGCCCACCACGTCCCGTCCAGGTCCATCGGGCCGACCATGCCCGCGTAGCGGCGCCCGACGACCCAGTACTGCACCGCCGGGTCGTGGCGTACGACGGCGCCGAGGGCCTCCGAACGAAACAGCAGGCCGAGGTTCGACTTCCCCGCCGAGCTTCCCTCGAGGCGGATCCCGAGCGACTTGCGCACGCGTGAGGACACACCGTCCGCGCCGACGAGGTAGCGACCACGGACCTGCCGCACGCTTTCACCGGACGCCACGACCGCGACGACCTGATCCGGGTCGGAGAGGTCGACGTCGACGAGCTCCGCGCCCAGGACGAGGTGCGCGTCCGCCCGACTCGCGACGTGGTCGCGGAGGACCTGTTCGACGACCGGCTGCGCGACCTGCTGGCCGCTCTCGGGCTGCAGCGCGTAGCGGTCGGCGACGAGCTGGAACGCCTCGTGGAACCGCGTGAGCTCGTGCCCGACCAGCGACGTGCAGAAGGCGACGCTGTCGGCGTACTCGACAGGGATCGGCGCAGCCGCTCGGAGGCGGTCGGCGAGACCGAGGCGCCGCAGGTGCGTCATCGTGCGCGCGTTCGTCGTCTTGGCTCGCGGGTGCAGCCAGTCGAGCTCGGCGCGAGGCTCGACGACCACGCTGCTCACGCCGTACGCCTCGAGGTCCGCGGCGAGGAAGAGCCCGCTGGGTCCGCCGCCCGCGATGACCACGTCGACGTCGGAGGGGACGTCCTCCAGACCGTGGCGCACGGTCATCGCGCCACCTCCTCGGCGACCTCGTTCGTGGTGCTCGGGGTGTACGCGTCTGCGCGCGCCGCGCGGGGCACGAGCGCCATCACCACGGCGCCGAGCACCGCCGTCACGGCGAAGGCCGTCGCGGTAGCGGCCAGCGGGTCCTTGCCCGAGACCACCCAGGCACCGAAGGTCGGACCCACGATCGCTCCGAGGCGACCGACACCGAGAGCCCATCCGAGACCGCTGGCGCGCATGCTCGCGGGGTAGAAGCGCGCGATGAAGTCGTTGAGGATGTTCTGCGTGCCGAACCCGCCGAACCCGGCGAGGAGCACCAGGACGACGAGCGCGCCGGTCGCCGGCTCGGTCGCCACCGCGAGCAGCGCGACCGCGGCGCAGACGTAGCCGACGATGACCAGCGGCTTGGGCCCGAAGCGATCGGCGAGCGACGCCGCGATGAGCGTGCCGATCACGGCGCCGAGGCAGTAGACGAGCAGGAAGGTGATCGACGACCCGAGGCCGTACCCGGACTTCGCCATCACCTGGGGCAGCCACGTCGTGATGCCGAAGACGGTGAGGAGGCTGAAGAACGTGGTGCCCCAGATCAGCAGCGTCGGCACCAGCAGCCGCCCGCGCAGAAGGGCCGCCACCGGACTTCCGACCGTCGAGGCGGGACCGGTCGCGGCCACGGCAGGCTGCGCCGGGACCGGCAGTCCGTAGGTGGTGCGGACGAGCGTGGCAGAGGCCGCGTCGCCGCGTGCCGCGAGGAAGCTCGGCGACTCCGGGAGATAGCGCACCAGCAGCGGCACGACCAGGAGGATCACGCCGGCAGCAGCGTAGACCGGGCGGAAGCCGTGCTCCTCCACCACGCGGGAGGCGAGGAAGGCGGCGGCGACCATGCCGAGCGGCGGACCGGTCAGCACGAACCCGAGGGTGCGGGAGCGCGTCTCGGGGCTGGCGAACTCGCTCGCCAGCGCCACCGCCGTGGGGAGGAGGCCTCCGACGCCGAAGCAGGTCAGCACGCGGAACGCCACGAACATCTCGACCGTGGGGGCGAGCGCGGTGAGCAGCATGCCGACGGAGAACACCGTCACGCTGGCGATGAAGATCCGGCGGCGCCCGACGCGGTCGGTCAGGGTCCCGGCGGTCAACGATCCGGCGAGCATGCCGGCCAGGGCCAGGCTCCCGATGTGGCCGGCCCGCGCGACCGTGAGATGGAACGGCTCGCCGCCGATCAGGGCCGGCAGGGTGGCGCCGTACGACATCAGGTCGTACCCGTCTGCGATCAGGCAGATCCAGCAGAGCAGATAGACCGGCAGCCGCGAACGGCCGGCTCGAGCAGCGACTGACATGAGAACCCTCCCGACGTGGTGGCCTGTGGTCCTCGCCACAGGCACCCCGCCAGAGTGAGGGTGGTCACACCGCAACCCAAGAGGTGTTCTCAGTGAATGAGAATCACTCGTACGTGTAGAAGCCGCGGCCGGTCTTGCGTCCCAGCAGGCCGGCGTCGACCATGCGGGCGAGCAGCGGCGGCGACGCGTACAGCGGCTCCTTGAACTCCTCGTACAGCGACTCGGCCACGGCCTTCGTGGTGTCGAGCCCGATGAGGTCGGCGAGCGCGAGCGGCCCCTGCGGGTGCGCGGCCCCACGGACAAGGCCCTCGTCGATGTCCTCGGCGGTCGCGAAGCCCGACTCGAGCATCCGGATCGCCGAGAGCACGAACGGGATCAGCAGCGCGTTGACGACGAAGCCCGCGCGGTCCTGGCTGAGGATCGCGTGCTTGCCGAGCGCCCCCTCGACGAACGTGCGCGCCTCGAGGGTCGTCTTCTCGCTGGTCAGCAGGCTCGGCACGAGCTCGACGAGCGAGAGCACCGGGACGGGGTTGAAGAAGTGGATGCCGAGCACCTTGTCGGGACGCTTGGTCACGACCGCGAGCTTCATGATCGGGATCGACGAGGTGTTGGAGGCGAGGATGGCGTCAGGCGACTCGACCAGCTCGTCCAGCTGCTTGAACAGCGCGACCTTGGTGGCCTCGTCCTCGACGATCGCCTCGATCACGAGATCACGGTCGCGGAGCGCCTCGAGGTCGTCGACGACCGCGATGCGCTCGAGGACGGCGGCGGCGCTCTCGATCCGGCCGCGCGACTCCGCGCGCTCGAGGGACTTCGTGATCCGTGCCAGCCCGGCCTCGACCCGCTCGGGCGACGACTCGACCGCGATCACCTGAGCGCCTGCGCGCGCACACACCTCCGCGATGCCTGCTCCCATGAGGCCCGCACCGACGACACCGATCTTCTCCATGACACTCCTCGTGCTGCTGGGCGCGCCCTTCGCGGGCCCATGGCCGACGGTACGTACTACTCGCGGGTACGCCAAACCGCGTTCCCTTTGGTGGAACGTCGTTTCACGCCGGGCTGGAGCGGGCACTCAGCGGTGCAGTGTGGGCCGGTAGGTGAGCTCTTGGGTGTGCCCGTCGAGCGTGAGACTCTCGAGCAGCTCGAGGTCGAAGTCGGCGGCGCCCGCGAAGATCGGGGCCTCGCCGGTCTGACCGCTGATCACGGGGAAGACCGTCACCTGGACGCGGTCGACCAGACCCGCTGCCATCAGCGACCTGTTCATCGACAGGCTGCCGTGCGAGCGCAGCGGCACGTCGGACTCCTCCTTGAGCCGCGCGACGACGTCGACGGCGTCGCCGCTGGCGAGCGTCGCGTTGGACCAGTCGAGCGGCTCTTCCAGCGTGGTCGACACCACGGTCGTCGGAAGCTGCTTCATTCGGCTGTTGATGGGGTCGCCCGGGTCTGGCTCGTCGGAGCTCGGGCCCAGGTACTCCAAGAACTCCCGATAGGTGGCGGCTCCCAGGACCATCCGCTGCTCGGCCTCGTACTGGGCGAGGCGCCGGTCGAGAAACTCCGGGCCCTGCTTGCCCCAGAAGCCGCCCCAGTCACCGTCGGCGCCGTAGGAGCCGAACCCGTCAAGGGTGCAGAAGACGTCGAATGTGTAGACAGCAGTCATGGCGCTCCTCGAGTCTGTGGTCGGTCCTGCCCTGTACCGACTGCAGAGCTCGGCGGGACTCATCGCCGAGTCCGGGCGAGCGGCCCGAGAGCAGTCCACGCCGTCGGGCGCTGCGCGGCGGCGAGCTCGCTCGGGGTCTCACCGGCGTAGCGGGCGACGTCACGAGCGAGATGACTCTGGTCGGCGTAGCCGCGCCGCGCCGCGATCTCGGCAAGCGGGAACCGACCGAGATCGGCCGCCGCTCGCTCGAAGCGTACGATTCCGGCCGCCCGCTTGGGGGTGAGGCCGATCTCCTCGGCGAATACGGTCGTGACGTAGCGATGGCTCCAGCCCGTGCGGTCGACAAGATCGCGGATCCGCACACGCCCGCCGCTCTGCGCGATCTGGCTCCACATCCAGCCGACCCACGCCGGGGCACCGACCTCCCGCTCCAGCTGCTGGAGCAGCACGCGCTCGACGAGGTCGAACCGCTCTGTCCACGTCGTCGCGCCACGAAGCCGCTCGGTGAGGTAGCCGTCCGTGCGCGGTCCGACGTCGCGGACGGCAAGCACCCTGCCGGCCACCTGGCTGCCCGGCACACCCAGGATCCGGCGAGCACCGATCGGGGTCAGGTAGACCTGCACACAGTCCTGGCCATCCTCGAACTGCGTCGTCGCAGGGCTCGACGAGAGCCCGGCGAGGAAGGACTCGTACGAGGCAGCGCCGGCGGCGTCTGCCACAGGTCCGATCGTCAGCGGGTTGCCGAAGGAGAACACGAGAGGCAGGAGTGTGCCCGCCGGCTGACGGCGGCGTACGACACCCGGAGCACGCTCGGACAAGCCCACCACGCCGGCGACCAGGCCGTCCAGAGCCGGGGAGACACGGTGGCGTACGAGGTCGATCCTGTGTCCGCCCTCCATGTGCGGAGTATCGCCGGTCAATTTCCTTCAAGCCACACGTGACCAGGAACGTGCAGCATCCAAGACATGCGAAAACTGGTCGTCATCGAGTTCCTGACCGTCGACGGTGTCATGCAGGGTCTGGGGTCCCCGGACGAGGACACCGACGGCGGCTTCGTCCACGGGGGATGGGGAGCGCCCTACGCCGATGCCATCCACGAGGCCGTCGCCGCCGGCGGCCCGAGCCAGACCACCGCCTACCTCTTCGGACGGCGAACCTACGAGAAGATGGCGGCGTTCTGGCCGTTCCAGCCTGAGGACAACCCCATGGCGCGCCAGCTGAACCGGACACCGAAGTACGTCGCGACGCGCACCCTGACCCACCTCGAATGGGACGGCGCCGAGGTCCTCGACGGAGAGCTCGAGCAGGCTGTCGTCGCGCTCAAGTCCAGCGGCGACGGTGACATCGCCGTACTCGGCAGCGGCGCGCTCGTGCACGAGCTGATGCTCCTCGACCTCGTCGACCAGGTCCGCCTGTTCGTGCATCCCCTGCTCCTCGGCACCGGCAAGCGACTGTTCCGGGACCTTCCGGCGCCCCGGCCCCTCAGAGTCACCGCGTCGGGAACGACCAGCCGCGGCACCTTGGTGCTCGGGTACGACGTCCTGCAGGCGCAGTAGCCGCCACCGGAAACCCATTGACGTCTCTCGATGTACGCTCGTGGCTGGCTCTCGTGACGGAGGTCGGATGACGGGGCAGGCGGTCGACGACAGGGCGCTGCAGGGTGGCGCGCTCCGACGAGTCACGGCCGTCCTCTGCGTGACGGAGATCGTGAGCTGGGGAGTCCTCTACTACGCCTTCCCGGTCGTCCTGTCGGAGCTGGTCGCTGACACCGGGTGGCCGAGGAGCGCCGTCGTCGCCGCCTTCTCCGTGAGCCAGGTGGTGGCCGGTCTGGTCGGCGTCGCCGTCGGTCGCAGCATCGATCGCCGCGGTCCACGGTGGGTCATGACGGCGGGCTCTGGGCTCGGCGTGGTCGCGGTCGTCGGGGTCGCGTCAGCCCCGAGCCTGCCGTGGTTCGTCGCCGCGTGGCTCGTCGTCGGCGTTGCGTGCTCCGCGACGCTCTACGCTCCGGCCTTCGCGGCGCTGACGCACTGGGGCGGCGCGGCACGAGTGAAAGCCCTGACGGCGGTGACGCTGGTGGCCGGCCTGGCGAGCACGGTCTTCGCTCCTCTGACGGCGGTCCTGCTGGGTTCCCAGGGATGGCGCTGGACGTACGGGGTGCTCGCGGCCGTCCTCCTGGTCACCGTTCCGCTGCACTGGTGGGGCCTGCGGCAGCCGTGGCCGGAGGTCGGGCAACCGGCGCGCGCTGCCACCGACCCCGACGGTCCGCCCGTGTGGAGGTCGGGCGCGTTCATCGCGCTGACGGCGGCGATCTGTCTGGCGGCTGCCGCCATCTACGCGGGGGTGGTGAACCTCGTCCCGATGCTGATCGAGCGCGGTCTCAGCACAGAGTCGGCCGCGATCGTGCTGGGCATCGGAGGCGTGGGTCAGGTCTGCGGACGGTTGGGCTACCGCCGCCTCGAGGAGGCGACCGGCGTGCGAACCAGGACGATCCTCGTACTCGCGTCCGTGGCCGCGACGACCCTCCTCCTCGCGGTCGTCCCAGGGCCGTACGCGCTGCTGGCGGTCGTCTCCTTCCTCGCCGGAACCGCACGAGGAGTGTGCACCCTGATCCAGGCGACGGCGGTGACCGACCGGTGGGGTGTGCACCGGTACGGGGCCCTCAACGGGGTGCTCTCAGCGCCGCTGATGTTCGCCGTGGCCATCTCACCGTGGCTCGGGGCGCTCCTTGCCGAGGCGCTGGGTGGATATCCCGCAGCATTCCTCGTCCTCGCCGGGGTGGCGGCCGCTGCGACGCTGCTCGCGCCGCTGACGATGCCGCGCCGCCCGCTCCTGGCCTGATCAGCTCGGCGCGGCCGTCTCGTCGAGGGCGGCACCGAGGTCGGACAGCGCGCCCGGCACGAGCGAGTAGTACGACCAGCGGCCCCGCTTCTCGCGCCTGAGCAGGCCGGCGTCGACCAGGATCTTGAGGTGGTGGCTGACGGTCGGCTGGCTCAGCCCGACCGGCTCGGTCAGGTCGCACACGCACGCCTCTGCGCCGGCGTGCGCTGCCACGATCGAGAGCAGCTGCACCCGAGCGGGGTCGGCCAGTGCTTTGAACCTCAGCGCGAGGTCGCGAGCGGTGTCGAGGTCGACTGCCGACCGGGCGAGGGGTGCGCAGCAGGCACCGGCCGTCGGAGTGATCGCGAGAGAGATCGTGGCGCTCATGGCTCCATCTTGCCACGCATCGAAGAACGTGGATATATTCGTGCCGTACCCATGCATTGAAGTTCTTCGATCAACCAGGAGCAGTGATGAGCGACATCGCACGAGAGAGTCTTCCGACCCTCGTCATCGGGGCGGGGCCCGTCGGGCTCGCTGCGGCGGCCCACCTGCTCGAGCGAGGGCTCGAGCCGGTCGTCGTCGAGGCGGGCGAACAGGTCGGCTCGGCGATGGCGTCCTGGGGCCACATCCGACTCTTCTCGCCCTGGCGGTACGACATCGACCCTGCCGCGCAGCGGCTGCTCGAGGCGACGGGCTGGACCGCACCGGACCTCGACGGCCTGCCCACCGGCGGCGAGCTGGTCGACGACTATCTCGCCCCGCTGGCCGCGACTCCTGAGCTCGCGGGACGGATCCGCACGAGCACGCGCGTTCTCGGCGTCTCCCGCCTCACCCCTGACAAGACCCGCACCCTCGGCCGCGAGCGCCACGGTTACCGCGTCCGCACCCTCAAGGCAGACGGCACGGTCGAAGACCTGCTCGCGCGTGCGGTCATCGACGCCTCGGGCACCTACGAGGAATCCAATCCGCTCGGCGTCGGAGGGCTCCAGGCACTCGGAGAGACCGACGCGACGGACTTCGTCACCGGGCCGCTCCCCGACGCGCTGGGCAAGGAACGCGCCCGCTTCGCCGGGCGCCACACGCTCGTGGTCGGCATGGGGCACTCCGCAGCCAACACTCTCCTCAGCCTCGTGACGCTCGCCGAGGACGAGCCTGGCACCGAGATCACCTGGGCGATCCGCAGCGGCTCGCCGCGACGCCTGTACGGTGGCGGCACCGACGACGAGCTCCCCGCACGCGGGCTGCTCGGGACCCGCCTCAAAGAGGCCGTCGACTCGGGTCGCGTCCAGCTGCTCACCTTCGTCGAGATCGACCAGCTCCGGTCCGACGAGCGGGGCGTGCGGATCCTCGGCCGTTCCCGCGACGCAGCACTCGACCTGCCCGTCGACGCGATCGTGAACGCCACCGGCTTCCGTCCCGACCTCGACATGCTCCGCGAGGTCCGGCTCGCCCTGGACCCGGCGCTCGAGTGCCCGGCAGGCATCGCCGAGATGATCGACCCGAACTTCCACTCGTGCGGCACGGTGCCGCCGCACGGCGAGAAGCTGCTGAGTCACCCCGACGACGGCTTCTACATCGTCGGCATGAAGTCGTACGGCCGCGCACCCACGTTCCTGATGGCGACGGGCTACGAGCAGGTCCGCTCGATCGCGGCCGCGCTGGCGGGCGACCGAGCAGCCGCTGACGCAGTCGAGCTCAACCTGCCGGAGACCGGAGTCTGCTCGTCCGACCTGGCCCTCGACGCGGACGGCAACGAGGTCGCGGTCGCCTGCTGCGGCACCGCACCGTCCGAGCCCGAGCTGCTCACCCTCAAGGTCGGCACTCCCGTCGGGGTCGGCTTCGCCACCGGTGTCGAGCACGGCCGGTCCGGCGACACCGGCGGCTGCTGCGGCTGACCGTCGCGCGATCCCGTCGGCCCGCTCAGGGGTGAGCGGGTCCGACGGGATCGACACCGAGCTCGTCGAGCAGGAGGCGTACGCGGTTGCGGATCCCGTCGCGGATCGGGCGGACGGCGTCGATCCCCTGACCCGCCGGGTCGTCGAGCTTCCAGTCCTCGTAGCGCTTGCCCGGGAAGTAGGGACACGTGTCACCGCATCCCATGGTGATCACGACGTCGGACTCCTCGACCGCCTGATCGGTGAGGACCTTCGGCACTTCGCTGCGGAGGTCGATGCCGACCTCCGCCATCGCCTGGACGGCGATCGGGTTGATCTGCTCGGCCGGCATCGATCCGGCGGACCGGACCTCCACCGCGTCGCCGGCCAAGTCGGCAAGGAAGCCCGCGGCCATCTGCGAGCGGCCGGCGTTGTGCACGCAGACGAACAGCACCTGTGGGCGTGACTCAGGCATCGGGCAGCTCCTTCGAGGCGGGCAAGGTCAGGTCGGGAACGAGGTCGGACAGAAGAGCGCGGACGCGGTGATCGATCTCTCCACTGATCGCGGCCAGCCCGTCCGGTGAGGCGAGCGCGGGATCCCCGACCAGCCACTCCTCGTAGCGGACGCCGGGGATGACAGGACAGACGTCGCCGCACCCCATCGTCACGACGACGTCGGCGGCGCGGACGGCATCGTCGGTCAGCGGCTTCGGGAAGGCGGCTCCCGCCCCGGGGGCGAGCGCGTCGAGCATCTCCGTCACGCCCGGGTGGACCTCGGCCCCGGGCGTGGAACCCGCCGACCGTACGACGACCCGATCGCCCGCATACGCGCGGACGAGAGCGGCGGCGAGCTGTGATCGACCGGCGTTGGCGACGCACACGAACAAGACCTGCGGGCGCGCGGTCTCGCGATCCCGCTGCACGTCGTCGAGGCGTTGGCGAGAGAACCGCTCGGTCAGCGCCACCAGGTGCGGCGTCACCGACGCGGCACGAGCGAGTGCCGTGTACGACTCGCGAACCGTCGACAGCACCAGGGACGCATCGACCGTCGGGTACGAGTCAGCGAGCTCGCCGGCGCGCCTCGCCAGGACGGCATCGACGTCCTCGAGCTCACGGTGCGCAGGCAGGTGGAGGCGCTGGATCGCGGCGGGCGCGAACGAGTCGAGGAGCGTGGTGACGGCAGGCTTGAAGGGGTCGGCCACCCGGTACCAGACCCACGTGCCGCGACGCTCCGACACGAGGACACCGACGTCCTTCAACACCTTCAGGTGGTGCGAAACGGTCGGTTGAGAGACCGCGGCGAGGTCGGCCAGATCGCACACGCACGACTCCCCTGTCGGACTGGACGCGATCGCCGACAGCATCCGCAGACGCAACGGCTCCGCGAGCGCCTTCAGCGTGGTGGCCAGGGTGACGGCGACCTCGCTGCCGATCGCGTGCGACGTGGTCATCGCGTGACCGCCTCGGCGACGGGCGACGCGGTGGTCGCGTAGGGGTCGACGTGGAACCAGCGACGTCCCAGCCACAGCGAGACGTACACGAGGCCGACCAGGACCGGCACCTCGATCAGCGGACCGACGACGCCCGCGAGCGCCTGCCCCGAAGCGGCTCCGAAGGTGCCGATCGCGACCGCGATCGCGAGCTCGAAGTTGTTGCCGGCCGCCGTGAACGCCAGGGTGGTCGACCGCGCGTAGCCCATGCCGTACGCCTTCCCGGCCACCATCCCCGCCCCCCACATCACCGCGAAGTAGACGAGCAGCGGAAGCGCGATCCGGACCACGTCCCACGGGTTCGACGTCACCGCCTCGCCCTGCAGCGCGAAGAGCAGCACGATCGTGAACAGCAACCCGTACAACGCCCACGGGCCGACCCGCGGCAGGAACCGCTCCTCGTACCAGTCGCGCCCCTTGCGACGCTCGGCGATCCAGCGTGAGGCGAAGCCGGCGACGAGCGGCACCCCGAGGAACACCAGGACGTTGAGCGCGATCTGACCGACCGAGACGTCGAGGCCCTGCGTGTCGAGACCGAGCCACTCGGGCAGCACGGTCAGGTAGAACCAGCCGAGGAGGGAGAACGCCACCACCTGGAAGACGGAGTTGACGGCGACCAGAACGGCGGCTGCTTCGCGGTCGCCGCACGCGAGGTCGTTCCAGATCACCACCATCGCGATGCAGCGTGCCAGTCCGACGATGATCAGCCCGGTCCGGTACTCGGGAAGGTCGGCGAGGAAGATCCAGGCGAGCGCGAACATCAGCGCCGGCCCGACGAGCCAGTTCAGGACCAGCGAGCTCGCGAGAAGCCGCTTGTCACCGGTCACCACCGCGACCTTGTCGTAGCGCACCTTCGCCAGAACCGGATACATCATTACCAAGAGCCCGAGGGCGATCGGCACCGAGATGCCGCCGACCTCGAGCGCCGACAGCACGTCGGAGAGACCGGGCACACCTCGCCCGAGGATCAACCCGACGACCATCGCCAGGCCGATCCACAGCGGGAGCCAGCGATCCAGCATGGAGAGCCGGCGAGTCGCCGACGGGGCCGGCGGCGTCTGTATCGACATTCATCTATGTTGACACACTTCAATACAGGTGGGCAGGCCGGATCTCAGCCGAGGTCCATCCCGTCGAGCGAGGACGACGGTTTCTGATCGGGCAGGCGAAGCATGCGGAAGGAGTTGCCGAGTCCGACGAGGGCGGCCAGCAACGGCACCAGCAGGGCGATCTGCAGCGCGAGGTTGCGGGCATCGTTGTTGATGGCCACGACCTCCGCCTCCACCGCTGGGGGCTGGCCGGTGATCTGTTCGGCGAGCGCGGTGTCGCTCATGACCTCGGCATCGTGCTCCAGGGCGGAGGCGATCTGCTGCTGCTCTGGTTCCGGTATGACCTCGCTGCTCGCGGTCATCTGGGTGAAGCTGACCGACAGTGCGGCGAGCATGAGTCCCCCGGCCATGGCGAGGCCGAACGACAGCCCGAAGGAGCCGGCCGCCGAGTTGACGCCGGCCGCCTCGCTGACACGCTCCTCCTCCACCGGCGCGAGGGTGTAGTTGTTCAGCTGCGACACCAGCAGTCCGAGTCCGCAGCCGACGATGGCGAGAGGGATCACCAGGTACCAGCCGCTGTCCACCCGCGGGACGAACGGGATGATGACTCCGATGCCGACGCTGGCAAGGAGGAAACCGGAGCGGATGATCGCGGCCGGGCGCCGTTTCCCGGCCTGTCTGCCGGCCACCATGGCCGCCACGAACATGGTCAACGACAGAGGAGCCAGCGACAGCCCGGCCTCCAGGGCGTCGTACTCGAGCGTCATCTGGAAGAAGAGCGGTAGCGCGATCATCGCCCCGCCCAGCGTGATCTGCTGCAGCATCTGGCCCGAGACGCCCGCGGTGAAGTTCGGGTGCCGGAAGAGATCCGGATCCAGCAGCGGGACGCGTTGCTCACGCTTGCGCCGGCGGAGCCACCGGGCCAGCAGCACCAGCGCAACGGCGCCGATACCCATGAGCAGGCCGACGAACTCGCCGCCCTCCTGCCACACCAGGATCCCGAGCACCACACCGCCCATGCCGAGCACGGACAGGACGGCGCCGACCACGTCGACCTGTCGCGAGCCGGTGTACGGGACGTCGCGGACGAGTCCGATCTGGGCCAGGACGACGCCGATGATGACCACCTCAAGCGCGAACCCGACGCGCCAGGACAGGTAGGTGGTGACGAAGCCACCCAGCAGCGGACCCACTGCGGCGGCGATGGCGGCCGCCGCGCCGACCAGCGCGTACGCCTGCTTCTGGGCAGCGCCCGAGAAGTTGCCGTGGATCAGCGACTGCATCGCCGGCAGCAGCAGGGATGCCCCGAGCCCGCCGATGATCGCCCAGAAGATGACGATCGCCGTGAGGCTCTGCGCGAGCGTCATGGCGAGAGCACCGGCGGCGTACGCCAGCAGACCGAGGACATAGGCCCGCTTGCGACCGATGAGGTCGCCGACCTTGCTGTTGATCAGGATGAACGCTGCCGACACCAGCGCCTCGAGCGCGATGGCCGACTGGACGCCGCTGGCCGTCGTGTCGAGGTCCGTGATGACCGCGGAGATCGACACGTTCATGAGCGAGGTGTCGACCACCAGGACGAACATCGCCGCGGCAAGCAGCAGCATCAGCCGGCGACTCCCGGAGCCGTCGCCCTCCGAACCTTCCGCTGGACCGGTGCTCATGCCGCCCTCTCGGCTCACGGTGCACACGGCGACGCCGAACAGGCGCCGACACCCAGCCGTCAGCTGAGCTCAGACTCTAGCGAAGCTGCACGTTGCGTGCGGCTTGGTCGATGATGTCGGCGAGCTCGGCCGGCCGCGACCACATCGGCCAGTGCCCGGTGGGCAGGTCGACGTACGTGAGTCCGGTGTGGTCCAGCAGCCCAGCGAGGAAGCCCGCACCCTGCTCGGCGTAGGAGCGGTAGTCCGCGGACGGGAACGCGGTGCACACCACGGTACCGGGCACGGCGACCCGAGCCGGGTTCGACAGGTGCACCTGGCCGCTGACGGTGCGGCCCGGCTGCGGCACGGCGCGGCGCCGGAACGCCTCCAGCTGCTCGTCGTCGAGGTCGCGCATGCTGCCCTCAGCCATCTCTCCCTCCCACGCCGCCTCCAGCGGGTACTCGGGGCGCGCCATCTCCGGATCCATGGCGAAGCCGTCCCGCACCGGGGCCGTGTCGACGAACACCACGTGGTCGACGAGGTCGGGGTGTCGGTCGATCACCATGGTGCCCGGCAGCGCGGCGCCGCTGTGGACGACGAGCACCCGCCGCTCGGCCGTACGGTCGAGCGTGGCGGCGATGCTGTCCGCGTGGTCGTCCAGGGTGACCTCACCGCGGTCGGAATCACTCGACTCGAGCCCGGGCAGGGTCAGAGGGGCGACGGCGTACCCGCGGTCGACCAGCAGGGGCGCAACGTCATCCCACGCCCAGGCGCCGAGCCAGAAGCCAGGTACGAGAACGATCTGAGTGGCCATGCGCACCATCATGCCCCGCTACGGAGATGCTCGACGAGGCGCCGCGCGAGCTCGACCGATGCCTCGATCTCGACTCGACGGATCGAGACGCTCTCCACATTGATGCCGAAGGGGACTCCCAGGCGCCTGCAGTACGAAGCGAGCTCTACCGCTGCGGAGTACGCCTGCTCCAGCGAGGTTCCGAGCGTGTCGCCCGCGTGACGCAGGTCGTTCTCGATCCACCTCGGAACGTCGACGCCCAGCCAGCGGAGGAACTCGAGAGTCTTCATGGACCCGCAGACCGAGAACGTGAACACGATAGGGACTGGGTCGATGCCTGACGCTGCGCACTGGTACGTGTAGTCGGAGACCAGGTTCTTGGCTGCGTTGACGCCGTACACGACCTGGGTGACGAAGAACCGGCAGCCGGCTTCCTGCTTGGCGATCAGGCGAAGATGCTCGTCGCTGCGTCGGCTGTGGCGTTCGGGGATGGCCACTCCACCGAGCAGGAGATCAGGGTTCACGCCACGTCGCAGATCTTGTGCTTGCGAGAGGGAGATCGTAGGCGCAGCACCGGCGCTCGGCGCGCCGACCAGGACGGTCATGACACGCGCGGCGTCCTGCGAGGACAGCCAGAGCCCGAGGTCGTCAGGTCCGTACTTACCGACCGCTCGGTAGACGACGACCGGCGTCTGCCACGCGGCCAGGTACTCGGCCAGGTACTCGGCTGGGTCGAGGGTGGGAGTGAACGGAAACGGCCGCTCGGACGGGTTGCGTGAGCTCTCGTCGTCGATGTCGTACAGGATCAGCCCGTCGAGCCCCAGTGGACGGAGGCGCTCCATGGTGGTCTCGGCGATCTCTGCGACGCGTTCCGGGGCCGTCTTCAGCCTCGGAGGCGTGAGCGCGAACAGGACGAACCCGCCCTGGCGCTCACGAAGGCGACCGACCACATCCACGCACGAGACCGTAGCGCGTCATCCCGCACCAATGCATTGGAGTATCCGAACAGAGCGCTGCGCGCCCCTTGGTCGCTCAATCGAGCCCGGCGTCGTGCGCGAGGAGCGCCAGCTCCGTGCGGTTCACGGCGTCCAGCTTCGCGAGCAGGCTCGACACGTGGGCCTTCGTGGTCGCCACACTCATGAACAGCTCGGCCGCGACCTCCGCGTTGGACCGACCCCGGGCGATCGCGACCAGCACCTCCCGCTCGCGGCGAGTGAGGGACGAGAGCGTCTCTCGTGCACGGACCCGCACTTCTGCCGCCGACACCGTCTGATCGACGAGGCGGCGCGTGATGCGCGGAGAGAGGATCGGGTCTCCAGCCATCACGCGGTGGACGGCCTCGACGATGCGGGCTGGCGGCGTGTCCTTGAGCAGGAACCCGCTCGCGCCCGCACGCAGCGCGGCGACGACGTTCTCGTCCGCGTCGAACGTCGTCAGCACGACGACCTCAGGCGGCCGGGGGCGAGCGCGGACCCGCCTGGTCGCCGCGACGCCGTCCATCCGCGGCATGCGCAGGTCCATGAGCACGACGTCGGGGGCGTGCGCGTCAACGGCAGCCATCACCTCGTCGCCGTCGGCGCCCTCTCCCACGACGCGGATCCCGGAGGCGCCGTCGAGCATCATCACGAGACCGCCCCGGACGAGCGGGTCGTCGTCGACGACGAGGACGCGAACGTCGCGAGGCGCACTGTCGCCGGTCGCGACGTCGGCGACGTCGGCGTGGTCGTGGTGTCCGTTCAGCTCGGCCATGGCAGATGGGCACGCAGCCCGAACTCCCTCCTCGTACGTTCCACGTCGATCGTCCCACCGGCGAGCTCGACCCTCTCTCGCACCCCGATCAGTCCGGTACCCGTCCCGTCGGCGTTGGCCGTGGCACCATCGCCTATCGCGTTGCGGACGGTGATGGCGAGCGCCTCGCCTTCCTCTCCCGACACCGTGACGTGCACCGGCTCTCCAGCAGCGTGCCGACGCGAGTTCGTCAGCGCCTCCTGGACCACCCGGTAGACGACACGCCCCGTCCCCTCGGGAACGGCTGCGGGATCGATCGAGACGTCGAGAGTCACCGACGTACCGGACTCCCGGCTCTCCTCCACGAGAGTCGCGACGTCAGCGAGGCCCGGCTGCGGCGCGGCAAGGGCATCGTCGAGTGCCTCCTCGTCGCGCAGCAACGTGATCACCTCGCGCAGGTCGCCGAGCGCGAGGCGAACCTCCGCCCGAACAACGCCCGCGGCCTCCGCGAGGCGCTCCGGCGGCGAGTCGGGGCGGTACTCCAGGGCGCCGGCGTACGTCGCGAGGAGCGACAACCTGTGCGCGAGCACGTCGTGCATCTCGCGTGCGATACGTGTCCGCTCCGCCATCCTCGCCTCGGCCACGTGCCGATCGCGCTCGCGCTCGGCGCGCCGGACCCGCTCGCGCCACGAGTCCAGCAGTGCCCGTCTCGCTCTCGCGTACGCTCCCCAACCGACCAGCATCGAGTACACGACCAGCACGAGCAGGACGTACCACGCGTACGGCAGCCCGTCGACCGGCCGCCACCAACCGAGGACGAGATGGCCCGCGACACCCGCAACAGCGACCACGAGCGCCGACCGGAACGGCCGGTACGCCGCCACCGTCAGTGCGGCCATCGTCGCCGTCGGTGTGGCGACCGGTGAGAGCGCGGCGAGGACGCCGAGAGTGACGCCACAGGGAACGGGGTGACGGAACAGCACCGGCACGAGCGCGAGGCTGGCGACCGCGACCGCGATGTCGAGCGCGAGCATCCGCACGGAGTCCGAGCCGGCGACCGCCGCCAGCTGGAGCACCACGAGAGCCCCGATGGCGACGAGGATCACCGCCATGACCTTGCGCGGCATCGGCCTCGATGTCTGTGTTCCGCACAGGTCATCGGCAGTGGGAGTCATCCCCCGAGGCTAGGGCGGACGCGCGTCGGTGACATCCGACCAAAGGAGGGGGTGGCCCCACCCTCGGATGGGGACGAACTAGCCGCGCGACGGTGTCACCGACGGGGTTCCCCTGAGCAGACTGCTCGACATGAACACCATTGAGCACCACAACCCCGCACCTCCCGAAGACGTCCACCTCGATCGGTCGGACGCCTGTGCCCGGAGTCAGCGTCGCAAGCGCCGCTGGTACACCGTCCTCGTCGCGATGGCGTCGGCCAACGTGGTGTACACCATCGCCGACCCGCTCCTCGGCATCGACCTTGCCGCACAGGGAGGCGGTGGCGACGTCATCCAGGTCGGCCTCCTCTCCGTCACGCTCGCAAGCCTGTTCGCGGGACTCGCCGGCTGGACCCTGCTCGCTCTGCTCGAACGCGTCACACCGCACGCCCGTACGGCGTGGACCTGGCTCGCGATCGGGTCGTACCTGGTCTCCCTCGCCGGACCGCTCGGCGGCGTCTCGGCGTCCGCGGTGCTCGCATTCGCGGCCCTGCACACGACCGTCGCCGTCGTGCTCATCGTCGGGATGCGACACGCTTCGCGCCCGTGAGGCTCAGCCTGTCGTGGCGGGCGCGCGCGAGAGGTCCGCACTAGTTCAACCTCAGTTGATGATCTCGCCGCGTTCATCCGATCGGATCGCCGCCAAACGGTCGCGCCACGCCTGGAGCGACTCAGGGGTCTGGCGTCTCCAGTCGGCCACTTCGCCGACAATCCTGAGCGGCTCCCTGCTCCGATATGACCGAGTGGGGTTGCCGGGGAACTTCTTGTCGGTCACGTTGGGGTCGTCCTCGAAGGCCCCTGTCGGCTCGACGACGTACACCCGAGGGTCACCGCCGCCTGCCGCAAGCTCCGCGGCGAGGCCGGCGCCGTCAGGCAGCGCTGTGAAGTAGATGTGGTTCATCACGATCTCGGGCCGGTAGTTCGAACGGAAGCCTGCACTGAGGAACTCGCCCACCTGTAGATCGACCCTTGTGCCGTGGAAGAACGGCCCCTCGTCCCCCGCGTCACTCACCGTCACTAGCCCGCGAACGTTGCGAAGGTCCAATGGTTGCCGTCAGGGTCAGCCACCGTGAAGTCGCGCGACGGATAGTCGGTCTGATCGACGATCTCGTGCACGACCCTCGCCTGCAATGCAGCGGTGCGAGCCAGCACCGCGTCAGGGTCGGCCGTCACCACGTGCAACGACGCCGTGCCCGGCCGGCACGGCGTGGATCGCTCACCGGTGCTCGAGAGCAGGATCCGCCCGCCCTCGGGCCAGTCGAGCTGGCAGTGGTGGATCGCATCCTCACGCTCACCGGGGATCAGCAGGTCTTCGTTGAACCCGAGTCGGAGCAACCAACCACGCAGGGCATGAGCGTCGTCACTGACAACGCTCGCCCACACGCTCTGCTGCAGGACTCCGCTCACGCGGACAGTCATGGTCGTCAGCCTACGTCTCAACCGGCGATCGCCGTAACCGCCGTTTCATGGCAACTGCTGGTGGTGATCATCGCAGCGCGGCAAAGAACTCGCGGACGTCGTCGACGAACACCGACGGCTCCTCCCACGCCGCGAAGTGCCCGCCGCGGTCCACGTCGACCCAGCGCACGATCGCGTGTTCCTTCTCGGCGTAGCGGCGGATCCCGACGTCGCCCGCGAAGACGATGACGCCGGTCGGAACGCCGCTGCGCGGAAGCGGATCTCCCCAGCTCTCCGCGCTCGCGTATCCGACGTACGCCGACGAGGCGGCCGTGTCGGTGAGCCAGTACAGCATCACGTTCGTGAGCAGGCGATCCGTGCCGAGGATCTCGTGCGGGAGCGTCTCACGCGGATACGTCCACTCGCGGAGCTTGTCGACGATCCACGCGAGCTGCCCGACCGGCGAGTCGGAGAGCCCGGCGGCCAGGGCCGCAGGACGCGTCGACTGGATGGCGATGTAGCCGAACTGCTCCTGCATGAACTCGCCCACCCTGCGTACGCGGTCGCGCTCGAGGTCGGTGAGGCTTGCAAGCTCGTCGCCGTCGAGCTGTCCCGTCGGGATGCCGATGTTGCCGTTCAGGTGCACGCCAAGAACGGTGCTGCCGGGGCTGCCGTCGCTCCCGGTCACCCGCGCCACCGCCGGCGAGACACCCGCTCCGATGTCGCCTCCCTGCACGCCGTACCGGTCGTAATCGAGCCGGCGCATCAGCTCGGCCCATGTACGGGCGATCCGCGTCTCGTCCCACCCGATGTCGCGCACGGGACCGGAGAAGCCGAACCCAGGAAGGCTCGGGATCACCACGTCGAACGCGAGCGCCTCCTCACGTCCGTACGCCGTGGGCTCGGTGAGCGGGCCGATGACGTCGAGGAACTCCACCATCGAGCCGGGCCAGCCGTGGGTCATGAGCAACGGGAGTGCTCCGGACTCGGGTGAGCGCACGTGCAGGAAGTGGATCTGCTGTCCATCGATCGTGGTGACGAACTGCGGGTACGCGTTGAGTGCGGCCTCCTGCGCACGCCAGTCGTAGTCGTCGCCCCAGTAGGCGACCAGCTCGCGCAGGTACGACGTCGGAACGCCGGTCGCCCAGCCGTCGCCGGGCAGCGGCGTCGTGAAACGCGCCCGCGCGAGGCGCTGCGCGAGATCGTCGAGCTGCGCCTGCGGGACATCGATCGTGAACGGAGTGATCGTCTCGTTGTTCATTCGAGTCGTCGCCATGCTCTGACCGTACGAGCCGTTCCGGACAAAGGGGGTCCTGATTCTCTTCGGTCGGCCGAGCGCCGCACCGAGTGATTTCATCGAGCCATGCCACGCGTTCTGAACGTGATCGGTGCTCCCACGAGCGCCGGCGCGTACGAGCCCGGTCAGGAGTGGACGCCACGCATGCTTCGGCAGCACGGCCTGTAACTCCCGACGACCCGGAACACACGAGAAGCGGACTGTCCGACCAGCATTTCGGACAGGAGCTCAGCTCGACGTAGGACTGGCGAGGTCACCGGGTCACCGTGGGCAGCATGGACAGGAACCAGCCCCCTCCACCGACGACCGCGCCTGAGGCTCCGGACGCCCCGCGGAGGACACCGGCCCAAGCCTCACGAGCGAGGGACCACCGCGTTCGAAGGGTGCAGGCGCGACCTCGAGTCGCCCGGAAGCCGGGACGACACACAGGAGAAGAGGACTGAACACATGGTCGACATCCTGCACCGCATCGGGATCGAGGGCATGGCGCCCGAGACGGTTTACACAGCAATAGCGACAAAGGAGGGCGTCGCGGCCTGGTGGATCGGCGACACCACCGGTGACGACGCAGAGGGGGGCATCCTCGACTTCGGCGCGGACATCAAGGCCCGAGTCATCGAGCTGCGACCGCACGAGCGCGTCGACTGGGAGGTGGTCGAGGGACCGGACGAATGGATCGGTACGCACATCACCTTCGACATCCGGCAGGACGACGGCTGGACGATCGTTCTGCTCGGCCATCGAGGCTGGGCGGAGCCCGTGGAGTTCATGCACCACTGCAGCACCAAGTGGGCGGTCTTCATCCTCAGCCTCAAGCAGTTCCTCGAGACTGGCACCGGCACACCGACGCCGCTCGACCTGCACGTCGACAACTGGTCATAACCATCAGAACCGCGTGGGCCCCCGGGTCAGTTCCCGCGATCTGTGAAGGTCGTGACGATGCCCAAGAGCGCAGCGGCCCCCTGCAGACCCGAGGCGATGACAGTCAGCATCACTGCTCCAAGGCCGTCCGGAAACGACGCAACCAGAGCGAGTGCTGCGAGCGACGCAGCGATGACGAACCATCGACGTGCCCAGTGACGTGCGAGGACAGCGGCGCAGAACGCGACCGCCATCGCAGCGCCTGCGAGGACCGATACCGCGGCAGCGAAACCAACCCACTCGACAAGAGGCGGCCAGAGGTCCCTCTGGATCGAGACGTAGCTCAGCAGGACAACGCTCGCACCTAATCCGCGGGTTAGCCACGGGCTCGGGCCCGTCACGATCGCTTGCCCATGTCCGCCTTCAGGTAGCCATCGCAAGATCGTGCCATGCGCACGGTCCGCGGAGTCGTCACCGGACGCCCCAACGAGCGCCTCGGTCAATCCCGAGTGTGGGGTGCACCGTCTCTCGCGGGCCGGTAGCACAACCGGACGACACCCGAAGCAAAGGTCGTCGCAGTGACGAGCTCGAGCCGGACGGGGCCGAGGTCATCAAGAACACGCGGCCCGCTCGCCCAAAGGTAGGGGCTGACGTTGAACCAGAACTCGTCGACGAGATCGGCCGCGATCATGCTGTCGGCAAGCTCGCCGGCGCAGGGAACGATCAGGTTGCCGTCGTGCTCTTCCTTGAGGCGCACGATGCTGTTGATGAGGTCGCCCTTCTCGAGCAGGGTGGCGTTCCATGTCAGCGGCCCGGTCAGCGTACGAGATGCCACGTACTTGGGCATGCTGTTCATGCGGGCCGCGTACGCCTCGAATCCGGGGACATGAGCAAGTTGGGGCCAAGCGGCCGACAGCCCTTCGTAGGTCCTTCTTCCGAGCACCATGGCGTCGGCCGCCTGCCACATCTCCAAGCCGGCCTGCATGCTGTCGGGGTCGGTGACCAGCCATCCCTGCGGCTCCGGCGCCGGTGCCTCGAACGCGCCGTTCACCGTCATGGCGATGTTGATGATCAGTCGTCCCACGAGTAGCTCCTGTGTCGGCTGCCGCGCCCCTGGTGGCCACGTCCACCACTGGGACGGAGCCCGGCGTGTGTTCTCGACATCGCGGCCCAACTTTCACGAGATTCGCGTCCTTCCCGTTAGTACGTGAGAGTCCCCAGCTCCCACGTCTCGCAATCCACAGGCCGGCGGGGCCGCCTGGCTGTGCACTAATGAGAATGGTTATCATTCTCATTATGCCTCGTCTCGCCGTGTCGCCTGAGCGTCCTCCATCCGCAGCGCCCCCCTCACGTCGGCAAGATGGGCGTTCGTTACGTCCACGACCGCGCCCGCCGTTATGGCTCGTCGTCACAGGGCTCGGCGCAGCGCTGGTCGTCGCGCTGGTGGTGAGCGTCGGTCTGGGGTCGGCCGGCGTGAGGCCGGGGACGACGCTCCAGATCCTCGGGGATCATCTTCTGCCCGGTGAGCATGTCGCCAGCTGGAGCCCGGTCGAGGATCGCATCGTGTGGTCGTTTCGGACACCCAGGGTGCTGCTGGCTGCGGTCGTCGGCGCGGCGCTGGCGCTGGTCGGCGCGATCTTGCAGGCGGTCATCCGCAACCCGTTGGCGGATCCCTACGTGCTGGGTGCATCGTCGGGTGCCGCGCTCGGTGCGGTGATCGGGCTGGCGCTGGGCGCGAGCGTGCCCGGCGTGTTCGTGACCGGTTCGGCGTTCGGGGGCGCGGCGCTGGCCGGCGTGCTCGTCTATGTGCTGGCGTCGCGCGGGGGGCGCATCGAGTCCTTGCGGCTGGTGTTGGCGGGGGTTGCGTTGTCCTACCTCTTCAGCGCGATCACCAGCTGGCTGACCGTGACCGCCGAGCACGGAAAGCTGCCCGGCATCCTCTTCTTCCTGCTCGGCAGCATCTCCTCGGCCGACTGGACGACGCTGCCGCTGCCGGCGATCGCGCTGGGCCTGGGTGCGGCGTACACCTTCTGGCGCGCCGATCACCTCAACGCGGTGATGACCGGCGATGATGCGGCGACCTCGCTGGGGGTCGACGTCAACCGGTTCCGAGTGGAGACCCTGCTGGCCACCTCGGTTCTCGTGGGCAGCGTGGTCGCCGTCGCCGGCGGCATTGGCTTTGTGGGCATGGTGGTGCCGCACGTGTGCCGCCTGCTCGTCGGTGCCGACCACCGTCGTCTGCTGCCGGTCGCCCTGATCGCCGGCGCGCTTCTCCTGGTCGCGGTCGACACGATAGCGCGCACCGCAGCGGCACCGCGGGAGCTGCCAGTGGGCGTTGTCACGGCGTTGGTCGGTGCGCCGTTCTTCCTCTGGCTGCTGCGTCGTCGCCCGGTAGGGAGCGTCTCATGAGCACTGCCGCCGCATTGGAGGTCCACGACGTCGACGTCGTGCTCGGCGGGACGCGAGTCCTCCACGGCGTCTCGCTGCTCGCCGCCGCCGGTGAGGTGGTCGGGCTGCTCGGTCCCAACGGGAGCGGGAAGTCGACCCTGCTGCGCACGGCGTACGGCGTGACGCGACCCGCCGCCGGCACCGTGCACATTGCCGGGCTCAACGTCGGCACCACCCGACCGCGGGAGCTGGCTCGCCGATGCGCCGTGCTCACGCAGGACCATGCGGTCGACCTAGAGCTGTCGGTCCTCGATGTCGTGCTGCTGGGGCGCATCCCCCACCCCCGCGCGATGGGTGGGCGGCGCAGCAACGTCGAGCTCGCCCGCACCTGCCTGGCTCGCGTCGACGGCACGCATCTCACCGACCGCGCCTTCCCCACGCTGTCAGGCGGCGAGCGTCAGCGGGTGCTGCTCGCCCGGGCGTTGTGCCAGGAGCCCCAGGTCCTGCTCCTGGACGAGCCGACCAACCACCTCGACGTGAGCCACCAGCTCGAGCTGCTCGCGATGGTCACGTCGCTCGACATCACCTGTGTCGTGGCGCTGCACGACCTCACGCTCGCCGCCACCTACTGCGACCGCATCGCCCTGATGGCCGACGGCCAAGTCGTCGCACAGGGCCGGCCTGCCGAGGTGCTGACCCCCGCCCGCGTGGAGGACGTCTACGGCGTCGCTTGCGACGTGCTGTCCCACCCCCGTACGCATCGGCCCTTGATCGCGGTCTCCCGCCGCGCTCCGGCCGCCGCCGACTGAACCATCTGCCCCACCCACATCGAGAAACAGGAGCATCACCATGTCCCCAATCCGTCATCGCGCCCGCCTCGCGACGCCCGCTTCCGCTGTAGCGACCGCGCTGCTCATCGGCGGATGCGGCACCGTCGCGCAGAACGACGACAGGGCCCAGGCCACGTCAAGCGACGCGCCCTACCCCGTGACGACGACCAACTGCGGTCGCGAAGTGACCGTCGACAATGCAGAGCGGGTAGTCAGCCTCCACCCCAGCATCACCGAGCTCCTCATCCAGCTCGGCGTCGGCGACCGTATCGTCGCCCAGGCTCAGCACAGGCTGGGCGAACCCAGCCCCGAGCTGGCAGAGGAGGTCAACGCGATCCCGTCGATCAGCAGCGACACGCCGCCCGACAAGGAGACGCTCATCTCCCAGACCCCGGACCTCGTGCTGAGCGGGACGGAGTACGAGTTCGACACCGAGATGGGCTTCGCCGGCTACGCCGACCTCGAGAAGCTCGGCACGGCGAGCTACGTCGCGACCGGTGGCTGCGTCGAGCGCCGTTCCGACGGCGCCGTCGAGGACACCTTCACGGACCTGGAGTTCCTGGGGCAGGTCTTCGGTGTGCAGAACCGCGCGGCCGAGCTCGAGGCCACCGCCCGCGAGGAACTGGCAGAGGTCGCTGAGTCGATCGCCGACCAGCCCCCGGTGCGCGCAGCGCAGGTGTACGTCGAAGGCGGCAAGCTCTACGCGATCGGCGGCGCGATCGAGCTCGACGTGTTGCGGCTCGCCGGCGGCAAGAGCGTCTTCGACGACGACGGCGGTCTGTTCGCCGACTTCTTCGCCGCCGAGGTCGGTCCGGAGGCCGTGCTGGCCGAAGACCCCGAGGCGTTCGTCTTCTCCGTCAACAGTCCGGCGCACGAAGAGGAGACCATCGACTACCTCACCTCGACGTTCGCCGAGACCGCTGCGGTCAGGCAAGGCCGCCTCGTGCCGGTCGACAACACCTTTGTCCAGCCCGGCACCCTGGCGGCGGTCGAGGGCGTGCGCGTCGTGGCCGAGGGCCTGCACGGATGAGTGCCGCGGCTCCGGTCACCACCGCGCGCCTGCGCCACGACCGCGCGCTCGTGCTGTTCACGGCGGCTCGCGTGGTGGCAGTCACGGGCTCGGCGGTGACCGGAGTCGCCATGCCGCTGCTCGTCTTGCAGCTGTCGGGATCCGCGTTCCTCACCGCCCTTGTCGCGGCCGGCCAGGTGGCGCCCTACCTGATGTTCGGGTTGATCGCGGGCGCCGTCGCCGACCGAGTGCCGCGGCGAAGGCTGATGGTTGCCGCCCAGCTGTCCTCGGCGGCGGCACTCACCACCGTGCCGCTCGCGCACGCCGCCGACTTGCTGGCCCCCGCGCATGCGCTCGTCGTGGTGCTTGTGGTGGCGACCTCGTTCGTCTGGTTCGACGCGGCCGCGTTCGGCGCGCTGCCTGCGATCGTTGGTCGCGACCGGATCGTCGCGGCCAACAGCCTCGTGTGGACGAGCTCAACCCTCGTCGCCATCGCCGCCCCCGCCCTCGGCGGACTGCTGGTCGCGTGGCTCGGCGCAGCGCAGGCTCTGAGCGTCGACGCGGCGGCGTACGTCGGCACGGCCGTTCTCGTGCTCGCCATCGCGGCCCCGATGGGGCCGCTGGCGGTCGGGGGGCCTGGGGATGAATCGGTGATCCGTGCAACGCTCCGGGCCGACATCCGCGAGGGACTGCGGTTCGTGCTGCGGCAACCGACGGTGCGCGACCTCACCCTCGTCGGGGTCGGCAACTCCATCGCCGGCGGCGCGGTCACCGCACTGCTGGTCCTCCTCGCGGTCGACGAGCTCGGAGTCCCGGGCGACGGACGGAGGTATGGCGTCATGCTCGCGGCGGCCGCGGCCGGCGGCTTCCTCGCCGCGAGCGCACTCCCATGGCTGTCGCGGCGACTCCCCACGGGCTGGCTGACGCTGGGCGGTCTGGCACTCGGCGTCCCCGCGGTCGCCGGCCTCGCGGCAACTCCGTCCTACACCACGGTGCTGATCCTGTTGCTGGGCTGGGCGTTCTCGAACACGCTCGTGATCCTCAACGGCATCGCCACCCGCCAACGCGTCACGCCCGACCACCTTCAGGCTCGGGTCAACACCACCGCACGCATGATCGCCTGGGGCGGCACCCCGTTCGGCGCAGTGCTCGGTGGACTCGCGGCCCAGCTCACCGGCGTGCCCATCGCCCTGGGCGGGGCCGCCACGGTGCTCGCCGTCAGCCTCGGCATCGCAACGAGCACTGGCCTTCGCCGCCGCGACTTCGGCAGCAACGACGTGTGATCGCCAAGTACGGTCCGCTTGGTTCCGGCGACTGCCGGACTTTGTTGCTCACAATCTACGGCGGTCAGGGCTGGTGCTTTTAACTGGCAACCGCCATGGGGGCCAGGCCGCAGGGATCACGAGGATTGCCAGACGAAGAACGCCGAGGACGCGCGAGGGCGTCAGCATAGGACTCCCGCCACGCACCATCGCCCATCGGATGAGGACCAACACGACGAAGGTCGCGGGGAGAACGAACGGCAGCGCCACTGATGACCAGACGAGGAGCACGAAGCGCCCCTCCGGCGAGGGCCAGGACGGAATGCCGCCAGGCCGACAAGAGGCTGCTGGACGAGGCGGCCATCCTCATCGAACGCCTGACCGGAGGCAAGTGAGATGACTTCGGCTAACGGGGGCCGATTCTTCGCTCCTGAGACGGGCGCCAGGAGCCGGAAACCGGCTTCTGACCTGCCCGAATAAATGGAGCCGCCTGTCGGAATCGAACCGACGACCTTCTCATTACGAGTGAGACGCTCTGCCGACTGAGCTAAGGCGGCGACGGCCTCGCGAGGATCGCCCGCTGGCCGAGGACGAGTGTATCCGAGACGCTCCCGGCACCCCAATGCGGGGGCCGTAGACTCTGGTCACGTGAGCGAACCCCTCGAGCCGTCGCCCGGCAACGCCGATCCGACCGCCCTCGCCGAGCTGGAGTCGATGCGCGCGAGCATCGACAACATCGACGCTGCGCTGGTCCACATCCTCGCGGAGCGGTTCAAGTGCACGAAGCGAGTGGGCCGGCTCAAGGCCGACTACGACCTCCCGCCGGCCGATCCCGAGCGCGAGGCCCGTCAGATCGCTCGCCTCCGCGCACTCGCCGCCGATGCAGACCTCGACCCGGCCTTCGCCGAGAAGTTCCTCAACTTCATCATCTCCGAGGTCATCCGCCACCACGAAGCCTTCCGCGGCTGATGCCCCGCATCGCCTTCGACGACGCGGCCCTCGTCGAGTTCATGAGCACGTACCATCTGGCGACCGTGACGACCCTGCGCCCGGACGGGACCCCGCACGTCGTCCCGGTCGGTGTCACGTACGACGCACCGACGCGCACCGCCCGTGTGATCACGAACCAGGGTTCGGTCAAGGTGCGCAACGTCGAGGCGAGCGAGGGCCCGGCACGCATCGCGTTCGGCCACATCGACGGCGCACACTGGCTCACCCTCGAGGGCGTCGCCCGCGTCACCCGTGACCCCGACGAGATCGCCGACGCCGTACGCCGGTACGCGCAGCGCTACCGGCAGCCGCGGGAGAATCCCGACCGCGTCGCGATCGTCGTGGAGGTCGACCGGATCATGGGCCGGCTTCCCTGAGACGTGGAAGCCGGGCCGGGTGCGGACGGGGGGATCGCGCACCCGACCCGGCGGCTTGGGGGGGTCGGTCGGGTCGTCGGTCTCGATACGGGCTCGTTCCTCGCCCTACTCGACCAGCGGAAGGGCACCCGGCGGCGAGCTCAGCACTCCAGACCGTCCTTCGGCGGGGTGCCCGTGACCAGGAAGTCGTCAACGGCGTCGTCGACGCACTCGTTGCCCATCGAGTAGCCGGTGTGACCGTCACCGTCTCGGCTCACGAGGACCCCTGAGTCGAGCTGCGCGGCCATCGCCTGCGCCCATCGGTAGGGGGTGGCCGGGTCGCGCGTCGTGCCGACGACGACGATCGGCGGTGCACCGGCCGCGTCGATCTCAGGCGCAGGCTCTGCCGGTTTGATCGGCCACGCGGTGCAGGTGACCGGCGACCACGCGAAGCTGCGCCCGAACACCGGGGAGGCCTCGGTGAACTCCGCCTGCGAGTCGCGCGCCTGGTCGAGCGTCACCGTGGACGGGTCGTCCAGGCAGTTCACGGCGTTCAGAGCGACGACCGAGTTGTCGGTGTAGCCGTTCTCGTCGCGGGAGAGGTATTGGTCGGCGAGGAACAGCAGCTGCGTGCCGTTGCCGTCGAACGCCTGACGCAGTGCTCGCGTCAGGAGCTCCCAGTATTCCTCGACGTAGAGGGTGACCGCGATGCCGTAGAAGCCGAGCGCCTCCGTCAGCGGTCGTCCGGACGTCGACGTGGCCAACGGGTTCTGGTCGAGGTCGCCGAGGAAGTCCGAGAGCTTCTGCTGGGCAGCGTCGACGTCGTTGCCGAGCGGGCAGTCGGCGTCCTTCGTGCACGACTCGAGGTAGGCAACGAGGGCGGTCTGGAAGCCCTCGGCCTGGCCACGGTTGAGGCCCTCCGCGTCGATCGTGGGGTCGATGGCGCCGTCGAGCACCAGTCGCCCCGCACGCTTCGGGAACAGCTCGGCGTAGGTGGCGCCGATCATCGTGCCGTACGAGGCGCCCAGGTAGTGCAGCGACGAGTCACCGACGACGGCCCGCAGGATGTCGAGGTCCTTGGCCACCTCGACGGTCGACACATGGGACGCGAGGTCACCCGACTGGGACTGGCAGCGCTCGCCGAGCGTCTTGGCGGCGTCGTAGTAGGCCTGCTCCTCGGACGCGTCGTCGGGCGTCGGGTCGGTGTTGACGTAGGCATCGAGCTGAGCGGTGTCGGCACACTCCAACGGCGTGCTCGCTCCGACGCCGCGCGGGTCGAACCCGACCACGTCGTAGGCGTCGAGGACGTCGTCGCCGGCGCTGGCGGTGAAGCTCGCGACGTAGTCGACGCCCGAGCCGCCAGGACCTCCGGGGTTGATGAACAAGGAGCCAACCCGCGCACCTGGGTCACCGGCGGGCAGACGGCGCAGCTGCAGCGTGACCCGCTCTCCGTCAGGGGCGGCGTAGTCGAGCGGCACCTCGGCACTCGCACACTCGTAGCGCCCGCACTTGTCCCACGAGACGTCCTGCTCGTAGAAGGCCTGCAGGGCCGGGTCGAGGTCGTCTGCGGGCGGCGGCTCGCTCGTCGGAGTGCCGTTCGTGAGCCCGGAGTCGCGTGAGTCTGCGGCGCTCCCACACGCGCTCAGGCCCAGCAGTGCGACGACGACGACAGCGATGATGCTTCGACGCACTGCGACTCCTTTCGGGCGACGTGAACTTGGGCGTGCAGCCAACGTACGGGAGATTCCTGACAACCGGTTGAGACGATCCACAGGGAGTGCTGAGGGTTCAGAGTCGCAGCTGGAGCAGCAGGTGCTCGAGCGCGAGCTGGGGTGCGGCGTTGGCCTCGAGGGCCTCGCGGCACGCGAGGATCGCCTCGATGCGTACGAGGGTCTGCTCGGCCGTCCCGGCGTCCGCGAGTCGCCGCACACCGTCGGCGACGTCGGCATTCACCAGCTCGGCTCCTGGGGCCGTCTGCGTCGCGAGGACGTCGCGGTAGTAGGACAGCAGGTCGATCAGCACACCGTCGATCGAGTCGCGGGCGATGCGCGTCCGGCGACGCTTGTGGTCCTTCTCCAGCGCGCCGAGCCGACCGGCGTAGCCGGCCGGACGACGCCCTCGGTCCTCGACGCCGAACTCCATCTTGAGCGCGTCGCGCTCGGTGTCCTCCAGGCGTTCGGCGACCTCGTCGGCCTGGGCCGAGGCGGTCTGCGTGATCGTCGCGGCAGCATCGAGACAGGCGCCGATCGACGTCAGCGAACCCGGGATCGCCAGCACCGCTCGCCTGCGCTCGCGGACTGCTTCTTTCGTCGCCAGTGCGCGCGCCCGGCCGACGTGCCCCTGGGCGGCACGGGCCGCCTGAAGCGCCAGGTCGGGAGAGATTTGCTCCCTGACGGCCAGCATCTGCGCAACGGCGGCGACCGGCGGCGTACGGAGGACGACCTGACGCGAGCGCGAGCGGATCGTCACGATCACGTCCTCGGCCGTCGGCGCGCACAGCATCCACACCGTACGAGGGGGCGGCTCCTCAAGACTCTTGAGCAGCGCGTCGGCCGCCTTCTCGGTGAGCCGGTCGGCGTCCTCGACCACGACCACCTGCCACCGCCCGTCGCTGGGACGCAGCGCCGCGAGCCGGACCTGCTCGCGCACCTCGGCGACGTCGATGCTGAGGCCGTCGGTGCTGACGAGGGAGACGTCGGGGTGCGCGCCGGCCAACGCCGTACGACAGGCTCGACACACACCGCAGCCACCCTCGAGGCACTGCAGCGCGGCCGCGAACGCACGCGCGGCGTTGGAGCGCCCCGACCCGGGAGGACCGGTGAACAACCACGCATGCGTCATCGCCCCGCCAGGGCCTCCGGCGAGCCGCTCCTGCGCGGCGCCCACGGCCGTACGCAGCGTGTCGACGACCGCGTCCTGGCCGACCAGGTCGTCCCAGACCGTCATCGCTCGTCCTGAGGAGCGCGAGCCTGCGAGCGCGGCTCGTCCGGGCGCTCGGACTCGCCGAACCCGCGGAACGCCTGCTCGACCGACTCGACGTGCTCCTCGAGGGCGGAGGGGTCGACCGGTGCGCGCGACGATCCTCCGTCGCCCATCCCGGACGGCGCGACCGGCGACGGACGGTGCTCGAACGGCGAACCTGCCGGTGGCGGCCGCATCGGCTCGATCACACGGACGACGTGGCCCAGCAGGGGCTGGAGCCGGTCGAGCACCGCGTCGGCGATGTCGACGACGCCGCGGTCTGCGCGGACGACCATGTAGTGGTCGCGGTCCTTGGACGCCAGCTCGAGGAAGGTGTCGCGGACCCGCTGGTGGAACTCCTCGGGCTCCGCCTCGAGCCGGTCGGCCTCACCGAATCGCGAACGCCCGAGCGTGGGGGCGACGTCGAGCAGGACCGTCAGGTGGGGGCGCAGCCGCGACGTCGCCCAGCGCGCGACGAACTCCACCTCTCCGAGGTCGAGGCCGCGTCCGCCTGCCTGGTAGGCGAGGGTCGAGTCGACGTAGCGGTCGGTGATGACGATGTCTCCACGCTCCAGCGCCGGCGAGACGACCTGCCGGAGGTGCTCGGCCTTGTCGGCGGCGTACAGGAGCATCTCCGTGCGGGGGGAGAGCTCACCCGTCGCGGGGTCGAGAACGATCGAGCGCACCGTGGCGCCGACCTCGGTCGCGCCCGGCTCGCGGGTGAGGAGCACGCGGTATCCGTCGGCGCGCAACGCCTCCGCGAGCATCCAGGCCTGCGTCGACTTGCCCGCACCCTCACCGCCCTCGAAGGCGATGAAGAGGCCGCTCTGCGAGTAGGCCGGAGCCGTCCGCGCATCCTGGCGGACCTCGGCGATGAACGAGAGCCCGTGCCGGTCGTTCATCTGACGGAACGCGAGCAGACCGAACACGATCGCGAACAGCGACGAGATCAGGATCGTGATCTGGGACCCGGTGTACGTGTACTGGCCCAGGTCGCGCATCTGCACGGTGTGCGAGCCGATGACGCCGGACACGAGCGGCGCGATCGCCAGCACCGCAGCGAGCGTGAGCCGCACCATCGACTGGACGAACGCGAAGGTCCGGCCGCGCATCTGCTCGTCGACCTCGAGGCCGAGCAGCGTGTAACCGGTGATCCAGGCGACTCCCGCACAGAAGCCGACCACGATGACGAGCAGCGAGACCAGCGCCATGTTGTGGACGAGTGCCGTGACGAACAGGCCGATGCCGGCCCCGAACAGCGCGACACCGAAGAGCCGCGGTCGGCTCACCTGCGGGAGGACCGACGGGCCGCGCCACATGCCGAGGCCGAGGCCGAGGAACACCGCGCCGAACAGCGTGCCGTAGCCGGGGTCGCCGGCACCGAGGTCGCCGACGAACACCCGACCGAGACCGATCACGACACCGCCGCACGCGAATGCGCCGACGATGCCGACGACCAGGCCGCGGATGAGCGGGGTCTTGAAGACGTACGCCCAGCCGTCGCCGATCGTGCGGAAGATGCCGACCTGCTCGTCCTCGGGGACGGCACCACCCGACGGCATGCCGCGGACGCCGAGGAAGATGAAGCCGCCGATCGCGAACGCGGCCGCGACGACGTACATCACCGGGTCCACCGGCGGGATCGTCACCGGCGACAGTCCGTCCACGACCTTGGTGGCGAAGGTGGCGACGATGAAGAGGACCGCCGCCGGCAGCGCCGAGCCGTACGTGGTGGCCAGGTTGATGCGGTTGGCGTCCTCGAGCTGGTCGCGTGAGACGAGCGTCGGGACCGTGGCGTCCTTGGTCGGCATCCAGACCGCGTTGACCGCCTCGATGAGGACGGTCGCGACCAGCAGCCACCAGAGAGTGCCGACCAGCGGGATGCTCGCGAAGATGACGGCCCGCAGGAACAGGCCGGTCGTCAGGACGAGACGCCGGTCGAGCCGGTCGGCGACGTAGCCACCGAACGGGCCGATCACCAGCGCGGGCGCGAGACGGGCGAAGAGGACGCCCGCGATCGCGAAGTTCTTGCCGGCGTAGCCGGTCGCGATGTCGTTGGCGAACGCGGTCAGCGCGAGCAGGCCGATCCAGTCCGCCAGCGACGCGACGCCGAGCGCCGCCCAGAACCGGCGGAACGCCGGGATCCTCATCACTGCACGGATGCCGGTCGTCTCAGTGTCGGCCGCAGTGCCTGCCGGATCGTCTCCCACGTGGCCAGGGTATCCAGCACAGCCGTCACGCGGGGCCCGGTGCACCTCGATCCGTGCTCCGCGCCTGCGAGAGGAGCTCTGTGCACAGCAGCACGACGCACACCACACCGACCCACAGCTCGGGACCCTCGACCCCGGCGAGCGCCAGCACGAGCACCACCGCGATGCCCCAACGGGCGCTGGTCGCGAGCGAACGGTCGTCGGGCAGCACCTTCAGCAGCCACATCACCGTGAGCAGCACCGCCACCGCCAGGCACAGCAGCCGTGCGCTGGCCGTCGCGGACCCGCCGTGGTCGGTGAGCACGTCGACCCGTGACGCGAGCGCCGCGCCGATCGCCGCCGCCGACGCGAACACCGCGTAGTGGCCGAAGCCCCACAGGTACTCCAGACCGCTCCCGCGGGCATGCTCCAGACGGGCCGCGTCGTCGCGGGAGAAGTACAGCCACCACACGGAGAAGACGATCAGGACGCCGCCGGCCGCCACCGGCACGAGGTCCACGTCGAGGTCGTGCTCGTCGAGCGCCTGCTGGAGGGCCACCGTGACCGCGAGGATCGTCTCGCCGAGCACGATGATGAAGAACAGCCCGTAGCGCTCGGCGATGTGGTGCGCGTGCCAGGTCGTACGCCCCGCACGCTCGGCCCACATCGGCACCGCGAGGTCGAGGGCTGCCAGCACCAGGAAGACGAGCACCTGCTGCTCGCTCTCGGGCAGGAGGAGGAACACGATCCACAGGAGCTGGACCCCCACGATCCCGCCGGCGTACCGCAGGCACGTCGTCCGGTGCTCCGGGTCGCCGGCGGCGGCACGCAGCCACTGGACGACCAGCCCGACGCGCATGATCACGTAGCCGACCACGCCGAGCAGGAAGTCGCCCTCGAACATGCGCGGGATGCCGGCGGCGATCACCAGCGAGCCCACAATCTGGAAGATCGTGAGCAGCCGGTACGCGACCCCGTCGTCGTCGTACGCCGACGCGAACCAGGCGAAGTTCAGCCACGTCCACCAGATCGCGAAGAAGACGAGCAGGTAGTGGACCAGCCCGGACGCGAGGTGGTCCTCGCTCGTGGCGTGGTGCAGCTGCGTCGACGCCTGGGCCACCGCGACGACGAAGCACAGGTCGGTGAGCAGCTCCAGCGGTGTCGCGGCTCGGTGCTGCTCGTCCGGGTCGCGCGGGGACAGCCCGGTCAGGCGGGGCGCGATGATCCTCGGCACCGCTACAGCGTAGGTGCGCCCTCCCGTACCGGCACGACGTTGTGGTTGCGCCGGAACAGGTTGCCCGGGTCGTACGCTGCCTTGACCGCGGCGAGCCGCGCGTACGTCGCCGGAGGGTAGACGCTCGCGACGTCGTCCGGTCCGGCCTGGTCGAGGAACCCGACGTACGCACCGGTCCCGTGCCGCGCCACGGCGGCCCAGTCGTCGGTCGGTGCGTCGAACGAGGGTGTGGGCGCCCCCGGTGGTGCCATCCGCGCCGCGAGGACCATGGCCTCCGCGTCCCGGTGCGCGAACGCGGTCGCGTCCGGCGCGACCCAGTCGAGCGCACCACCGAGGCCGCGGAACGCGACCACGGTCGGCGCCCCGCCGCGGAGCGCCAGCGCGGCGTCGATGCAGTCGTCGGACAGCGCCGGCACCAGCGCGTTGCGCATCGCCACCTGCATGCCCTCGGGCATCTCGTGCTCCTCCAGGACGTCGGCGTACGGGACGACGGCGGTGTCGTCGGCGACCACACCCGCGATCTCGCGCAGACCGGCGGTCGCCCGCTCGGCGGCGGCACGGTCCGGTTCGGAGAAGCACCACTGGACGACCGTCCGCGGTGGTCCCGCCGGTGTCTCGGGCACGATCGACAGGATCGTGGTCAGCCGGTCGTCGCTGGCCCGGAGGTGGTCACGCCATCCCCGTACGAGGGCGTGGGGCTCACCCGGGTCGTACGCGATCGAACCCGTCACGACCTCCGATACGCGGGCGGCGACGAAGTCGAGCCTGGTCACGACGCCGACGTTGCCGCCGCCCCCGCGCAGCGCCCAGAAGAGGTCAGGGTCGTGACGCGCGTCGACGGTACGCACCCTGCCGTCGGCGGTCACCACCTCGGCCGCGACCACGGCGTCGATCGCCAGACCGTAGCGGCGCACCATCCAGCCGATGCCTCCCCCGAGGGTCAGCCCGCCGACGCCCACGCTCGCAGTGTCGCCCGCGCTGATCGCCAGCCCGTACGGCGCGAGCCGCTTGGCGACCAGGCCCCAGGTGGCGCCGGCGCCGACCCGGACCAGCCCCTGTGAGCGGTCGAGGACGGTCATGCCGTTCAGCCCGCGGACGTCGAGCAGAAGCCCTCCGTGCGCGGTGCTGTGCCGGGCGATGCTGTGCCCGCCGTTGCGCACGGTGAGGGCGATGCCTGTGTCGCGGGCGTGATGGATCGCCCCGGCGACGTCGGCGGCGGTACGGGCGTGCACCACGGTGTCGGCTGCGCCGTACGAGTTCATGCTGATCTCCTTCGGTAGAGGCGGAGGGTGAGAGGGGCGAGGACGGCGACGAGCGCCACGGACGAGGCCAGGACCCAGGCGATGTCACCCAGGTCGGCCGTCCCCGCGAAGAGACCGCGCTCGGCGGTCACGAGGAGGCTGACGGGGTTCGCGTCGACCCACACCTGCAGCCAGTCGGGCATGGTGTCGGGGTCGACGAAGGCGTTGCTCGCGAACGTGAGCGGGAACTGGATGAGGAAGCTCAGCATCGCGACGGACTCCGGCGAGCGCGCGAGGAGACCGATGGACGCCCACACCCAGGACAGCGCGTAGGCGAACACCAGGGCGAGCCCGACACCGGCGACGACGCCGTACGCACCGCCGTCGGGCCGCCAGCCCAGCAGGAGCCCGAGCAGCACGACGAGCGCCGCCGCGACGACGTAGCGCCCGACGTCCCCGGCGAGCGTGCCGACCACGTGCGCGGCCTGCCAGACCGGCAGCGAACGGAAGCGATCGACGACGCCGCGGCTGACGTCGGTGTTCAGCGACAGCCCGCCGTAGACCGTCATCAGCAGGATCGCCATGACGAGCGTGCCCGGCAGGAGGAACTGGAGGTACTCCTGCGGTGACCCGGCGAGCGCCCCTCCGAAGAGAAAGGTGAACAGCACCGTGAAGAGCACCGGGATCAGGATCGCGTCGGCAGCCTGCTCCGGCGTGTGTCGCAGCTTGAGGAGCGAACGCCACGCGAACAGGCGTACGGCGGTGGTCGCCGTCGCCGCCGTCGACTCGTCGCTCGGGCTCGCCAGCACGGTGGTGGGTGCGGCGGGCGTCGTCGTGGTCATGCCGGCACCGCCTCGTCGGTCAGCGCGAGGAACACCTCGTCGAGCGTGGGGCGGCGGACGTCGAAGCCGGCCAACGTCGTCCCTGCGTCGCCGACGGCGTCGAGGACCCGCCGGACCGGGACCGTCAACGGCACCGACAGCACCGCCGTACCGTCGTCGCTCGCCGACCACGCCGGTGTCCCTGAGTCGACGAAGCCGGCGAGCACCTCGGCGACGCGCGGCGCCTCCGACACCGCCGCGACGCGGATCTCGAGGACGTCACCGCCCACCGAACGCTTCAGCGCGTCCGGCGTGTCCGCGGCGACGAGGCGACCCCGCGCGACGACACCGATCCGGTCGGCCAGCTGGTCGGCCTCGTCGAGGTACTGCGTGGTGAGCACCACGGTCGTCCCGCGCGCCACCAGCTCGCGTACGACGTCCCAGACCTGCCGTCGGCTCCGCGGGTCGAGCCCGGTCGTGGGCTCGTCGAGGAACAGGAGGCGGGGCGTACGCACCAGGCTCGCGGCGACGTCGAGACGCCGCTGCATCCCGCCCGAGTAGGTCCGTACGAGTCGATCCGCCGCGTCCTCCAGCCCGAAGGCGGCCAGCAGCTCCTCGGTGCGTTCGCGTGCTGCGCGACGGGAGCGTCCGAGCAGACCGCACTGGAGGATCAGGTTCTCCGCTCCGGTGAGGTCGGCGTCGACCGAGGCGAACTGCCCGGTCAGGGCGATGTCACGCCGGATCGCCATCGGGTCGGCGACCACGTCGTGACCGAGCACCCGGGCCGATCCCTCGTCGGGGCGCAGGAGCGTGGCCAGCAGCCGGACTGTCGTCGTCTTGCCCGCGCCGTTCGGGCCGAGCAGCCCGTAGACACCTCCGTGCGGGACGGTGAGGTCCAGGCCGTCGACGGCGCACGTCGCGCCGAAGGACCTCCTCAGCCCCACCGTCTCGATCGCCGGCTCCGCGGATTCGTCACCCATGACGTCCTCCTCTGTTCGTCGGAGCTCCAGGCTCTGCCTCGGGTGGGGTCCGGCGCGTCGTCCGGGAGACGGCACTTCGACGGCCCTCGTACGGGGTGCGCGCGAGCGCCACGTACTCCCCCGGGATGACGTCGGGCGTGCACCACTCGGCGGATGTGGACCGGCCCGTTCGTCGCCTACAGTGCGTGGGTGCGTACAGACCGAGGGTGGAGACGCTTCTACGCGGCGGGCTGGATGGTCTCGGGCTTCGTGGCCGTCGCCGCCGCATACCAGTGGCGGGCGCGGATGACGGCGCTCGAAGAACGGCTCGCGGAGGCCGAGCGCGTGCGCGAGGAGGTGCTGCGGCGTCGTGTCGCCGAGGAGCAGCTGCGCATCGCCCGCGAGCTGCACGACTCGCTGACCCACAGCATCTCGGTCGTGACGATGCAGGCCGGGGTCGCCGCGCACCTGGCGCGCAAGCGCGGCGAGGAGGTGCCGGTCGCGCTCGCGGCGATCCAGGAGGCGGCCGGCGACGCGTCGCGCGAGCTGCGCGAGACGCTCGGCGTCCTGCGCCGCGACGACCACGCGAACGGGTACGGCCTGGACGACCTCCCCCGCCTGATCGCCCGCAGCAGCCACACGGGCATCGAACCGTTGCTGCGCGTCTCGGGGACCCGTCGGCTCGTGCCCGCAGACGTCGACTCTGCGGCGTACCGGATCGTGCAGGAGGCCCTCACGAACGTCGCGCGGCACGCCGGTGCGACCGAGGCCCGTGTCGTCGTGGAGTACGCCGCGGACGCGGTGACCGTCCGCGTGGACGACGACGGGCGGCCCGGTCCGCCCACCGCGGCCGCCCGGCCGGGGCTGGGACTGATCGGGATGCGCGAGCGGACGAACGCGCTCGGCGGGCATCTCAGCGCCGGGCGCCGACCGGACGGCGGCTTCTCGGTCGTCGCGCACCTGCCCCTCACCCGCGAGGCCGAGGCGTCCTCGTGATCCGGGTGCTGCTCGTCGACGACCAGCCCCTGATCCGTACGGGGCTGCGCGCGCTGCTCGACGCGGAGGACTCCATCGAGGTCGTCGGCGAGGCCGGCGACGGCGAGCGCGCCCTGGCCGTCGCCCTCGAGGAGCGGCCCGACCTCGTCCTCATGGACGTCCAGATGCCCGTGCTCGACGGCATCGAGGCCACGCGGCGCATCGTCGCGGACCCGCGCCTGGCCGCCGTACGCGTGGTGATCCTCACCAACTACGGGCTCGACGAGTACGTCTTCGACGCTCTCCGGGCCGGGGCGAGCGGGTTCCTCGTGAAGGACACGGCGCCGGCCGACCTGATCCAGGCGCTGCGGGTCGTGGCTGACGGCGACGCGCTCCTGTCGCCCGGTGTCACGCGAAGCCTGATCAGCGAGTTCGTGGCCCGCCCCGCCGACGTGGTGGAGACGGAGACGCTCGACGCCCTCACCAACCGCGAGCGCGAGGTCGTGGCGCTCGTCGGCCGCGGACTCAGCAACGACGAGATCGCCCAGCACCTCGTGATCAGCCCGACCACGGCGAAGACGCACGTGAGCCGCGCGATGACCAAGACCGGGGTGCGCGACCGTGCGCAGCTCGTCGTCCTCGCGTACGAGGCAGGTCTGGTGCAGCCTCGTGATCGCGAGGCCTGAGCCCGGACGCGCGAGCGCCCAGCGGGCGGCAGCCGCACCTGCATAGGATCGTCGCGTGGCGAACGTGGATGTGGTCGTGGTCGGAGCCGGGGTCTCCGGGCTGGTGGCGGCGGACCGTGTCCGCGCCGCCGGTCGAACCGTCGTCGTGCTCGAGGCGCGCGGCCGGGTGGGCGGGCGTACGCTCACCGAGCCCGTGCCGGCCGTCGAGGCCGAGTCCCAGCCGCTCCCGGACCTGCTCGTCGACTCCGGCGC
The DNA here is from genome assembly GCF_041320275.1 of Mumia sp. Pv4-285. NCBI lineage: Bacteria > Bacillati > Actinomycetota > Actinomycetes > Propionibacteriales > Nocardioidaceae > Mumia > Mumia qirimensis. The sequence goes on along the minus strand of NZ_CP162023.1, from coordinate 375,610 downwards.
CGGCTGGGTCGCTCCTGACCAGGACCTCCTGCTCGCCGAGCTGGCGCGCTTCGGACTCACCACGGCGCCCCAGACCCGCCCCGGCGACGCACTGATGACGATGCGCGGCAAGGCGCGGCGCTACACCGACGCGGCCCGGCCGTTCGACCCCGTCACCACCGCCGACGTCGCGCAGGGGATGCTCCGGTTCTCGGCAGCCGCGGAGAAGGTCGACGTCGAGGCACCGTGGCGCGGCGAGCACGCCACCCGCTACGACGCGCAGACCTTCGAGAGCTGGATCCGGCGGACCTGCCTCACGATCAAGGGCCGCGACTACTTCCGGCTGGCGTGCGAGGCGGTGCTGGCGACCGCCCCCCAGAACGTCTCGCTCCTGCACGTGCTGTTCTACGCACGGTCCGGCGGTGGATTGCTCCACCTCCTGACGACGGGTGGCGGGGCCCAGGACGCACGCGTCGTCGGCGGCATGCAGCAGGTCGCCGAGCGGCTCGCCGAGGGCCTCGGCCAGTGGGTACGCCTCTACGAGCCGGTCAGCACGATCCTCCACGACGAGGACGGTGTCTCGGTCCACAGCGAGTCGGGCGCGACCACGGCGCACCGGGTCGTCGTCACCGTGCCGCCGGCGCTGGCCTCGAGCATCGACTACCTCCCCGGGCTCCCGCAGGACCGGACGCTCCTCACCCAACGGATGCCGCACGGCAGCATCGTGAAGGTCCACGTCGTCTATCGGCGACCGTTCTGGCGCGATGCGGCGCTGTCCGGCGAGATCACGACGGACCAGGGCCCGACCAAGGTCGTCTTCGACACGAACCCGTCCGACAGCCCGTACGGCGTCCTGACCGTGCTCGTCGACGGCGAGGACTCCGTACGGTTGGGGTCGATGGACGCCGACCGCGCGCGTGACGCGGTGCTGCGCGGGCTGGCGAGCCATCTCGGCCCGAAGGCGATGGAGCCGGTCGGCTATCTCGCGAAGGACTGGACTGCCGAGGAGTGGACCCGCGGTTGCTACGGCGCCCACCTGCCGCCGGGTGCGTGGACGCAGGTCGGCTCCGCGCTCCGTACGCCGGTCGGGCGCATCCACTGGGCCGGGACGGAGACCGCCGAGCGGTGGTGCGGCTACGTCGACGGCGCGATCGCGTCAGGCGAGCGCGCCGCCGCCGAGGTGCTCGCCCTGCTGCCGTAGGCGCGCGCCGCCGTCCGTCACTCAGCCGCGTACGGCCATCAGCCGTTGCGCGAGCATGCCGAACTGCTCACCCGCCGGGAGCTCGGCGATCTCGGACCACAAGGCGCCGCGAGCGTACGAGTCGGCGTTGAGGAGCTCGCCCGAGCCGGTCTCGACGATCACGCCCTGCACCTCGCCCCACAGGAGGGCGCTGCCGTCGCCGGAGCCTGCGTCCGGGTTGTCGATCGCCGCCTCACCGGGACCACCGAACATCGAGAGCCCGACGTCCTCACCGCCGAGGAACGCCACGTTGGATCCCTCGGGAGCGCGCTCCTCGTAGGACGCGAGGTCGTCGCCGTCGAGGCGTACGGGGATGGCGATGGTGTTGCCGGTCGCGACGCCGTCGCGGTCCTTGACGACCTGGTCGACCGTGACGACGAGAACCGCGTACGGCGCACGCTCGCCGTCCGCTCCCTCGTCCAGGACGACGGTCGGTCCCTCCTCCCACGAGGCGACCGTGCCCAGCACGACCACCGGGACCGCCTCGGCGAGCTCCTCCGGGGTGCTGAATCCCTGCAGGTCGACGTCGCCGCCCGGATCCACCTCGGGCAGCGCCGACGAGGTCGTGTCGTCGGCCGCCGGCGCCGTCGAGGCGCTCCCGTCGGCAGGGGCGTCCTCCGCGCCGCAACCGGCCAGCAGCACGCCGGCCGCGGCCAGCGTGGCGAGAGCCCGCCGCACGCTCAGGACTCCGGCGTCGCTGTCGACGCCGTCGTCTTCTTCGCGGGAGCCTTCTTGGCCGTCGTCTTCTTGGCAGCCGTCTTCGCGGCGGCCTTCTTCGCCGGAGCCTTCTTGGCCGTCGCCTTCTTCGCGGCCGTCTTCTTGGCAGGCGCCTTGCGGGTCGTCTTCTTCGCCGGGCCCTTCGCGCGCTTCTCCGCGAGCAGCTCGGCGGCCCGCGCGAGCGTGATGGTGTCCACCTCGTCGCCCTTGCGCAGCGTCGCGTTGACCTCGCCGTCGGTCACGTACGGACCGAAACGCCCGTCCTTCACGACGACCGGCTTCTTGGACTCCGGGTCCTCGCCCAGCTCCTTGAGCGGCGCGGCGGCCGCGCGGCGCCCACGCTGCTTCGGCTGTGCATAGATCGCCAGCGCCTCCGGCAGCGTGATGTCGAAGATCTGCTCCTCGGTCTCCAGGGAGCGGGAGTCGGTGCCCTTCTTGAGGTACGGCCCGTAGCGGCCGTTCTGCGCAGTGATCTCGTCACCGGTCTCGGGGTCGCTGCCGACCACGCGCGGGAGGGCGAGCAGCTTGACCGCGTCGTCGATCGTCACCGTGTCGAGGTCCATCGACTTGAGGAGCGACCCCGTACGAGGCTTCTCCTTCTTGGGTGCGTCCTCGGGCAGAACCTCGGTCACGTACGGTCCGAAGCGGCCGTTCTTCGCGACGACGACGCGCCCGGTGGCCGGGTCGGTGCCGAGCTCGCGGTCCTGACCGGCCGGGTTCGCGAGGAGCTCCTTGGCCTTGTCCAGCGTCAGCTCGTCCGGCGGCAGGTCGTCGGGGACGTTCGCCCGCTGCAGCACGCCGTCGGCGTCGGGCCCCTCGAGGTACGGGCCGTAGCGTCCGACCCGCAGCGCGATGCCCTCGCCGCCGTCACCGAGCTCGAAGGTCGAGAGCTCGCGGGCGTCGATGTCGCCGAGGTCGTCGACGAGGCGCTTGAGACCGGTGTCCTCGTCCTTGCCGCCGTAGTAGAAGCCGTGCAGGACGTTCGACCGCTCCTCGCGACCCGCCGCGACCTCGTCGAGGACGTCCTCCATCATCGCGGTGAAGTCGTAGTCGACGAGCCGCTCGAAGTGGCGCACCATCAGCCGCACGGTCGAGAACGCCACCCACGAGGGGACCAGCGCCGTGCCCTTCTTGTAGACGTAGCCGCGGTTGAGGATGGTCTGGATGATCGACGCGTAGGTCGACGGGCGGCCGATCTCGCGCTTCTCCAGCTCGCCGATCAGCGTCTGCTCGGTGAAGCGGGCCGGCGGCTTGGTGGTGTGGCCGGACGCGTCGAGCGCGTCGACGGTCACCGTGTCGCCCTGGGCGACGTCGGGGAGCCGCGTCTGCTTGTCGTCGGAGTCCGTCTCGGGGTCGTCCGCACCCTCGACGTACGCCTTGAGGAAGCCGTAGAAGGTGATCGTGCGGCCCGACGAGGTGAACACGCACTCCTCGCCCGACGTCGCCGTCGCGCCGATGCGAACGGTCACGGTGTTGCCCCGTGCGTCCTTCATCTGCGACGCCATCGTGCGCATCCAGATCAGCTCGTACAGGCGGAACTCGTCGCCGGACAGGCCCGTCTCCGCAGGTGTGCGGAAGGACTCGCCCGCCGGGCGGATCGCCTCGTGCGCCTCCTGCGCGTTCTTCACCTTCGACGCGTACGTCCGCGGCGCGTCCGGCAGGTAGTCCGGCCCGTAGAGCTCACGGACCTGCGCCCGCGCGGCGTTGAGAGCCGTCTGCGACAACGTGGTCGAGTCGGTACGCATGTAGGTGATGTAGCCGCCCTCGTACAGGCGCTGGGCGACCTGCATCGCGCGTTGCGCGCCCCAGCCGAGCTTGCGTCCGGCCTCCTGCTGCATCGTGACGGTGCGGAAGGGGGCGTACGGGCGGCGGGTGTACGGCTTGGACTCGACCGACTGCACGGTGAAGGTCTGCTCGCGCAGGCCCTCGGCCAGCGCAGCGGCGGCGGTCTCGTCGAGGTGCACCACCTTGTCGGTGTTGGTGAGCTGGCCCTCGGAGCTGAAGTCGCGGCCCTGCGCCACGCGGGCGCCGGAGACCGACAGCAGACGGGCGGGGAAGACCCGCGGATCCTTGCCGGCACCGGCGTCGAAGCGGGCGTCGAGGTCCCAGTACGAGGCGGCGCGGAACGCGATGCGCTCCCACTCGCGCTCCACGACCATGCGCGTCGCGACGGACTGGACGCGCCCGGCCGACAGGCCCGACATGACCTTCTTCCAGAGGACCGGGCTGACCTCGTAGCCGTAGAGGCGGTCGAGGATCCGGCGGGTCTCCTGGGCGTCGACGAGGTCGGTGTTGATGTCGCGGGTGTTCTCGATCGCGTGTGCGATGGCCTGCGGGGTGATCTCGTTGAAGGTCATCCGGCGCACCGGGACCTTCGGCTTCAGCTCGTCGACGAGGTGCCAGGCGATGGCCTCGCCCTCGCGGTCCTCATCCGTCGCGAGGATGAGCTCGTCGGACTCCTTGAGGAGCTTCTTGAGCTTGGTGATCTGCGCCTTCTTGTCCGCCGGCACGACGTACACCGGGTCGAAGCTGCCCTCGACGTCCACACCGAGACGGGCCCACGGCTGACCCTTGTACTTCGCGGGCACCTCCGCAGCGCCGTTGGGCAGGTCGCGGACGTGCCCGAAGGACGCCTCGACGACGTAGCCCTTGCCGAGATAGCCGGCGATCTGGGCAATCTTCTTCGGCGACTCGACGATGACGAGAGAGGTCACGTTGCTCGGTGCTCCTGGTCCTGGACAGATGCCGCGCCGCCTCATGGCAGGCCGCAGCGTGTCGCATAGGCGCGACGCGGCCAAGGTAGCGCGTGTCGGCAAGGATGCGTGGGCTGGCCCGCAGAACAGGTGTCACGCAGTGGCGGGCGGCACCCGGGTCAGTGCAGGTAGCCGTCGGCCACCAGGGCCCGTACGGTCGGGATCGTCGAGGCCCGCAGCTGCGCGGCGTCGTGGCCCAGGATCTGGGCGAGCGCGTCGATGATCTGCCCGACGGACAGATCGCCGTCACAGGCGCCGACCAGGCCCGCCTCGACGGTGTCGAGCTGCCGCGCCCGACGCACCCCTCGCTGCAGCCGCGCCATGATGACCTCGGGGTCCGCCGCACCCGCCGGGCCGATGGTCTCCTGGACCAGCCCGTCGGCCTGGACCAGGTGCGCGGCGAGGAGCTCGTCGTCGGTCGCGGCGCCGTACGCGTCGGTGCGCGCCGCCCACGCCGAGACGTGCGGGCCGATCGGCTGCTCGATCTCGTACGGCCACTCCTCCAGGCGCAGCAGGGGCACGTCACGGCCGGTGTTGCGCAGGCTCAGCCAGCCGAAACCGATCGCCTCGATGCCCTGCTCCTCGAACCAGCCCAGCCACGTGTCGTACCGCTGCACGTAGTCCGGTGCACCTTGGAGCCCGGCGTCGGCGAGCCACATCTCGACGTACGTGGGAAGGTCTGCGACCTCGCGCTGCAGAACCCACGCGTCGCACCCGGTGCCGCTCAGCCAGTCGGTGATCCGGTCGGTCCAGGGCTGGCCCTCGACGTGGACCCAGTTGGCGAGGACCTGGCACCAGCCGCCGGGGTTGAGGTACGAAGGTGCCTCCGTCACGATGCGGCGGACGACCTCGTCGCCGGGGAGCCCGGAGTCTCTGTAGACCAGCCGCTCACCGGTGGCGGGCGAGACGACGAAGGGCGGGTTGGTCGCGATCAGGTCGTAGCGCTCGCCGCGGACCGGGTCGAAGAGGCTGCCGTCACGTACCTCGAAGGCGGGCGACGACGGGTCGTCCGCGTTGAGCGCGGCGGTCGCGCGCGCCATCGCCAGGGCTCGCGGGTTGACGTCCGTGCCGACGACGCGGCCGGCGTGGGAGGCGAGGTGCAGCGACTGCACGCCGCAGCCGGTGCCGAGGTCGAGGGCGCTGCCGACCGGCTCGCGCACCGTCAGCTGAGCCAGCGACGACGACGCCTCGCTGATGCCGAGGACGTGCTCGGGGCCGACGGTGCGCGGGCTGCCGTCGAGCCCCGGGGTCAGGTCGCAGACGACCCACCAGTCGTGATGGTCGTCCCCGTACGCCCGCAGGTCGACGCGCGCGGCGACCTCCCCCACCGACCGCTCCAGGACGCCGGCGACCGACAGTGGGTCGATCAGGCCCGGGAGTGCACGCTCCGCCTCGTCGAGTGAGACCGGGAGCTGGAGGGCGAACAGGCGGGTCAAGGTCGACAGAGGTGAGCCGTCGGCCGTCCGGCGACGCGCTGGGGTGGTCTCGTTGCGCATCAGCGCCCGGTGGGCGTCGGCGCCGAGGAGCTCCGCGACGGCGTCGACCGTGTACGGGGCGGCGCGCAGGGCAGCGCGCAGGGCGGAGGCGTCGGAGTCTCGGAGCATGCCCCCACCCTAGGTGGGGGGCGCGACGGCTCCGGACGTGCCGGAGGGCCGCACCCAGGGGTACGGCCCTCCGGTCCACACGACCTGTGTCCCTCCTACACCGGTCGCGGGTCCTGCCAGCCCGACTGATCGTACTGCGGCGCGTTCGGGACCGGACCGTGACGGGGCTCGCGGTCCTCGTCGCTGGTCGGCTCGTAGTCGACGCCCGACGGCGTCCGCTCGTCCGGCTCGGCGTCACCGCCGCTGCCACCCGGGGGCGTGTCGTTCGAACCTGGGTCGTCCGAGATGTGGCTCCGGCGCATCTTGGCGACCACGACCGCCGCGACGATGATGGCGGCTGAGGCGCCCGCGATGCCGTAGCGCAGCGGGGCGTTGGCGTCCTCGCCGAACGACGTCGTCACGATGGCCGGTGCGATGAGCAGGGCGACCAGGTTCATCACCTTGAGCAGCGGGTTGATCGACGGGCCGGAGGTGTCCTTGAACGGGTCTCCGACCGTGTCGCCGATGATCGTCGCCTCGTGGGCGGCGGATCCCTTGCCCCCGTGGTGGCCGTCCTCGACGAGCTTCTTGGCGTTGTCCCAGGAACCACCGGCGTTGGCGAGCATGACGGCCATCAGCGTGCCGGTGGCGATCGCGCCGGCCAGGTAGGCGCCGAGCGCCGAGATCCCGAAGCCGAACCCGACCGCGATCGGGGCGAAGATCGCCAGCACGCCCGGTGTCGCGAGCTCACGCAGCGAGTCGCGGGTGCAGATGTCGACGACCCTGCCGTACTCGGGGCGACCGGTGCCCTCCATGATCCCGGGGATGTCGCGGAACTGGCGACGCACCTCGTACACCACCGCGCCGGCAGCACGGCCGACGGCGGCGATCGAGAGCCCCGAGAAGAGGAACACCACGGACGCGCCGATGATCAGGCCCACGAGGTTGTTCGGGTCGGCGATGTTGAGGACTCCGAGGAGGCCCACGTACTCACCGGTCGTGAGGCTGGTGATGCCTGTCGAGACGTCCTCGAACGCCCCGCCGACGATGTCGGTGAACGAGCCGAACAGGGCCGTCGCCGCGAGCACCGCCGTCGCGATGGCGATGCCCTTGGTGATGGCCTTGGTCGTGTTGCCGACCGCGTCCAGCTCGGTGAGGATCTGCGCGCCGTTCTCGTCGACGTCACCCGACATCTCGGCGATGCCCTGCGCGTTGTCGCTGACCGGACCGAACGTGTCCATCGCGACGATCACGCCGACCGTCGTCAGGAGCCCGCAGCCGGCGAGGGCGACGGCGAACAGCGAGACGAGGACCGCGCCGCCGCCGAGCAGGAACGCGCCGTAGACCGCGGCCGCGATCACGAGCGCCGTGTAGACCGCCGACTCCAGGCCGAGCGAGAAGCCCGACAGGATGACGGTCGCCGGACCGGTCAGAGCCGTCTCGGCCACGTCCTTGACGGGACGGTGGTCGGTGCCGGTGAAGTAGCCGGTGAGCGCGAGGATCACCGAGGCCAGCACGATGCCGATGAGGACCGCCACGACCGCGACGACCTGCGGGTTGAAGCTGCCCGGCTGCTCGATGCCCTGGACCTGCGAGAACAGGCCCTCGAGCAAGGTCGTGCCGCCCGCACCGTCGAGGTCGTCCGAGCTGGACGGGAGGTAGAGGAAGGCGGCGATCGAGCAGGCGATCGCGGAGACGATCGCCGAGATGTAGAACGAGCGGTTGATCGTCGTCAGACCGCCCTCACCTGCACGGGGCTTGGTGAGGAAGACCCCGAGGATCGCCGTCAGCGCACCGATGGCCGGCACGATCAGCGGGAACACGAGGCCCTGCTCGCCGAAGGTCACCGAGCCGAGGATCAGGGCGGCGACGAGGGTCACGGCGTACGACTCGAAGAGGTCCGCTGCCATGCCTGCGCAGTCGCCGACGTTGTCGCCGACGTTGTCCGCGATCGTGGCGGCGTTGCGCGGGTCGTCCTCCGGGATGCCCTGCTCGACCTTGCCGACGAGGTCGGCGCCGACGTCGGCGGCCTTCGTGAAGATGCCGCCGCCGACACGCATGAACATGGCGAGCAGCGCCGCCCCGAAGCCGAAGCCCTCGAGCACCGAGGGGGCGTCCCCCTTGTAGATGAGGACGACGACCGAGGCGCCGAGGAGTCCGAGCCCGACCGTGGACATGCCGACGAATCCGCCGGTTCGGAAGGCGATCCGCATCGCCGGGTCGCGGCCCTCGTTCTGAGCGGCGGCGGCCACCCGCACGTTGGCGCGCACCGCGAGCCACATGCCGAGGTAGCCGATCGTCGCCGAGAACAGGGCGCCGACGACGAAGAAGATCGATCGGCCGACCCGGATCTCGGCGCTGCCGGGAAGGATGAACAGAAGGAGGAACGCCAGGACGACGAAGACGCTGAGCGTCTTGAACTGGCGGGCGAGGTAGGCCGACGCGCCTTCTTGGACGGCGCGGCCGATCTCCTGCATCTTCTCGGTGCCTTCGGCGGCGTCGAGGACCTGCTTGCGGAATACGGCGGCCATCACCAACGCCACGACCGCGATCGCCGCGACCACGACGACGAGGGTGAGGTTGGCCCCGGTCAGGGACAAGTCTTCGGATGCAGCCAGGGGGGCGTACGACATACGGATCCTTCCTCGGCACGGAATGCGCTGGGCTCGGGCGTGCCCGAACAGACAACCAGCAATGTGACCTGAGCCACAACCATTTCGCTAGGGAGAATTTCGCTGGTGACCAGAGTCTGGACGGTCAGGCGCGACGCCGCATCCGGACGCGGCGCAGGCCACACCGCCAGGGAGGTCCGGCCGGTCAGGAGTGGTGCGCGCCGAAAGCGTCGTCGACGGAGGCGTAGATGCCGAAGACCTTCGCGAGACCGGTGATCTCGAAGATCTTGAGCAGGCGTTCGCGCGTGCACACGACGTCGAGGGTGCCGTCGTTGGCGCGGACCCGCTTGAGCCCCCCGACCAGGACGCCGAGGCCCGTGGAGTCGAGGAAGTCGACGTTCTCCACGTCGACGATCACGAAGTGGTGACCGCTCTCGATGAGGTCCGCCAGCGCCTCACGCAGCCGGGGCGCGGTGTAGACGTCGATCTCACCCGCGACCTCGACGACCTGGAAACCGTCGAGGGGTCGCACATCGAGGGAGAGATCCACGCAGCGGCCTGCTTTCGTCGGCGGGGGATCTTGCCATTCAACCACGCGAGACCTGTGAGACGAGCCGAAATCGCGGACCGTGGACCCGCCCTTCGAACCCCTCTCCTTGTCGTCCTTGGGAGACTCTGGGTGTGCCCGATCCGATCGAGACCTTGCTGCGGCTGCCGGGCGCCACGGACGGTCGTCTGCTGCACGTCGCCCGCGAGGAGGCCCGCGACGCGGTGTACGCGCCGTGGCCCTCGTGGGTGACCGAATCCCTGCGCTCCCGCTACCGGGAGGTCGGGATCGACACGCTGTGGGCCCATCAGGCGGAAGCCGCCGAGCTGGCCCGTGCCGGCGAGCACGTCGTGGTGTCGACGGGGACCGCCTCGGGCAAGTCCGCCGCCTACCAGCTCCCTGCGCTCGCGGCGCTCGAGGCGGGGCGCTCGGCGGACCTCCGGCGTGGGCGTGGCCCGACGGTCCTCTACATCGCGCCGACGAAGGCCTTGGCGCACGACCAGCTCCAGGGCCTCCACCGGCTGACCGCCGGATGGGACACCGTACGCGCCGCCGCCGTGGACGGTGACAACACGCGCGAGGAGCGTCAGTGGGCGCGGGACCACGCCAACTACGTCGTGACGAACCCGGACCTGATCCATCGGACCGTGCTCCCGTCGCACGGACGGTGGGCGAGGTTCCTCTCCGGACTCCAGTACGTCGTCGTCGACGAGTGCCACCACTATCGCGGAGTCTTCGGGTCGCACGTCTCGCACGTGCTCCGGAGGCTGAGACGCGTCGCGGCGCACTACGGCGCGGACCCGGTGTTCGTGCTCGCCTCGGCGACGGTCGCCGACCCGGCGGTGTCCGCCTCCCGGCTGACGGGTATGCCCGTCCGCGCCGTCACCGACGACGCCGCTCCACGCGGCGAGGTGGCGTACGCCCTGTGGGAGCCGCCGCTCGTGGACGCGTCGGGTGGCGAGAACGGCGCGCCGGTCCGTCGACCCGCCTCGGTCGAGGCCGCCGGCCTGCTGGCCGATCTCGTGTCGGCCGGCGTGCGCACCCTCGCCTTCGTCCGGTCGCGGCGCGGCGCCGAGTCGGTCGCGATGTCGGCGCAGCGCATGCTCGCCGAGGTCGACGACGAGCTCGCCGGCCGGATCACGACCTACCGCGGTGGCTACCTCCCGGAGGAGCGCCGGCTGATCGAGCGGGACCTGCGCAGCGGTGCCCTGCTCGGCCTGGCGAGCACCAACGCGCTGGAGCTGGGCATCGACATCGCGGGACTCGACGCCGTGGTGACGACCGGTTTCCCGGGGACTCGCGCAGCGTTGCGCCAGCAGTTCGGGCGGGCGGGCCGAGGCGCGTCTCGCGCGGCGGGGGTGTTCGTGGCGCGCGACGACCCCCTCGACACCTATCTCGTCCACCACCCCGAGGCGCTGCTCGGCGCGCCGGTCGAGGGGACGGTGTTCGATCCGTCCAACCCGCACGTCATCGGTCCCCACCTCGCCGCCGCTGCGCAGGAGCTGCCCCTCACCGTCGACGACCTCGCCCTCTTCGGTGCCGGCGCCGTCGAGGGCGTCGAGGCGCTGACCGCGGCCGGATGGCTCCGCCGCCGCCCGCAGGGATGGTTCTGGACGCGCCGCGAGCGGGCTGCAGACCTCGTCGACATCCGGTCCGTCGGCGGACCCGCGGTGCAGATCGTCGACGACGAGACGGGGCGGCTGCTCGGCACCGTCGACGGCGGGCGCGCGGACGCCACCGTGCACGACGGCGCGGTCTACGTCCACCGTGGCGAGACCTACGTGGTGGAGCACTACGACCCGACGGACCTGATCGCCCTCGTACGCCCGGACCGCCCCGACTACACGACCACCGCACGGTCGGTCACCGACATCACGATCGTCGCCGAACGGGTCTCCACGGCCTGGGGACGCGCATCGGTCGCCTTCGGTGACGTCGACGTCACCAGCCGCGTCGTCTCCTACGTGAAGCGCCGCGTCGGATCCTCGCAGGTCCTCGCCGAGCTCCCCCTGGACCTTCCTGAGCACACGCTCCGGACCGCCGCCGTCTGGTGGACCCTGCCGGGCCGGCTCGTCGAGGGTCTCGACCTCGACCCCGCTGAGGTGCCGGGTGCGGCGCACGCTGCGGAGCACGCCTCGATCGGACTGCTGCCCCTGCTCGCGACGTGCGACCGTTGGGACATCGGTGGAGTCTCGACGGCGATGCACCCCGACACCGGGATGCTGACCGTCTTCGTCCACGACGGCCTGCCCGGTGGTGCAGGGTTTGCTCGGCGCGGGTTCGACGTCGCACGGACGTGGCTGACGATGACCCGGGACGCCATCGCGTCGTGTCCCTGCGACTCCGGATGTCCGTCGTGCGTGCAGTCGCCCAAGTGCGGCAACGGCAACAACCCCCTCTCCAAGCGCGGTGCCGTCGTCCTGCTCGACGCTCTGCTCGCCGACGCGGTCGAGGCTCAGCCCAGCGCGGGCGCGACCCCAGCGCCGGTCAGCCCCTGACGACTCCGCGCGTGCTCCCCGAGAACCCCCGTCGGTGCGGCTAGGGTGGCGACACGATCGGGAGGTGGGGGTCCGATGATCGCTCTGGGTTTGCTGCTGGTCGCACTCGCCGTGCTGGCAGGTGTCGTCGTCTCGGTCGAGGCGACCGACTCGGTGTCGATGGACGTGCTCGGGTGGAGCGTCACGACCGACGGGATCGCCCTCTTCTGGGCCGGTGCTGTGGCGATGCTCGTTGCCGTCGTGGGACTTGGACTCGTCGTCCGCGGCGCCCGCCGCAACTATCGCCTGCGCAAGGAGAACCGCGAGCTGCGCAAGGAGCACAAGCGGTACGAGAAGGAGCAGGCCAGCACGCGGACGCAGGCGCCGGCGGCGTTCGCCGACGACCACGACGGACGGGCCGGGGACCCTGCGTACGACCCGGCGAGCGAGCGCGCCTACGACCCGGCCCACGACTCCGGACTGGAGGTGCCGGCCGACGCGTCGATCGTCGATCCGTACGACCCACCGCCCGCTGCCGAGCCCTACGACGAGCCGCCCGTTGCTGGGCGTGACGACGAGCCACCCGCTGCTGGTCCGTACGACGAACCGCGCTTGCCGGAGGAGCAGACCGACAGCGCCGACGACGAGCAGACCCCGCGAAGCAACGCCTGACTCCGCGAGCACGCGATCCGCCTCCCTCATCGTCCAGCCTCCGCCGGGCGGTAGTCGGAGGGGGCGGCCCGCGCCGTGCGGCGGACGGTGAGCTCGCGTCCCCAGACCCGAGCGGAGCGCTCGACGGCCACCGTCACGGCCGCCTGCTGGGTGTCGCACCTGGCGAGCACGGTGGCTTTGGCCTCGGCGATCGTGCGTGCGGCGCGGCACGCGTCTGCCCCGCTGACCGCTGCCTGGCTCGCCGCGACTGCCGCAAGGTCGGCGGAGGAGGAGACGTGGTGCTGGAGGCGCGCGACGGCAGCGACCTGGAGCACGACGATGCAGGCGGCGACGAGGAAGACCGCGATCAACGTCGAATAGACGGTCGCTGCGCCCGCGTCGCCGCCATCTCGTCCGACACGCGCGTGGCTCGTCACGGCGCCGCCTCGGCTGCGCTCACCGCCGACGCCGCCAACGGCAGCGAGAACGCGCGCACCACCGGGAGGTCGACGCGTGCGCGCAGCCTCACCGTGACCTCGACGGTGTCGTCGTCGCGTCGGGCCGTCGTGACCGTGGCACCGACAGGAGCCATGCTCTGGACGCCTTCGACGACCTCGCCTGGTTCGTCGCCGCGCGCGGCCATCCGAGCGCCCTCCCGGGCAGCGTCGACGAGCCTGACCTGCGTGATGCCGACCGCCGCGGCAGCAGCCAGCGCGAGCGTGAGCGCGACCAGGAACGGGACGACCATCGCCGTCTCGGCCGTGACCATGCCGCGTTCGGAACGTCGTCTCTTCTCCACCACTCGTCTCCTGTCGGTCGTGGCCCGGCACGGGTGCTCGAACCGCCTGATCCCGGGTGCAGGGTCCGGTCAGTCCCGACCGGACCCTGCACCCCGGCCGTCACATGAAGGGAAGGAGCTCGATGCCCTTCTCGAAGACGTTCTGGATGAAGTCGTTGAACCAGTCGGAGGTCGCGATCGTGTAGATCGCTCCGCCGACGGTGCAGGCGCCGACCGTGCCGACGGCGTACTCCGAGGTGGTCATGCCCTGCTCGCCGGCACGGGCGCGAAGGGTCGTCAGGAACTTCATGGGGTCTCCTCTGGTCGTGTCACGGACGGTGGTCCCGGCCGCATCGAGAAGGTGGGTCCTGACGACGTCCGAGATCAGCCGCTGCGCGCGACCTGGGGACGACGCGGCGATGTGGACGCATCACAGCCCCAGCTCGGCGAAGGTCGCCGCCACCGTCGGCACGACCCCGACGAGCAGGAACGCAGGCAGGAAGCACGCCCCGAGAGGCGCAGCAGTCCGTACGCCGACCGAGCGCGCGCGTTCGAGCGCCTCGGCACGGGCACTCGACCGCAGGTCGTCGGCGCTGCGCAGGAGCGACCGGTGCACGGACGTCCCGCTACGGGCCGCCCGCGCGAGTGCGCGCGCCAGTGGTGCCAGGACCGGGTCGTCGGCGAGCTCTCGCCACACGGTCGCGGGGTCGCCCACCTCGATCCGGACGGCGACCGCTTCGAGCCGCTCCCCGAGGGCACCGCCTACGGCATCCGCCACGAGAGCGAGCGTGGTCGTGGTCGGGCGCCCGGCGTCGACCGCGGCAACCACCAGGTCGAGAGAGAGCGGAAGGTCGGCGAGCTCAGCGGTGCGGCGACGGCGCACGGCCGCCGGCTCGAGTCGTGCGATCCATCGGGCGACGGTGAGTCCACCGGCACACCCGACGACGAGTCCGAGGAGGCCACCGACCACGAGAATGACGGCCGTCGCCGCGAGCAGGCCGGCGAACCACGGCGCCGTCAGCCAGCTCCGCCCTCGAGGATCGGCGGGCTTCCCGTCTGGCCACGAAACTCCCGGCGACCCGGGACCAGGCGGCGCGCACGCACGCTGAAGGCGACGTTCAGGCCCCCGCTCGCCGGCCAGCGCCGCGCCGAGCGCCGCCAGCACGGTGGCGAGCAGCATCATCGGGCGACGCCGTCCGTGATGCGCTCGACCCACAGCACTCCGACGACGGCCAGGGCGGCGCCTGCGGCGAGACACCATGAACCGACTCCGGGGCCGAGCAGAAACGCGACGGGATTGCCGCCGAGCGCAGCGCCGAGTGCGAGGGCCAGGAGGGGCAGCACCGCGAGCAGCCGCGCGGTCGCACGGGGAGGACCGAGCGTGGAGTCGACCTCGCGGACGATGTCGTCCTGCTCCCGCAGGTTTTCGACGACCCGGTCCAGCACCGCGGCCAACCTCGCCCCCGACCGCACGCTGACCGTCCACGCTGCCGCGACGTCCCGCAACCCTGCGGCCCCCGGTCGCGCAGCGGCCGCACGGAACGCAGTGGCCGCGTCACCACCGAGGCGCACCTGCGCGTAGACCGGCTTCAGCTCGTCGAAGTCGGCGGCGACCCGCTCGAGCGCCAGGGACGGCGGCAGCCCTGCTGCGAGCTCCGCAGCGAGCGCCTCGCACGCGGCCGTGATGCGGGCATGGGTCCGACGGCGCGCCGCACGGGCCCGGGTGCGAACACGCAGGGCCGCGACCAGCCACGCGACACCTCCCGCCACCAGCACCGCGACGACCGTCACCCCGGTGACCGCCAGGAGCGCGACCGTCACGGCGGCGACCGCCACCGGCAGCGTCCCCGACCGAGGACGTCCCCAACGCCGCGGTGCAGGTCCACGCTGCTGTGCGGGGGACAGCGTCGCGAGGCGGCGCGGGCCTGCCCGACCTGCGACCAGCCAGACAGCCGTGGCGGCCAGCACGCACGCGATCAGCGCACTCTCACCGTGCGGCCCTGCCACCGTGGCAGGCCTCACGGTCCCCGCCCGTCCGTGGACCGAGGAGCCCATCGCGGACCGAGCAGCCGGCGCAGCTCGACCGCGGCGGGCCCGTCGACGAGCGCACCGTCGTCGCGTACCGAGAGCGCTGGCACGCACTCGACGGCACCGTCGATCGTGGGACCGAAGGCAGCGACCTCCACCACCCGGCGCGTTCCCTGGCGACCCCGCGCGACGTGCACGACCAGGTGCAGCGCCGCGGCGAGCTGGCTGTGCAGGGCCGCCCGCGGCATCCCGGCTGCCATCGCCAGCGCCTCGAGCCGAGCCGGCACATCGTGCGGCGTGTTGGCGTGAAGAGTGCCGCATCCGCCCTCGTGGCCCGTGTTGAGCGCGCCGAGCAGGTCGACCACCTCGGCGCCGCGAACCTCGCCGACGACAAGACGGTCCGGCCTCATGCGCAGCGCCTGGCGCACGAGGTCACGGAGGACGACGCCGCCGGCGCCCTCCACGTTGGCCGGTCGTGACTCGAGGGCGACCACGTGCGGGTGGTCGGGTCGCAGCTCGCTCGCGTCCTCCACGACCACGACGCGTTCGCCGTGGTCGACGGCACCCAGCATCGCCGAGAGCAGCGTCGTCTTGCCGGTGCCCGTGCCTCCGGTGACGAGGAAAGCCACCCGGGACGCCACGATCGCGCGCAGCAGGCGGTGGACCTCGTCGCCGAACGCTCCCCGTGCCGCGAGCTCACCGAGGGAGTAGGCGCGGCGCGCGGGGACACGGAGGGACAGCGCCGTGCCGGGGCGAGCGATCGGGGCGAGGACGGCATGCAACCGGGTGCCGTCGGGGAGGCGTACGTCGACGAACGGGGACGCATCGTCGAGGCGCCGTCCGGCGGCCGCGGCGAGCCGCTGGGCGAGCCGGCGTACGGCGTCGTCGTCCTCGAAGGCGACGTCAGCCCGCTCCAGACCCTCACCCCTGTCGACGAAGACCTCCTGCGGCCCGTTCACCAGGACGTCGGTGACGCCGGGACTGCGCAGGAGCGGCTCGAGCAGCCCCGCACCGACGGTCTCGCGGTGGAGCGCATCGACCACCGCCAGCACCGTGCGGTCACCGTGGACGTGACCGCCCGCCCTGAGCGCGGCCGCGACACGCTCGGGGGTCGGTCGGTGGCCCGAGGCCGCGATGCGGTCGCGGACCTCCACGACGAGCGCGCGGTCGGGGGTGGCGTCGAGCAGCCGCCTCACGGCAGCACCTCCTCGGCGAGCGCCGTCCACACGGCTCGTCCGGTGCTCCGGACCGCCGATCGCCGGGCCACCGGGCCGACACCGTCCTCGACCGCGCGTCGGAACCGAGGGTCCTCGTCCACCGTGGCGAGGAGGGGCACCCCCAGGGTGTCGGCGACGAGGGACGGTGGAAGACCACCGCGCCGGCGGCGTACGACGAGTCGTGCGTCGGTCGCCCACTCCGCCAACCGCCGCACGATGCCGGTCGCTGCGGCGACGCCTCGCACCTCGTCGGTGACGACGACGACGCCGACGGCAGCACCCGCGGCAGCCTCCCGGGCCGCGGCGTCGAGGTGGCGTGGAAGGTCGACGACGACGACGTCGTGAGAGCGACGGACCGCAGCCAGGACGGCGCCCACGACCTCCTCGGTCGGGAGGTCGCGTGCCCCTCGGTCCCAGGACAGCACCGCCAGGCCGTCGGACCGAGGAAGCGTCCTGTGCAGGGCGGCACCGCTCAGGCGACCGTGGGTCGAGGCGAGGTCGTTCCACCGCAGGCCCGGACGCGCCTCGTCGCCGAGCAGGAGGTCGAGGCCGCCGCCGAAGGGATCTCCGTCGACGAGGAGCACCCCGCCTCCTCCCCTGTCCACGCCGACCGCGGAAGCCGCCGTCAGCGCGACGCTCGCCGCGATCGACGACGCTCCTGCGCCACCACAGCCACCCACGAACGCCAGCACCGGGGCGTCGCGACCCGTGCCGTCGGCGCGGTCGGCGAGCGCACCCGCGAGGACGTCGTCGTCCTCCGGAAGCACCAGCAGCTGGTCGGCGCCGAGCGCGAGCGCCGTGCTCCAGGTCGACGGTGGCGGGTCGTCACGGGCGACAACGAGGACGTCGCGACGTCGCTCGAGGGACGGCAGGTCTCGTTCGAGGACGTCGTCTCCGAGCACGACCAGGGGCGCGTGCTGCCAGTGTGGACGCGCGGTCGTCAGCTCGGAGCAGACCAGCGGCTCGACGGCCGCGGCGGCACACAGCCTGAGCACCGCGTCGAGATGCTCCTCCGAGCCGGTGACGAGCAACGGGCGCGGCACGTGGGCGTACGAGGAAGGCATGGCTTCACAGTGGGTCCTGGAGGCAGGGGGCAGATCCCCCGATCGGCGCCCTGGGGACGGTGGGCGGCTGTGGAGGAGCTGTCGCACGACTCGCAGGGCCCGATAACGCGGCGCGAAACGACTGTGCCGCTGTCTATGCTGGACGCGTGACCAGGTCCGACGCAGCGTCAGTCCCTCCCGCCACCACGCGCTCTGCGGCCTTCTTCGACCTCGACAAGACGATCATCGCGAGGTCGAGCACGCTCGCGTTCTCCAAGCACTTCTACGACTCAGGCCTGATCAACCGGCGGTCGGTGCTCCGCAGCGCGTACGCCCAGTTCGTCTTCGCTCTGCAGGGTGCCGACGAGGCTCAGATGGAGCGCATGCGCGCCTACCTGACGCAGCTGGTGAAGGGGTGGGACGTCGACACCGTCCGGCAGGTCGTCTCCGAGACCCTCCACACGGTCGTCGACCCGCTGGTCTACGTCGAGGCCGTCGAGCTGATCTCGGCCCACCACGCCGCCGGTCGCGACGTCGTGATCGTGTCCGCGTCCGGTTCCGAGGTCGTCGACCCGATCGGCGCGATGCTCGGTGCCGACCACGTGATCGCGACCCGGCTCGTCGAGGCCGAGGGGGTCTACACCGGTGAGATCGAGATGTACGCGTACGGCGAGAACAAGGCCGCCGGCATCCGCGACCTCGCCGAGGAGCAGGGCTACGACCTCGCTGAGTCGTACGCCTACTCCGACTCGGAGACGGACGTCCCGATGCTCGCCGAGGTCGGCCACCCGTTCGTCGTGAACCCGGACAAGACGCTGCGCCGGGTCGCCACCGAGGAGGGCTGGCCGGTGCTCGAGTTCGCCCAGCCCATCACGCTCAAGTCGCGGGTCTCGTTGGACTCGACCGGGAGCAAGGTGGCTGTCGCGGGGCTCGCCGCCGCAGCCGTCTCGGCGGCCGCAGGCGTCGCCCTGCACCAGCTCCGACGGCGCCGGACCGACGAGGCCTGAGCACGTCCCGTCAGGGGGCCGTGCGCGTGCCCGGCCCGAAGATTGTTATCTGCGAGGGGTAGCCGAAGCACGGCCAAGCAGGTACAAAGGAGACAAGAAGGCGGCAAGCCAGATACTTGGTACCCACGCGGCGACCTTCCCGTCCTAGAGGGATTCCGCTTA
The DNA here is from genome assembly GCF_041320275.1 of Mumia sp. Pv4-285. Taxonomy (NCBI): domain Bacteria; kingdom Bacillati; phylum Actinomycetota; class Actinomycetes; order Propionibacteriales; family Nocardioidaceae; genus Mumia; species Mumia qirimensis. Next base: position 356,816 of record NZ_CP162023.1, on the reverse strand, counting down.
CGGGAGAACCCATCGAGGCCCCGAAGTGGTACTACGGAGTCAGGACGCTTGGTAACCGAGAGCAAGGCAAGCCGAGGACGCGTCATCTTTCGCAGGTGGCGCGTCTGCCTTGTGCGGAGGGCCCCTTCTCAGCCGCGCCGGCGTGGACCCTTGGGCGGCTCGACCGGCGCCGCCTCGGCTCCGTCCGCGTACGCCTGCGCCGCGTAGAGCAGCCACCGGTGCACGCCGCTCACCCCGTCTGCCTCGTACTCTCCGAGAAGCTTCGCGTAGCCACCACCCGCTGCCCGATGACCCGCCTCCGGGACGGTCAGGCTCGCTGGGTCGACGCCCTTGGCGACCAGCACCAGCCGCTCGGCGGCGCGGGCGACGACGCCGTTGTCGGACGCGAACGCGTTCGCGGTCGCGATCTCCGCGTGCACCACGGCGGCGACGAGTAGACCGGGAGCCTGGGTCGGCGCGACCACGGCCTGAGCGAGCGTGCCGAGCCGGCGAGCTCCCTCGGGTGAGACCGGACGACCGAGCTCGTCATCGGTGACGCTGCCCCGTGCGACGAGGGCGTGCAGCCGCGCGATCGCCTGGAGGGGCGCTCGGTTCCACGTCGGGACGAGGCCGAGCAGCTCGGTCGTCATGCGTGCCGTGGCCAGCGCGAGGGGATCGGCCTCGCCGCGGCGGAGCCCGTCAGGGTCGTACGACGCGCCCTCGATCGCCGCACTGGCTGCCGCGCCGAGCAGGAGCGAGTCGGCCGTCATCTCGGGGGTGCTGCGGCGCAGACCGCGGTCGCGGAGGAGCGAGTCGATGCCGTCGCGGGTGGCGGCGAACGCCGAGGGCACGCCGTCGAGGTCGATCAGGGCGGAAAACGGGTCAGGCACGCCCTGCAGAGTACCTGGGGCCGCGAGGTCCGTTGGTAGCCTCGGCCCTGTGGACAGGTCGTCGGAGCGTGCATCGGTGTTCGACGCGTGCACGAGCCCGTACGCGAACGCGAGCCCGCGACCGTCCTATCCCGAGCGGGCCGTGCGCTGGCTGGTCGGTGAGGACCCCGTACGCGTGCTCGAGCTGGGCGCCGGCGCCGGGCAGATGACAGAGGCGCTCCTGCGCTCGGGGCACGACGTGGTGGCCCTGGACCGGTCCTCCGACATGCTCGAACAGCTCGCCGAGAACCTCGAGGTCCCGGTCGTCCGGGGCGTCGCCGAGCGGCTCCCGTTCCACGCGGGGGCGTTCGACGTCGTCGTCGCCGCACAGTCGTTCCACTGGTTCGACCCGCTCCGCTGCCTGCCGGAGGTCGCCCGTGTCCTCCGCACCGGCGGTCGGCTCTCGCTCGTCTGGAACACCCGCGACGAGTCCGTGCCCTGGGTCCGGCGGCTCACGTCGATCATCGACGCCGAGCCCGACGACCTCGAGGAGATCGCCGGATCGCTGCCGCTGTCGGGGTTGTTCGACATCCCCGAGTCCTCGAGCTTCGGTTTCTGGCAGCAGCTCGACCTCGACTCGCTCCTCGAGCTGGTCGCGTCCCGTTCGTCCATCGCCGCGAAGCCGCCGAGCGAGCGCGACGCGATTCTCCAGCAGGTCCGCGCGCTGTACGACAGCCACGCCAGCGGCCACAACGGCCTCCGGATGCGCTACGCCACGCGATGCTTCCGGTCGGTGGTCCACAAGGACGCCCTCAACGGCCCGGACGCCCCCGGGCGCGAGTTCCACGTCGACCTGGGCTGACGCCTCTGTGCTGACGTATCCGTGCCCGTCGGCGACCCTCGCGTCGTCCGCTGAGAGCGAACGAGGGCGATTCCGGATAGCGCCGGCTTGGGTCACCGGCCTAGCGTGAAGGAGTGACCACGTCGCTCGCGCCCGTCCCGCCCGCACCGGAGCCCGCCCCGCTGCTTCGCCAGGCGCTGGGTGACGCGCTGCGTGACGAACGCCGTGCCCGTGGTCGGACCCTGCGCGACGTCGCCAAGTCGTCGCAGGTGTCGCTCGCGTACCTCTCCGAGGTCGAGCGCGGACAGAAGGAAGCCTCGTCGGAGATCATCGCCGCGGTGTGCTCCGCGCTGGGCATCACGATGCTCGATCTCGTCGCGTCGGTGGCTCGCAGCTATGCCCTCCACGAGGGTCGCGCCCCGATCCGCGCTGCCGGTGCCCCGCCCTGCCCGGTCGCGATGGCCGCCTGACCGGTCGTGGCACCCCCGCAGCAGCCCGACTGGCCTGCTGACGGCACCCCGGTCCGCCAGGAGACCACCAAGTACGGCGGCCACCCGCACTGGGAGTTCGACACGACCTTCGTCGGCGGCGACGAGCACGGCGCGTGGTTGTTCATGCCGGCGGGCTCACGGATGGTGCGCCCCGGGCGCGACGTCCGGACGAGGGTCGCGAGCATCACCCTGATCCCGCACACCGCGCCGTACGTCGCGACGTTCCACGCCGTCGAGGACGCGCCGTCCGGCCGCCTCCGCTGGCGTCTCTATGTCGACATGACGACCCCCGCCGTCTGGGAGCGTCCCGACCTCGTGACGATGCTCGACCTCGACCTCGACGTCGTGCTGACGATCGACGGCACGGTCGAGCTGCTCGACGAGGACGAGCTCGCCGAGCACCGTGCTGCCTACGGCTACCCGGACGCGCTGGTGGAGATGGCGGAGCAGTCGGCCGTCGACGTCACCACCGCGATCCGCGAGGGCACCGAACCGTTCGGCGCGATCGGTTGGCAGCGGCTGCGCAGGGCGAAGCGGGCGTACGCCTAGAGCGCGGTCGCGTGACGTGCCTCAGGCCTGCGACCAGGCTCCGAGCTCGTTGCCGCTCGGGTCGAGGAAGTGGAACCGGCGACCGCCGGGGAAGGCGTACGGGCCTTCGACCACCTGACCGCCCGCCTCGACGACCGCGGCAGCGCACGCCTCGAGATCGTCGGCGTACAGCAGGACCAGGGTGCTGCCCCGCGTCACCTCGTCGGCACGACGCAACCCGCCCGCCTCCTCGCTCCCCGACTCCGCAGGCGTGCGGAAGCCGGCGTAGTCGTCGCCGTACGGGACGATCTCCCACCCGAACGCGTCACGGTAGAACGCGGAAGCGGCCGGCAGGTCGGTGACGGCGATCTCGACGTAGTCGACGGACCGCGGGACGAGGTGCTGGTGACCAGGCATGTCCCCACCGTGCCACGGGGGTCGGACAGGTCGCGATCGCCGAGCGCGCTCGTACGGATCCGTCGTCGCCGCCGATCAGTAGGCTGAAGGGGTGCGATTCCTCAACGACCTCCAGCCGTCCGGCGACCTGACCTACAGCGACGTCTTCATGGTGCCGTCACGCTCCGACGTGACCTCGCGCTTCGACGTCGACCTCACGACACCGGACGGCATCGGCACGACGATCCCGATCGTCGCCGCCAACATGACGGCGGTCTCGGGCCGCCGGATGGCCGAGACGCTGGCGCGGCGCGGCGGCATCGCCGTGATCCCGCAGGACATCCCGCTCGACGTCGTGGCGCGGTCGGTGTCCCAGGTCAAGGCTGCGCACCCCGTGTACGACACGCCCGTGTCCGTCACGCCCGACACCACGGTCGGCGAGGCGCTCAGCCTGCTCCCGAAGCGCGCCCACGGCGCGATCCTCGTCGTCGACGGTGACAAGCCGGTCGGCGTGGTGACCGAGCACGACGGCGCGGAGGTCGACCGGTTCGCCCAGGTCCACGAGGTGATGAGCTCTGACGTCCTCGCCCTCGACGTCAGCGAAGAGCCGCGCGCGATCTTCGACGCGCTCAGCGAGCGCCACCTCTCGTACGCGCCGGTGCTCGAGGACGGCGCGCTCGTCGGCGTCGCCACCAAGAAGGGTGCGCTGCGCTCGACGCTCTACACCCCCGCCCTCGACCCGCAGGGGCGTCTCGTCATCGGCGCCGCGATCGGCATCAACGGTGACGTCCGCGGCAAAGCCAAGGAGCTGCTCGCGATGGGCGTCGACGTGCTCGTCGTCGACACCGCGCACGGCCACCAGGACAAGATGCTGCAGGCGCTCCCGCTGGTCGTTGCCGAGCGGGACGCGTACGAGGCCGAGACCGGTCGCCGTGTGCCCGTCGTCGCCGGCAACGTGGTCTCAGCCGACGGCACCCGCGACCTGCTGGAGGCCGGCGCCGACGTCGCGAAGGTCGGCGTGGGTCCCGGCGCGATGTGCACGACCCGCATGATGACGGGGGTCGGACGCCCGCAGTTCTCGGCCGTGCTGGAGTGCGCCGCCGCGGCGGCGGAGCTCGGCGGCACGGTGTGGGCCGACGGCGGGGTCCGCTACCCGCGCGACGTCGCGCTCGCCCTGGCGGCCGGAGGCGCCAGTGTGATGATCGGATCCTGGCTCGCCGGCACGTACGAGAGCCCCGGCGACCTGCGCGTCGGCTCGGACGGCCGCGCCTACAAGGAGTCGTTCGGGATGGCGTCGGCCCGCGCGGTCTCCAACCGCACCCGTGACGCCGCCGGCTTCGAGCGCGCACGCATGGCGCTGTTCGAGGAGGGCATCAGCAGCTCCCGGATGTACCTCGACCGCGAGCGTCCGGGTGTCGAGGACCTCGTCGACCAGATCATCGCCGGAGTCCGCTCGTCCGCGACGTACGCCGGTGCGCGCTCCATCCCCGAGTTCGCCGAGCGTGCCGTGGTCGGGCTGCAGAGCACCGCCGGGTACGACGAGGGGCGCCCGCTGCACGCCAGCTGGTGACCTCAGTCGTCACCGAGGCCGCGCGCCGCGAGGGCGTCGCCAGTCTCCTGGGCGCGCGCGACGACACGGATCACGAACGGTGAGAGGTACGCCCGTGGGCGGCGCTCGAGGCCGCGTGCCCGTGCTGCGTCGCGGGTCTCGACGGCGATCGCGATCGTCCCCGGGATGGCCTGCACGGCGAGGCCGACCGTCAGCGCGAAGCGCTCCGGGTCTGCACCGAGTCGCCTGAACGGGGTGCTCCAGCGGATCATCGCGTCGAGCATCGCGTTGACGGGGGTCGTCGCCGTCAGCACGACGGCGACGAGGGCCAGGGCGAGGAGGTCCACGACCGTCTCGATCGCCCGGTCGGGGCCCTTCAGCCACCACTGGAACGCGGCCACGACGACCGCGACGATGAGCACCCCGCGTGCGGCGCGGAGGAGGGCGCCGACCGAGACGCGCGCGAGCAGCGCCGCGACGAGGGCGAGGGCGAGGAACACCCAGGACGCCGGCATGCTCCGGACCGCGACCACGCTGATGCTGAACACCGCGAGGGCGCTGACCTTCACGCCGACGGGGAGCCGGTGGACCACCGAGTCCCCGGGCTGATAGCTGCCGACGAGCTGGGGCGTGCTCACGGTCGACGCGCCGCCCGATGGAGCTCCTCGCCCCACGATTTGACGCCTTCCGCACCGGTTTGCCCGGGCGATCCGGTGGAAGGGGCGTCAAATCGTGGGGCGACGGACGCCACGTAGTCGTCGACCGCGGCCGCCGGCGCGCCGTCGTAGCGGACGCGACCGTCCTCGATCACCAGGACGCGGTCGCACCGCCGCGCGAGCTCCAGGTCGTGGGTCACGAGCAGGAGCTGCTGGTCGAGCCCGAGAAGGACGTCACCGACCAGGTGGGTGTTGGCGAGGTCGAGCAGCGTCGTGGGCTCGTCGGCGACGACGACGGCCGGCTCCACCGCCAGCACTCCGGCGAGGGCGAGCATCTGGCGCTGCCCGCCCGACAGCGCGTGGACGCTGGTGTCGGCGAGGTCGGTGAGTCCGAACCCGGCCAGCACCTCGATCGCCCGTGCGCGTCGCGCTGACGCGCCCTTGACGTGCCGACGCAACGAGAGCTCGACGTCCTCGACGCAGGTCGGCATCACCACCTGGGCTGCGGGGTCGGTGAAGACGAAGCCGACTCGGCGGCGTACGCGGGACGGATCCTTGGAGACGTCGACGCCGTCCACGAGGACCCGCCCCGTCGTGGCGGTCACGAGACCGTTGACGAGGCGGGCCAGCGTCGACTTGCCGGAGCCGTTCGCGCCGACCACGGCGACCCTGCGCTCGGTCAGCTCGAGCGTGGTGGGCTCGAGCACGACCTTGGGGCCGTGCGGGGTGTCGACGGTGACGCCGGCGGCGTCGAAGGTGAGGGTGGGCACGGTGGGTCAGGGGTGAAGGAGCTTCGGGAAGGCGCGGTGCACCTCGGCCGCGATGATGGCGACGAACGCGGTCTTGAGCAGGTCGCCGGCCCAGAACGGCACGTCCCAGCTCGCGGCGGTCCAGAGCGAGACGTCCTGGTGCAGCGCCATGCCGATGATGCCCATCGGGTGGATGACCAGGATGCTCGCCGTGATCGAGCAGGCGAACACCCACGCGGCGCGGGTCTTGCGGGTGGGGCCGGCGACGTACTTCACCAGGAACCCGCCGAGCGCCGCAGCGAACGGGAAGCTGATCAGGTAGCCGGCGCTCACGCTGGTGAACGCGCCGAGCCCGGACGAGTGCTCGGCGAAGACCGGGAGGCCGATCGCGCCCAGCGCGAGGTAGAGGGAGACCGCCGCGAACCCGCGGGACGGGCCGAGCAGACACCCGGTGAGCATCACCGCGAAGGTCTGCAGGGTGATCGGGACGCCGGCGGAGCCGACGGGGATCGCGCCGAGGTAGGCACAGGCCGAGATGAGTGCGGCGAAGGCGGCGATGAGGGCGAGGTCGGTGGTGGAGAACCCGCGCCGCTTCGTGGCGGGATCCGCCGGCGTCGCGGCAGGCTGGGCGTCGGGTTGCGCGTCGAGCGTCATGATCGTCTCCTGAACGGTGTTCACCTGAACGGCGTTCAGGCTAGCCGATAGGATGCACGCATGGCCAACCGCCTCCACGACGTCGTCGACGGTGCACTCCGGGTGCTCGACACCCACGGGCTCGAGTTCCTGTCGATGCGCCGGGTCGCCGCAGAGCTCGAGGTACAGCCGAGCGCGCTCTACCACCACGTCCCGAACAAGCAGACCCTCCTCGCCCTCATGGCCGACGAGATCCTCGCGCGCGGACGGCGAGACGAGCCGACCGGGCCGTGGGACAAGCGCGTCGCGGCGCTCTGCGACGAGTTCCGTACGGCGATGCTCGCCGTGCGCGACGGTGCCGAGGTCGTCGCCACGGCGTCCGCCTTCGGACTCGGCGCGGCTGCACCCGAGCAGCGGCTCAGCGCAGCTCTCGCGGGGTTCGACGAGGACGTCGCGGTCTCCGGTGCGAGGACGATCATGCTCTTCGTCCTCGGGCACGCCTCAGCGCGTCAGATGCACGAGCAGGCGAGCGCGACGGGTGCGATCGAGCCCGACGACTCGATCGGGTCTGCGGAGTCCTTCGACCTCGGGCTCGGCCTCATCCTGTCCGGACTGCGGACCCTGGCCCCGATCGGAGCCTGAGCCGACGGCGTACGACCGCCGTCAGCGCATCATCTCGCTGAACGCCGACGTCGTCGCGGTCGTCGGCGAGGGCCCGACCACGATCTGGCTCGCGAGCCGGAACACCTCGATGAGGAGCCGGTCGAGCGTGTCGACGAGAGCCGCCTCGTTGGGCGTGCTGCTGCGGAAGAGCTGGTTGTCGACGTTGCGGTGGGCCTCGACCCAGCCGATCGAGGACCAGGCCTCGGCTACGGTCGTCGCGACGTCGCCGCGGTAGTCGCTCGTCAGCCGCAGGCGCGCCCCGCCACGATGGCTGAAGATCACGATGCGCCGCATGGACGAAGGGCCCTTGGTGGTGGCCTCGTGGATGATCTGCCAACCGGGATACGCGGTCACGTTGCTCTCTTCTTCGTCGTATGGGCCGCCCGAACGACCCTGTGTTTCTACCGCCCCCGGTGCGCGTCATCCTAGCCCCACCGACGCCGTCCTCCTACCCCCTCCCCTCCTGGTGACCTGAGTCACCCCCATGCCGCGGGATCGCTGGTATTTCAGGAAGGTAACGACACGCCGTACGGGCCCTCGCCGTGAACCCCGTCACAAGGACACGCCGCGCTCACGCCCCCTCCGGAGCCTGTACGTCGCCCGCCGCCGGTCGCAGGATCGGTGCCGCTTGTCGACCGCGACCGCTCCGACGAAGGCGCCGAGTGTGACCGGGGGCACAATAGGCGACGGAACGTGCCGTCGAGACTGAGGAAGTGCCGTGGGAGAGTCACTGTCCAACCTGATGCACGAGGATCGCCGCTTCGAGCCACCCGCCGACCTGGCGGCCTCGGCCAACGCGACGGCCGCGACGTACGAGGCTGCATCGCAGGACCGGCTGAGCTTCTGGGCCGAGGCCGCTCGGCGCCTCGACTGGGCCGAGCCGTTCACGGAGGTGCTCGACTGGACCAACCCGCCGTTCGCGAAGTGGTTCGCCGACGGCACGCTCAACGCCTCGTACAACTGCGTCGACCGCCACGTGGAGGCCGGCCGCGGCGACAAGGTCGCGTTCCACTGGGTGGGCGAGCCCGCGGACGACACGCGCACCCTCACGTACGCCGACCTGCTGGCCGAGGTCAGCAAGGCGGCCAACGCGTTCGAGGAGCTCGGCGTCGAGGCGGGCGACCGCGTCGCGATCTACATGCCGATGATTCCCGAGGCCGTCGTCTCCATGCTCGCCTGCGCACGCATCGGGGCCGTGCACACCGTCGTGTTCGGCGGGTTCTCCGCGGACGCGCTCGCGAGCCGTGTGATCGACTGCGGCGCAAAGCTGGTCGTCACCGCGGACGGTGGATACCGCCGCGGCGCGCCGTCGGCCCTCAAGCCCGCGGTCGACGAGGCCGTCGCCAAGGTCGAGGCCGAGCAGTCCGGCCTCGTCGAGAACGTCCTCGTCGTACGCCGGACCGGCCAGGACGTCGCCTGGAACGCCGACATCGACGTGTGGTGGCACGAGGTCGTCGACGAGTCGTCGCCCGACCACACCCCGCAGGCGTTCCCGGCCGAGCACCCGTTGTACGTCATGTACACGTCCGGCACGACCGGCAAGCCGAAGGGCATCCTTCACACCACAGGCGGCTACCTCACGCAGGCGGCGTGGACGCACTGGTCCGTCTTCGACCTCAAGCCGGAGACCGACGTCTACTGGTGCACCGCCGACATCGGCTGGGTCACCGGCCACTCCTACATCGTCTACGGCCCGCTGGCCAACGGCGCGACCCAGGTCCTGTACGAGGGCACCCCGGACAGCCCGCACAAGGGCCGCTGGTGGGAGATCATCCAGCAGTACGGCGTGACGATCTTCTACACCGCACCGACCGCGATCCGGACCTTCATGAAGTGGGGCGCCCAGATCCCCGCGGAGTTCGACCTGTCGTCGCTGCGCGTCCTCGGGTCCGTCGGCGAGCCGATCAACCCCGAGGCGTACGTCTGGTACCGCGAGACCATCGGCAGCGGCAGGACGCCCGTCGTCGACACCTGGTGGCAGACCGAGACCGGCGCGATCATGATCTCGCCGCTGCCCGGCGTGACGGCCGCGAAGCCCGGCTCCGCGATGACCGCGATCCCCGGGATCAGCGCCGACGTCGTCAACGACGAGGCGGAGTCGGTCCCGAACGGCTCGGGCGGCTACCTCGTCCTCACCGAGCCGTGGCCGTCGATGCTGCGCACCCTGTGGGGCGACGACCAGCGGTTCATCGACACGTACTGGTCCCGCTTCGAGGGGATCTACTTCGCGGGTGACGGCGCGAAGAAGGACGACGACGGCGACATCTGGCTCCTCGGCCGCGTGGACGACGTGATGAACGTGTCCGGGCACCGGTTGTCGACCACCGAGATCGAGTCGGCCCTCGTGTCCCACCCGAAGGTCGCCGAGGCGGCGGTCGTCGGAGCGGCCGACGACACGACCGGGCAGGCCGTGGTCGCGTTCGTGATCCTGCGCGAGTCCGCGGGCGACGGAGGCGAGGAGATCGTCGCCGACCTGCGCGCACACGTCGCCAAGGAGATCGGCTCCATCGCAAAGCCGAAGTCGATCATGGTCGTCGCCGAGCTTCCCAAGACGCGCTCGGGCAAGATCATGCGGCGCCTGCTGCGCGACGTCGCCGAGAACCGCCAGGTGGGCGACGTCACCACGCTCGCGGACTCCGGTGTGATGGACCAGATCAAGTCCGGGATGGAGACCTCCTCGGAGGACTGACCCGCGCGCCGGACGCGCGGCGTACGCACTCCGTACGCCGCGCGTCCGGCGGGCCGATCTCCCTTGCGAGCCGCGATCCCCTAGGCTCGTGCCGACCGCACTGCAGCGCCGAGGAGCCGTGATGTCACACCCAGGAGCACCCCGACCCGCAGAGGACGCCGAGCCCACCATCGGCCGGCTCGTCTCCGACATCAGTCGCGACCTGTCGACACTGGTGCGCGGAGAGATCGCCCTCGCGAAGTCCGAGCTGCGCGTCAGCGCGAAGTCGGGGGCGACCGGCGCGGGGCTGCTTGTCGCGGTCGCCGTGCTCCTGCTGTTCGTGATCACGATGCTCTCGATGGCCGGAGGATTCTTCTTCGCCTGGATCTTCGACCGCGCGATCCCTCTCGCCTTCACGTGGGGCTTCCTCGTGATGACCGGCGTGTGGATCCTGGTCATCCTCGTCTGTGCCCTGGTCGGGATCCGGTTCCTCAAGAAGGTCAAGGCGCCCGAGAAGACGATCGCGACCGTCCAGGAGATCCCGGCGGCGCTCAAGGGCCACCCCGACGGCGGCTCCGAGATCACCCTGCCGCCGTCCGCCGCGGCCTCGGTGTCCGCAGCCAAGAGCGGCTCCGGCAAGCACGTCAGGCCCTGATCCGGGCCACCGTCCCGACGATCAGGGCCGCGGCACCCGCCAGCCCGGCGGCGATCAACCACGTCCCGAACGAGGCCGTTGCCGCCTCGTGCAGGTGCTCGCCCAGAGCCTGGCCGTAGCCGGCCCGGCTGGCGACCTCGCCGACGAGCCAGTCGCCGCCGGTGACCACCAGCACGGCCTCGCCGATGGCGACGACGACGAGTCCGCCCCCGAGCCACGCGAGTGCAGCGAGGTGCCGACGCGCGAGCGCGATGCACGCGACGGCGAGGACCGCGCCGACCCCGAGCAGCGGCCAGGACCAGGCGGCGAGCTCGCGAGCGCGGTCGAGCCGATCACGCTGCTCCGGCGTGCCGACGGCGACCACGAGATCGCCGGGAGCGCTGAGGCTGGTGCCGAGCCGGTCGTTGACCGCGTCCGTCACCAGGTCGACCATCGGCGTGAGGTCGACCCCGAGCCTGCCGTCGAGCTCTGCGGGAGGGATGTCCGTGACGTTGATGCGGTGCGTGAGCACGTTGGCCCGCGTCCATGCCTCGCCGAAGCCGGGGAGGTCGGTCATCCCGTCGGCGACGTTGCGGACGACCGGCTCGGCGACACGCCCGGCCACGCCGTCGAGACCGGCTCGGGTCATGATGCCGTCGGCGACGGTGTCAGCGAGGGCCGCGCGGAACTCCGGATCGTCGCCCAAGGGTCCCGCGAGCGCGACGAATCCGGACTCGCTGACGACGTTCCGCTCGAACCACAGACCCGGGAGCCCGACGGCGATCGCGAGAAGGGCGAGGATCCCTGACAGGCATGAGGCCACGGCACGCATGCCCGCAGCCTATGGTGCGCAGCGCGCGTCAGGAGGGCACAGGGCTGACGACGCGATCGACCAGCCAGGCCGAACCGCTGGCGTCGCGGCTCATGGTGACGAGGTACTCGCCGGCGGTCGTCGGCACGGCGACGCGGGCATGGGCGTCCGAGCCTGCCAGCACGCGCGGCTCACCCTCCGGCTCGGCGGGCTCGAGTGCCGTCGGGTCCATGAACGACAGCGTCGAGGCTCCGACGGTCGACATCTGTGGTCGCAGCTCCGCCGCCCACTCCTCGACCGCGACGTCGGGACGTGCCCACAGCGCCACGATGCGCGAGGCCGCCTCCGTCGCGATCGCGTCGGCCTCGTCGGATCCGAGGGTCCCGGTCACGGTCGAGCGCTTCGAGGCGGACTCACCTGGGTCAGCGCCGTCGTTCTCGCCGCCGCCACCGCACGCGGAGACGGTCAGCGCCAGGAGGACGGCGGCAGCCAGCAGTCGGGTCTTCACAGATCTCCTTCGGCGACGGACGACGCGCGCCATTCTTGCTGGTGCGTCGGCAGGCATCATCAGCGCCCCATTCGAGCGCGCGACAACGTGCGCCGCATCACACCACACCTCACGCACAGCTCCCGGTGTTGACCGACCGCTCCGCCTTCGCTCCGGAGCGGGCCGCGTCACCCACCTGGTCGGCGGTGAGGGCGTAGCCCGTCGCGGCGTCCGAGACGGACGCAGCGAAGACGACACCGAGCACGCGACCCTGCGCCGAGATGACCGGGCCCCCGGAGTTGCCGGAGCGCACGAGCGCGCGCAGGGAGTAGACCTCGCGGACGACCTCGGTGGTGCCGTAGATGTCGGGGCTCCGGAGGCGCTGCTGGGAGCGGATGCGCGCCGCCCGAGCATCGAACGGGCCGTTCTCCGGGAAGCCGAGCACAGCCGCACTCTCGCCTGGCTCGGTCTCGGGGTCGAAGGTCAGCGCGCGCGCCTTTAGGCCCGGCACCCGCAGAACAGCGACGTCGAGCGACGGGTCGTAGTAGACGACGGTGGCGTCGCGCTTCTTGCCGCGGATCGTCACCGTCGGGTCGTCCACACCCGCGACGACGTGCGCGTTCGTCATCACGCGCTCGGACGCGAACACGAACCCCGAGCCCTCGATGCCGCGGTCGCACTCGGCGTACCCGGTGATCCGAGCGACGCTGCGTCGCGCAGCCTGGACCTCGGGGCGGGCGAGGACTGCACGATCGGGAGCCGCGACCGGCTCGATCGTCTCGTCGGCGAACGGCTCCAGGTATCGGGGGAAGAGCGTCGCGTCGACCACCGTGTCGAACGAGTGCAGCGCGGACCGCACACCTTGCGGCATGACCGAGTCCACCGCGGCGAGCGTGGCGGAGCCGCGGACCGCGGTCGACGCTCCGGGGATCTGGGAGCCGGAGATCGCGTACCCGAGCGCCCAGCAGACCACCAGGGCAGCGGCGGCACTCAGCGCCGCGCCGCCGACTGCGTCGAGCGAGCGCGAGGGCGGGTGCGTCACGCGCTCGCGCAGGCCGTTGCCGAGGTGCGCCCCTGTGGCCTGTCCGGCGGACGCGAGCACGAGCACGATCACGACCGCGAGCAGTGACCTCCCGATGCCGTGGTCGACGCGGCTCAGCACCAGCGGCGCGAGGACGAGACCCAGCACGCCCCCGAGCAGGAGGCCGATCATCGCTGCGGCCCCGGCGACGAACCCGCGGAGGTAGCCGAGGACCGCGTACGAGATGACGACGACCACCACGACGACGTCGACGAGGGTCATCGGCGTCGCCCGCGGGCAGCGTCGGTCTCGATCTCCTCGACCAGCGGGTCACGTGCGGACCCCGGGTACGGGACGACCCGGTCGGCGTCCCAGGGGCGCTCCCACCCCGCAGCACGGAAGAGCCGCGACACGATGCCGGCGGTGAACCCCCACAGGATGAGGTTGCCGTTGACCGCGAACCCTGGTCCGAGCCATCCGGACGGGTGCGAGACGGAGAAGCGGTGGGCCGGGTCGGTGAGCTCGTCGACCGGGCTGCGGAACACGGTCTCGACCTCCGCTGGGTCGACCGCGCGGACGGCGGACGGGCGACGCCACCAGGCCAGGACCGGCGTCACGGCGAAGTTGCTCGGCGGCAGCCAGAGCCGCGGGAGCGACGCGAACACGTCGACCCCGTCGGGATCGAGGCCGACCTCCTCCTCGGCCTCACGCAAGGCCGTGGCGACGGGACCCGAGTCCTCGGGATCGGTCGCACCGCCGGGGAAGGCGATCTGGCCCGCGTGGGAGCGCATCGCGTGCGCGCGCTCGGTCAGCAGCAGGTCGGGGCCGGACTCTCCCTCGCCGAACAGGACGAGCACCGCGGCGGGGCGTGCCGTCGACGGCGCCTCCGGCATCGACGGCGACAGGAAGCGGGGGCTGTCGATGCGGCGACCCACCTCGGCGACGGGACGCAGCCAGTCGGGCAGGGCGTCGTCAGGCACCAGCCCCCGGTCGTACGTCATCAGGTCCTCCTCATGCCAGGTCGACGCCGAGGTGTTCCTTGACCAGCGACCGCAGCTGATCGTACGACGTGATCTGGCCGCGGTGCGTCGCGGTGATCGTGCCGTCGGCCGCGACGAACACGGTCTGCGGCAGGCCGATCACGCCCAGCGCCTTGCCGACCGACTCGTCGGGGTCGGACATGAGGGGGAAGGTCACCCCCGACTTCGAGGCGAGCGCGAGCGCACCCTCGGGATCTGGGTCGGCGTAGTCGATGCCGAGCACCGACACCTGGTCGCCGGCATCGTCGTGCAGACGCGCCAGCAACGGCATCTCGTCTCGGCACGGACCGCAGTAGGTGGCCCACAGGTTGATGACGGTCGGCTTCGCCGGGAGCCCCGGCAGACTGACCGGCGGGCCGCCGCCGAGGCACTCGAGGAACACCCCCGGCAGGCCGCCTTCGACAGCACCGCGCCGGTTCGTACGAGGACAGTCCTCGATGCCTGCGTCGGCCTTCTTGGAGCGCAGCTCGGGGGTGTCGACGGCGCTCGACGCGGCGTCGACCTCGCCGGAGCGCGAGGAGGTCTGCAGGTCGTCACCGCCGCAGGCCGTCAGAGCCAGCGCCATCGCGAGCATCGCGATCGGGAGCACCAGCCGGCGCCGTGCACGAGTCACGCGCGACCCTCCGTACGGAGCAGCTTCGCGGCCACCTCCGGGTCGGTCGGACCCTCGCCGTACGACGGGCACCACTGCGCGATCGAGCACGCCCCGCAGGCCGGCTTGGCGGCGTGGCAGCATCGTCGGCCGTGCCAGATGAGCCGTTGGCTGGCCAGCGTCCAGTCCTTCTTGGCGATGAGCCGGTCCAGCACCATCTCGGCGCGCACCGGGTCCTTCAACGCCGCCGCATCGAGCAGGCCGAGGCGTCTGCCGACGCGCTGGACGTGGGTGTCGACCGGGAAGCCGGGGATGCCGAAGCCGTTGCCGAGGACGACGTTGGCCGTCTTGCGGCCGACCCCCGGGAGGGTCACGAGGTCGTCCATCCGCGGCGGCACCTCGCCGTCGAAGTTGTCCACCAGCGCCGTGGCGAGCGCGATGATGCGCTCGGTCTTCGCCCGGAAGAAGCCCGTGGGCTTGATGATCTCCTCGACGGCGGCAGGCTCCGCCTCGGCGAGCGCCCGCGCGTCGGGGTAGCGGGAGAAGAGGGCCGGCCGGACCCCGTTGACCCGCCGGTCGGTCGTCTGCGCCGAGAGCACCGTCACGACGAGCAGCTGGAACGGGTCGTCGAAGTCCAGCTCGATGTCGGCGTCGGGGTAGGTCTGCGCGAGGACGCGGTCGATCTTGCGCGCGCGGCGCACGTCCGACGTGTCGGGCGGAGGGACCTCGGGGAGCTTGGCCTTGGCGCGACGGGGAGCGGACGAGCGCGCTGGGGTGGTCTTCGGCACGCTGTCAGCGTACGGGGCGCCGGGGACACGCAGGGCCGCGTCGGTGGCGCCGAGTTGGCCGGATGAGGGACACTGGAGGCGCGCGACTATTTCTTTGGTCAAGGAGAACCCGTGGACAACGACGTACTTCGGCAGGCACCGCTCTTCTCGGGCCTCGACGACGAGGCGGCCGAGTCGCTCGGCTCCCAGATGTCGTCGAAGCGCCTGCGGCGCGGCGACGTGCTGTTCCACGAGGGCGACGAGGGCGACGAGCTCTACATCGTCGCCGACGGCAAGATCAAGCTCGGTCGCAGCTCGGCGGACGGCCGCGAGAACCTGCTCGCGATCCTCGGCCCCGGTCAGATGTTCGGTGAGCTCTCGCTGTTCGACCCGGGCCCGCGCTCGGCGACGGCGACCGCGGTGACCGACTCCGAGCTCACCAGCCTGAGCCACGACGACCTCACCAAGTGGCTCAACGACCACCCCAACGTGTCGCGCGCCCTGCTCGGGCAGCTCGCCTCGCGCCTGCGCCGTACGAACGACGTCGTCGCCGACCTCGTGTTCTCCGACGTGCCCGGACGTGTCGCGAAGGCGCTCATCGACCTGTCGCAGCGCTTCGGTCGCAAGGCCGACGACGGCATCCACGTGCACCACGACCTCACGCAGGAGGAGCTCGCCCAGCTGGTCGGCGCCTCCCGCGAGACGGTCAACAAGGCGCTCGCCGACTTCGCGATGCGCGGGTGGCTCCGCCTCGAGCCACGCTCGGTCGTCATCATCGAGCCCGACCGCCTCTCCAAGCGCGCCCGCTAGCCGCCTCTCTTCCCGCTCGCGAGCAGCGGGTTAGGAGGGGGCGGCCTGCAGGTACTCGAGCTGTGCCCGCACCGACAGCGTCGCGGCGGGCCACAGGATCGGGTCCACGTCCGCGTAGACCGTGCGTACGACGTCGTCCGCCGACTCCGCACCGGCGTCGAGCGCTTCGCGGACCTGGGTGAGGCGTTCCTCGCGGTGTGCGCGGTATCCGTCGATCACCGCGCCGGCGTCCGGCAGCACCGGTCCGTGCCCGGGATACAGCCGCACCGGGCCGCCCTCGACCGAGTCGACGGCCGCACGGAGCACACGCAGCGAGTCGAGGTACGGTCCGAGCGCCCCGTCGGGATGAGCGACCACCGTCGTCCCGCGGCCCAGGATCGTGTCTCCGGACAGCAGCGCGGCATCGTCGCGGAGCAGGAAGGAGACGGAGTCGGTCGTGTGGCCCGGCGAGGCGACGACCTCGAGCCGGAGACCGTCCACCTCGATCGTCTCGCCGTCGACCAGCGGGTCGGCGTCGAGGCACAGCGACGGGTCGATCGCGCGTACGGGCGCCGCCGCGAGCTCGGCGAACCGCGCGGCGCCCTCGGTGTGGTCGTGGTGGCGGTGGGTCAGCAGCACGAAGGCCACCGGTGCGGCGAGCTCGAGCACGCGACGCAGGTGCGGCTCGTCGAGCTCACCCGGGTCGACCACGATCGACCGCGCTCCGTGCGCCTGTCCGCCGTCGCCGGCCGGTGCCCGGAGGATCCAGGTGTTGGTCCCGTCGAGCGTCATGTGGCCGGGGTTGTCCTCGCGGACGCACGTCGCCCACGCGCTCACGACCCCGCCGTCGAACCGTCCCGTCACGGCAGCTCCGTCTCCAGGTAGTAGGTGCCCTCGACCTCGACCAGCCGCGGCTCGACGGGCACGATACGCCGCGTCGGCGCCACGTCGAGGGCCGCCGCCGCCGAAGGAAGCTCTGTCAGCTCCCGACAGGTGACCGACGTCGGCGGCAGCATCGCCATGTCACCGGCGTCGACGGAGTCGAGCGCGGCAGTCAGCAGCATCCAGGAGGCGTGGTCGGCCTCGGCGGCCAGCGTGCCGACCCGCTGACCCTCCGGCAGCACGGCGACGAAGAAGCGGGTGTCGAACCGCCGGGGCTCGAACCCGGGCGTGATCCAGTGGGCCCACGCGGCGAGCAGGTCGGTGCGGAGCACCAGCGAGCGCCTCCGCAGGAAGTCCGAGAACGCGAGCGTGTGGGCCTCCAGCGCGACACGGTCGGCCTGCCAGTCCGCGTCGCTGGTGTCGTCGACCACCGAGTCGGGGTCGGGTCCGGCGAGCAGCACCCCGGACTCCTCGTACGTCTCCCGCACCGCCGCGCAGACCAGCGCGCGCGCGACGTCGGTGGAGCACCCCAGGCGCTCGGCCCACGCTTGCGGGCTCGGACCCGCCCAGGCGACGTCGGTGTCGGAGTCACGAGGATCGACGCCGCCGCCAGGGAAGACGTACATGCCGGGTGCGAACGCCATCGAGCGCTGTCGGCGCATCAGGTACGCCTCGACGCCCGCGGTGCCGTCGCGCAGCAGGACCACCGTCGCGGCGTCACGCGGCGTCGCCACCTCACCCTGCCGAGTGGCGTGCTCGGCGATGGAGGGCGGCATCGGCACCCGCATCGTCATGCGGTGAGCTCGACGACGAGCTCGACCTCCACCGGGGCGTCGAGCGGCAGGACAGTCACGCCCACGGCGCTGCGGGCGTGGACGCCTGCGTCTCCGAAGACCGCGGCGAGGAGCTCGCTGGCACCGTTGGCGACGGTCGGCTGCCCGGTGAAGTCGGGGGTGCTCGCCACGAACACGACCGCCTTCACGACGCGTGCCACCCGGGTGAGGTCACCGTCGACCTGCGACGCGACGGCGGCCAGGCCGTTGAGGGCGCACTGGCGGGCGCACTCCTGCGCCTCCTCCGCGGTCACGTCCGCACCGACCTTGCCGGTGGTGATGAGCTCGCCGTCACGCATCGGCAGCTGGCCGGCCGTGTACACGTACGAGCCGGTGCGCACCGCGGGTGCGTACGCCGCCACGGGCGGCACGACCTCGGGAAGCGTCAGGCCGAGCGCGGCGAGGTTCTCCGCCGGGGTCGGCATCAGGAGCCTTCGACCGGGCGCTTGAAGTACGCCACGAGGTTCTCGGGGTTCATGCCGGGCACGATCTGCACGAGCTCCCAGCCATCCCGACCGAAGTTGTCGAGGATCGCCTTCGTCGAGTGCACGAGGACCGGTGCTGTCAGATACTCCCACTGCGTCATGGATCGACTGTATCCGTACCCGCTCACGGGTCACCCTCTACGCTCGACATCGTGGCCGGCGAGAAGCGACTCCACGTGGTGACGGGCAAGGGCGGGACGGGCAAGAGCACCGTCGCCGCCGCGCTGGCGCTCGGCCTCGCCGCCCAGGGACGCACGGTCCTGCTGTGCGAGGTCGAGGGGCGGCAGGGCATCGCGCAGCTCTTCGACGTCCCACCCCTGCCGTACGAGGAGCGACAGGTCGCGGCCACCGACGACGGCGCGGTGTACGCGCTGGCGATCGACGCCGAGGAGGCCCTCCTCGAGTACCTCGCGATGTTCTACCGGCTCGGACGCGCCGGCAAGGCGCTCGACCGGTTCGGCGTGATCGACTTCGCCACCACGATCGCTCCGGGCGTCCGCGACGTGCTGCTGACCGGCAAGGTGTACGAGGCCGTACGCCGTCGTGACGACCACGGCGCCTACGTCTACGACGCCGTCGTGCTCGACGCACCGCCGACCGGTCGGATCACGCGGTTCCTCAACGTGAACGAGGAGGTCGCCGGGCTCGCCAAGGTCGGCCCCGTACGCCGCCAGGCCGACTCGATCATGACGATGATGCGCTCGCAGCGCACGGCAGTGCACCTGGTGGCTCTGCTCGAGGAGATGCCGGTGCAGGAGACGATGGATGCGATCAACGAGCTGAACGACGCCGCTCTCGGGGTCGGGCACGTCATCGTCAACCAGGTGCTGCCGTCACCGCTCGACGAGGAGGCCGCCGAGAGGATCGCGTCCGGCGCGCTCACCTCCGCGGCCGTCACGAAGAGTCTCGGCCGGGTCGAGCTCGACCTCTCTCCCGACGCCGGTGACGGGCTCCTGGTGGAGGGCCGCGAGCACGTCGCGCGCCAACGACTCCAGGCACGCCAGCGCGCCGTGCTCACCGAGGCCGGCGCACCCGTGGTGGAGCTGCCGCACCTGGAGGACGGCATCGACCTCGGTGGCCTGTACGAGCTGGGCCGGCGTCTCGTGGAGGGTGGCGTGCGATGAGCAGGAGTCGTACGCGTTCCCGCCGGATCGACGGCGCCGGTGTCGACCCCGCGACCGCGCTCGACGTCGACGCGATCATCGACGACCACACGATCGAGATCGTCGTCTGCTGCGGCGCCGGCGGCGTCGGCAAGAC
The DNA here is from genome assembly GCF_041320275.1 of Mumia sp. Pv4-285. Lineage (NCBI taxonomy): Bacteria > Bacillati > Actinomycetota > Actinomycetes > Propionibacteriales > Nocardioidaceae > Mumia > Mumia qirimensis. The sequence continues at coordinate 337,193 of NZ_CP162023.1, read as the reverse complement.
GACGACGGCCGCGGCCATCGCCCTGCGGGCAGCGGAGCGCGGACGCAAGGTGTGCGTCCTCACGATCGATCCGGCGCGGCGCCTGGCCCAGTCGCTGGGGCTGACCGCGCTCGACAACGTCCCCCGGCCCGTCACCGACGCCGGCGCGGACGGCGGGTCGCTCGACGCGATGATGCTGGACATGAAGCGGACGTTCGACGAGGTCGTGGTGGCGCACGCCTCGCCGGAGAAGGCGGCCCAGATCTTCGAGAACCCGTTCTACGTCGCGCTGTCGAGCTCGTTCGCCGGCACCCAGGAGTACATGGCGATGGAGAAGCTCGGTCAGCTCCACGCCGAGGCCGTCGCCGGCGGGGCGGACAGCGCGGACGGCAGCGAGCGCCGCTGGGACCTCATCGTCGTGGACACGCCCCCGTCACGGTCGGCGCTCGACTTCCTCGACGCTCCCGAGCGGCTCTCGTCGCTGCTCGACGGACGGCTCATCCGGCTGCTCCTCGCGCCGGCACGCGGCCCGGCTCGGCTGTTCTCGGCCGGTTTCGGCATGATCACCTCCGCGCTCAACAAGGTGCTCGGCGCCCAGGTGCTCACCGACGTCCAGACCTTCGTGGCGTCGTTCGACACGTTGTTCGGCGGGTTCCGCCAGCGGGCGGAGGCGACGTTCGCGCTGCTCCAGGACCGGGGTACGGCCTTCCTGGTGATCGCCTCGCCGGAGCCGGACGCGATGCGGGAGGCGTCGTACTTCGTGGAGCGGCTCAGCCAGGACGCGATGCCGCTGGCCGGGCTGGTCGTCAATCGCATGACGGTGCCGTCGTTGGCCCTCGACGGCGACGACGCCCACGCGACTGCCCGCCGGCTGCGCGGGCGTACGCGTCCGACGGCAGACGACCGGGTCGTCGCAGCACTGCTCGACGTGCATGCGCGCGGCATGCGCGTCGCCGAGCGCGAGCGACGGGTGGTCAAGAGCTTCGTGGCTGCCCATCCCCGCGTGCGCCGGGTGGAGCTGCCGTCGCTGGCGACCGACGTGCACGACCTGGCCGGGCTCGCCGAGATCGGCGAGCGCCTCGCAGGCCCTGCCCCGGCGCCCACGATGGTCGACTGAGCGAGACCTCAGACGGCGATGCGGCCGTCGGCGCTGGACTCGGTGGCGCGAGCGGTCTCGAGCAGCGAGCGCCAGGACGTGACGTTGGGGCGACGGCGCAGGAGCGCACGGCGCTCGCGCTCGGTCATCCCACCCCAGATGCCCCACTCGATGTCGTTGTCGAGAGCCTCGGCGAGGCACTCGACCTTGACCGGGCACGACCGGCACATCTGCTTGGCGCGGTTCTGCTCCGCCCCCTTGACGAACAATGCGTCCTGCGATTCCTTGCAAGCAGCCACCGTGGCCCAGGATTCGTTCCAGGTCATCACGTACACCTTCCCCGAGAAGCTTCACCGATGAAGCGACCGGTGATACATCTAGGGTGCCGGTGTCGCAGGGAATCCACTACCTCCCTGGGGATGGTTCGCCATAGTCCTTTCGGACTATTTCTTGGTGCCGAGCCGGGTCTCACGTACCCTGGGGCCCATGATTCTGGGGCCCCGTCGACGCGACGAAGAAGGCATGGGGGCGGCGCGGGCGATCGGGTCCATGGCGCTGCTCAGCCTGTTTGCAGGAGTGCTCGTTGCCGGGCTCGCGATCCCGGTGGCCGCCTTCGTCGGCGTCACCTCCAACAGCATGGCGCGCGGCTTCGACGAGCTGCCGCTCGAGCTGCGCGAGACGCCGATCCCCCAGCGATCCAAGGTGCTCGCCGCCGACGGCTCGCTGATCACCTACTTCTACTCCCAGAACCGCCAGGACGTCCCCCTGTCGAAGATCTCGCCGCTCATGCAGCAGGCGGTGGTCTCCATCGAGGACGCGCGGTTCTACGAGCACGGCGCGCTCGACTTCAAGGGCACCGTGCGCGCCCTGGTCAACAACGCGACCGCCGGCCAGACCCAGGGCGGGTCGTCGCTGACGCAGCAGCTGGTCAAGAACATCCTGATCCAGCAGGCCGCGACGCCAGAGGAGCGCCGGGCTGCGACCGAGGTGACTCCGGCCCGCAAGATCCGTGAGCTCAAGTACGCGATGTCGTACGAGGAGAAGCACAGCAAGCAGCAGATCCTGCAGAACTACCTCAACATCTCCTACTTCGGAGACGGCGCGTACGGCGTCAGCGCCGCAGCACGCCACTACTTCTCCGTCAGCCCCACCGAGCTCAGCCTCACCCAGGCCGCCACCCTCGCCGGCCTCGTGAAGAACCCGGTCGAGTACGACCCGGTGACCTACCCCGAGAACGCGCTCCGCCGCCGCAACATCGTCCTCACGGCGATGGAGGCCCAGGGTCTGATCTCGCGGGCGACCGCCGCCAAGGCGATCCCGCAGCCGCTCGGGCTCAAGATCACCCGCTTCGCCAACGGCTGCGTCAGCACCAAGGCGCCGTTCTTCTGCGACTACGTCCGCCGCTACCTGCTGCAGGACACGTCGCTCGGCAAGAACGAGGACCAGCGCCTCCACACGCTCGAGACCGGTGGCCTGACGATCAAGACCACGCTGGAGCCGAAGTTCCAGCGTGCCGCTGACCGGGCCGTCCAGGGTCGCGTGGCGCCGACCGACAACGCCATCGGCGCGCAGGCGCTCGTCGTCCCGGGCAGCGGCGCCGTCCGCGCCCTGTCGCAGTCGCGGCCGATGGGCAACGACAAGAAGGCCGGGCAGACCTACATCAACTACACGGTCCCGAAGTCGCTCGGCGGCGCGAACGGGTTCCAGGCCGGCTCGACCTTCAAGGCCTTCACCGCGGCAGCCGCCCTCAACAAGGGCTACCCCGCGCGTACGTTCTTCAACTCGCCGCAGTCGATGAACATCAGCGGGTTCTCGCAGTGCGACGGCCAGGCCGCCGGCTCGTGGAAGCTGAGCAACTCGACCGGGGCAGGCGCGTTCACGATGACCAACGGCCTCCAGAAGTCGGTCAACACCTACTTCGCGCAGCTCGAGCGGCTCGTCGGACTCTGCGCGACCACCAAGATGGCCGCCAAGATGGGCATCCCGGTGCCGGACATCAACGACACCTACCCGTCGTTCACGCTCGGCACGATCGACGTGAGCCCGCTCGACATGTCGGCGGCGTACGCGACGTTCCCGGCCCGCGGCAAGTACTGCAAGCCGATGCCGGTCACGCTGATCACCAACAACGCCGGTGAGACCGTCAAGGACTACCAGCCCGAGTGCACGCGAGTGATGTCGGAGGCCGCCGCGGACACGCTGAACCAGATCCTTCGCGGCGTCCAGTCGCCCGGCGGGTTCGGTGCGGCCCTCGCTCTCAACAAGCCCTCCGCGGCCAAGACCGGTACGACGCAGAGCAACCGTGCTGTCTGGTACATGGGCTACACCCCCAAGCTGGTGACCTCCTCGATGATCGCCGGCGCCAACAAGGACGGTCACTGGAAGACACTCGCAGGACAGAGCCTCAACGGTGAATACATCTCGTTCAGCGCCGTCGGCGGATCGTCCCTGGCCGGCCCGATGTGGGCCGACACGATGCGCGCGATCATGAACGACCTCCCGGACGCCAACTTCTCCTCCCCGGGCAGCCTGGGCTCCACTCCGTCCGACACGCCGTACGCGCCCAAGAAGCCTGAGAAGAAGAAGGGCGGCGGCGGAGGCGGAGGCGGCGACGACCGCCCCGGCCGCGGCGGAGGCGGCGGTGGTGGCGGTAATGGTGGCGGCGGAGGCGGCGGAGGCCCAGCTGGCGCCGGCCCCGGCGGCGGAGGCGACCGCGGCTGATCCCCAGCCCCAGACGAACGACGAGGCGCTACGACCAGTGGTCGTAGCGCCTCGTCGTTCGTGGAGCAGGTGTCAGGCTCCGAGCTGCTTGCGGACCTCGGCAGCGAGAGCGGCGCCGTCGACGCGGCCCTCGGTACGGGGCTTGAGGAGTCCCATGACCTTGCCCATGCCACGCATCCCGTCCTCCGCCGCTCCTGACTCGGCGATCGCCTCGGACACCAGGGCGGACACCTCGTCGGTGCTCAGCTGCGCGGGGAGGTAGTGGGAGAGGATGACGGCCTCGTCGCGCTCCTTGGCGGCGAGCTCCGGCCGGTTGCCCGAGTCGTACGCCTCCGCCGCCTCACGTCGCTTCTTCGACTCGGAGGTGATCACGGACTGCACCTCGGCGTCGGTCAGCTCCTTGGCCTGCTTGCCGGCGGTCTCGGCCTTGCTGATCGCCGCGATCACCATGCGCAGCGTCGACGCCCGCAGGGAGTCGCGTGCCTTGATGGCGGTGGTGAGGTCCTGACGCAGACGATCCTTGAGGTCGCTCATGTCGCCCATCATCGCGCAGGCGGACCTCGACCGGCACGCCGATTCCCTGCCCACGCGTGTGGCACTCTTGCTGCGTGCGTACCTGGGCCAAGGCGGCGACCGCCGTGACAGCGACCGGCGTCGGCACCCTCGCGTACGCGTCCCTCTACGAGCGCCACGCGTTCGTGGTCCGCGAGGTCGATGTGCCCGTGCTGCCGCCGGGGTCCCGGCCGATCACGGTGCTGCAGATCTCGGACGTCCACATGACGCCCGGCCAGACCCGCAAGCAGCGGTGGTTGCGCAGCCTCGTCGAGTACGAGCCGGATCTCGTCGTCAACACCGGCGACAACCTCGCGCACCTCGAGACGTTGCCCGAGGTGCTGGACGCGTACACCGACCTGCTGAACGTCCCCGGCGTGTTCGTGTTCGGCTCGAACGACTACTACTCCCCGACGATGAAGAACCCCGTGCGCTACCTCGTCGGGCCGTCTGGGGTGCGCCGCCGGACCGCCGACCTGCCGTACGAGGAGATGCGTTCGGCGTTCACCGGAGCGGGGTGGCTCGACCTCAACAACGCGACCGGCGCGATCGACGTCCGCGGCTCGTCGCTGTCGTTCGCCGGCCTCGACGACCCGCACGTCGGCCGCGACGACCTGGACGCGATCCCTTCGGTCGCCGACCCGTCGGCCGACCTCGCGGTCGCCGTCGTCCACGCGCCCTACCTTCGCGCGATCGACGCCTTCAACGTGCAGGGATACCCGCTGATCCTGGCGGGCCACACGCACGGTGGGCAGCTCCGGGTGCCCGGCTTCGGGGCGCTCGTGACCAACTGCGACATCGACCGGCGACGTGCCCGCGGCCTCCACCAGCACCGTACGGCCGGTCACGACGCGTCGTCGTTGCACGTGTCGGCGGGGTGCGGCACCTCCCCTTACGCGCCGGTGCGCTTTGCATGCCGACCCGAGGCGACGGTGCTCCGGATGCGTCCGGTAGACTCTCCGAGGAATTGAGCGCGGGTCACCCGCGCGAGGTTCTGCTCGTGCTGGTTGCGAGGGCCACGGGGTGTGGCGCAGCTTGGTAGCGCGCGTCGTTCGGGACGACGAGGCCGCAGGTTCAAATCCTGTCACCCCGACATGGAAAAGCCCCGGATCCTTTCAGGGATCCGGGGCTTTCGTGTCTCTCGATGCGCACTCCTTGGTGCTGAGTAAGGAACACGCTGCCAAGGTAAGGTTGCTGCATGCCAACCGCTACCGTGACCTCCAAGGGGCAGATCACCATCCCGGCTGCAGTCCGGGCCTCTCTCGGGTTGCACGCCGGCGACCGCGTGCAGTTCATCGAGCTGCCCGACGGCAACTACGAGCTACGCCCGGCGACCAGTTCGGTCCGAACCCTGAAGGGGTTCTTCGGCCCGTGGGACGGCGACCCTGTCACGGTCGAGGAGATGGACGCCGCGATCGGCGACGCGGTGACCGACCGGTGATCGGTCTGGATTCGAACGTGGTCATCCGCTACGCCGTTCGCGACGATGAGCGCCAGACCGCACGAGCCGACGCGGTGATCGACCGACTCACATCGGACGATCCTGGATACCTCAGCCTCGTGGTCCTCGCCGAGACCTGGTGGGTGCTCGACCGCGCGTACTCCGTCCCACGAGCTCGACGGCTGAAGTTCTTCGAGGCCCTCCTCGACTCCCAAGAGCTTCGCACCGAGAATCCCGACCTTGTCCGCTCCGCCCTGCGACGCACGCGTGCAGGCGCGGACTTTGCGGACGCGCTAGTCGTCGAGGCGGGCATCGACGTGGGCTGCACACGGGTGATGACGTTCGACAAGCGGGCAGCGAGGCACGCCGGGATGACGCTGATCACCTGATCACCGTCACCCCGACGTCTCATCGGCGGCTCTCAGCGGCGCGAGATCCTCACTCGTCTGGTGTCGTACGTCCCGGTCAGGTGGCCGGGTCGTACGGCGTACACCCGGACGCGCACGCGCTTGCCCCGGTCCTTGCGCTTCACCCGGTAGGCCGCCTGCGTCGCGCCCCGGATCTTCTTCGTGCCGCGGTACCACTGGTAGCGCAGGCGCGACGGCGTCGGCGCGAACCCGCTCCGTACGAGGCCTCGGATGCGCAACCGCTTGCCCACCCGCTTCTGACCCGCGATCCGCGGCTTCGGCGTACGCACGTAGCGCGGCGCCACGCCGTGTCGCACCGTCGCAGTCGCCACTGAGCTGGCGGTCCCGCGTGCGTGGCTTCCGGCACTGGCGATGACGAGCACGCTGATGCGGCGGCCGCGGTCGGCGGCGACCAGCCGGTACGCGCTGCCCGTCGCCCCGCTGATCAGGGCGCCGTTGCGGTACCAGCGGTAGGCGTAGTCCGTCGCCGCCGGACTCCAGGCGCCGGCACCGGCGCTGAGGACGCCGCCGACCCGCGCAGCTCCGCGAACCACGGGTCGGGCGCGGGCGATGAGCAGCTGCCCGCTCAGCAGGCTCGCACCCGTCGTCATGCTGGGGTTGCGCGCGGTGAGCTGCCGGCTCTGGTTGCGTCCCAAACCCCACACCATCCCGTCGGCGGTGCGCAGGAGGGTGTGGCTGCTGTTGGTCGCGGAGATCCCGACCACGTCGGACGTGACGCGTCGGCTGAGGTTCAGGAAGGAGGTCACATGCAGCGGGATGCCGCCGACCTGGCTGTGGTCGTTGCTCCCGACCCCGTACGCCTCCCCGTCCTCCCCGAGGGCGACGGTGTGCTTCTCGCCGGCGCTGATGGCGACGGCGTCGAAGTTGACGTCGAACGTGAGGGGCTGCATCAGCGTCAACGTCGTGCGGACGCCGCTCGTACCGGTCAGCTGTCCGACGTCGTTGAGCCCCGTTCCGTACATCCTGCCGTCGCTCGCCAGCACGACCGAGTGGCGCCACCCTGCTGCGACCGCGACGGGAACCTTGCCGACCGGGAACCCGGTCAGGGGCGTCAGAACCGTGCGATTGCCGGTGCCGGTCAGCTGACCCTGGTCATTCAGTCCGGCCCCGTAGACCACCCCGTTGTCGCCCACCACGAGGCTGTGCACGGCGCCTGCGGCGATCGCCTTCGCCCGAACGCCGGCAGGAAGCCCGACCAGCGGCATCAACGTCGATCGATGGCCCGCCCCGGTGAGCTGGCCGCTCCCGTTGTGCCCCGTGCCGCGGACCACGCCGTCGGAGCCGAGGACGAGGGTGAAGGTGTTGCCGGCTGCCACGTCGACCGCCTGGACCCCCGCCGGCATCCCGGACAGCGGCCGAAGTGACGTGGCGAGGCCCGAGCCGGTGATCTGACCGTTGTCGTTCAACCCCGTCCCGTACACCCGGCCGTCGGACCCGCGAACCAGTGAGAACCACGTCGGGCCCGCGGCGACCGACACCGCCCGGACACCCGCCGGAAGGCCCGTCATCGGCGTCAGCGTCGTCCGCGCGCCGGTTCCGGTGAGAGATCCGTAGATGTTCACGCCCGTCCCGTACGGGCGCCCGTCGCGACCGATCACCACCGACGCCACGTTCCCCGCGGCGATCGAGGGCGCGGCCTCGGGCGGCGCGACGGCGTACGCGGGCGTGCTGCCGCTCCCGACCGCGAGGGTGCTCGCGATCACGGTCGTGACGGTCAGGAGGGCGAGGCGGCGCATGGGTGGGCTCGATTCGTACGAACGGCTGCGGTCATGACCTTCGCAGTCTCACGATCGAGCAGCGCGCGCTACATCCGTGGTGACCACCAGGGTGAGCGTCCGTGGCGAGGACCGCTCAGTCGAAAAAGGTGCTCAGCGCCGTCCGCTCCCGGATCCCGAGCTTCCGGAAGACGCTCGCGAGGTGGTACTCGACGGTCCGCTGCGAGATCACGAGGCGCTCCGCGGCGTCCGCGTTCGACATGCCGGCGACGACCTCGCGCGCCACCTCGAACTCGCGTGGGGTGAGCGCTGCGAGCGGGGACGCCGCATCGACGACGTTCGCGCGCCGCGACCCGCAGGCCGCCAGCTCCGAGCGGGCGCGCGCCTCCCACGCGTCAGCACCGAGCCGTACGAACTCGGCGAGCGCAGCGTCGAGCTGCACCCGGGCGTCCGCCTTGCGCCGGAGCCTGCGCAGCCGCAGGCCCCAGCTGAGCTGCGCGCGGGCACGCTCGAACCCGTACGTCGCCTCGTCGTGGAGGCGGACCGCCTCCTCGAAGCCGGCGTCGACGTCGGCCGGGCCGGCGAGCAGCGCACGACATCGCGCCGCCCACGCGAGCGACAGACCATGCTGATCGCGCGTGGCCCGCCTCTCGTACTCGTCCAGCTCGCCGAGCAGCTCGCCCTCACGGCCACAGTGCCAGTAGGCCTCGAACTGGTTGACGAACCGCGAGGTGTAGGCGAGGTTCTCGCCGCCGGTCGCCCGCTCGAGCGCGGCGGCCTGCTCGAGGACCGTGGCCGCGGCGGAGAAGTCCGCGGTCGACAGCAGCAGCATGCCGCGGACACAGGCCTCGCTGTGCGCGAGCGCCGGGCTCTGACGCTCGGTCACCTCCGCCCCGCGCGCCAGCAGCGCCTGACACTCGTCAGCGAGACCCTGACAGGCCCGGATGTAGGCGTGCCGGAGCAGGATGTGCGCGTAGGGCCCGGTGAAGTCGTGGTCCCGCGCCGCCTGCCCCGCCGCAGACAGCTCGAGCACCGCGCGCGACCACTCACCGCGCCGCTCCCACACGATCATCGTGATCGCGTTGGTCGACAACCGTGCGGCGCTCTGGCCGCCGGTGACCCGAGCCAGCTCCTCGCACCGCCGGGCAACCTCCACGCAGCCGTCGAGGTCGCCGAGGTGCGCCAGTCCCAGCCCGGCGAAGCCGAGCGCAAGCGTGGGGTCCGACCGGGCGCCGTCGACCGAGCCGAGCCAGTCGCCACGCAAGAACTCACCTGCGCCCTCGGCGCCGGTCATCAGGTCGAGGACGTCGAGGAGAGCGCGCTGCTCGACGGGGAACTGCTCCTCCGGGACGAGCGTACGAAGGGGGTCGGCGTACGCCGTGGCGCGGGCGACGTCGCCCCATGCCATCCCGTGGGAGACCAGCGAGATCACGAGGTCGAGTCCGACGGCCGCGGGCTCGCCTCCCCGTCGTACGAGGTCGAGTCCGAGGCGGGCGAAGTGGTCCGACTCGACCGGGGGCTCGTCCTGCGACCAGAGCGCGGCCATCACCAGGAGCGTCGCCCACCGGGCCCGGTCCAGCTCGTGCGGAGCGCTGGCGACAAGGGTTCGCAGCAGGCGTGTCGCGGGCCCGGCCGCGCGGGCTTGCATGTACGCCTGCGCCGCGAGCGCCACCAGCCTGCTGCGCTCGGCCGCGGAGGGTTCATGGGCCGCCGCGGACTCCCAGGCGAGTGCCGCCTCCGCGGGCGCACCTTGACGTGTCGCCTGCTCGGCAGCAGCCACGAGAGCGGCCACGATGCTGGCGTCACCCACCTGGCCGACATGCCGGAGGTGGGCGGCGTGGCGTACGGGATCGTCGCGGAAGCAGGTCGCCAGGATGCTGTGAGCGCGTTCGAGGTCGCCGACGGTCGCAGCGGCCTTGACCGCCGCGCCCAGTGTCGGGTGGACCGGCACCCAGCTGCCGTCACGAGGCGTCACGAGTCCGAGCCTCTCGGCCGGATCGAGGTCGACGGAGGTGAGCCCGGCCGCGGACAACGCACGATTCGTGGTGGCACCGTCGAGGTCGTCGAGCGCGACGAGCAGCACCGCGAACCGGCTCGACTGCGACAGCGCCTCGATGCGTGGGGCGTACAACGACTCCAGGGACGGACCGATGCGGAGCCGGGCCGGGAGCGGCTCGCGCCCGCGTCGTTGCTCGTCCCGCAGGTCGAGCGGGGCCTCCGCGAGGGCGAGCGGCAGACCACCCGCCTCGACGGCGATCCGCTCCGCGACGACGGCGCTCATCCCCGGGTGGCGCAGCCGGAGCAGCTCCCGCGACTCCTCGCGGGAGAGCGGCATGAGGACGGTGGTCGTACCGATCCCCCGCAGCTCCTCGCTGACCGGCGCTCGAGTGACGAACCAGAAGACGACCGGATCGGCGTCCAGGCGCCTCGCCGCGAACACGAGGGCCTGGCGTGTCGACGCATCGAGCCACTGCACGTCGTCGACCGCGACCGCGACGAGACCCGCGGTGGCCAGCTCCGAGAGGAACCACACGAGCGAGCTCGCCACGGGAAGGCGGTCGGTCGGGTCGCCGAGGCTGAACGCGACGGCGCCGGCCAACGCGTGGGCGCGAGGATCGGGATGGGCGGCGAGGGTCGACTCGTACGGCGCAAGGAGCTGGTGCAGGCCGGCGTACGGCAGGTCCGACTCGGCGACGTGTCCCGCCGCGCGCAGCACCGTGGCCTCGGGGGCGAGCGTCTCGGACGCTGCGTCGAGGAGTGCCGACTTGCCGCTGCCCGGTGCTCCCGAGACGACGGCGACGCGTGAACGCCCGGCTCGGGCGTGCGCGACCGTGGCCGCAAGGATCCCGAGCTCCTCGTCCCGCCCGATCAGCATGGAACCTCCTCGGGCCAGGGTATCGGCGCCCGGGGTGAGGCGTCCGCGGCTGTGCGTGCGTACGCGAACACGCACAGAGTGGCTCGCGGTCAGTCGGGGAGGGTAGGCATCGCGAAGCCCTCGCCGCGGGTGACCAGCGAACCCCGCAGGACCGCCGCCGAGCCGAACCGCTCGCGCACGTCGTCCAGCGCGAGGTCGAGGGTCGCGGTGTCGGGCTCGCCGAACGGCAGCTCGAGCTGCACGCCCGCCTGCGGGTCGAACCCGCTGACGCTGACGCCGACCAGCGTGCACCCGCGCTCGGCGATCATCGGCTCGGCGACGTCGAGGAGCGAGCGAGCGACGAGGAGCAGGCGCTCCGTGCGTGCGGTCGGCCGCGGGAGCGTGTGGGACCGGGTGGCGCGCTCGAAGTCGTCGAAGCGCAGCCGCAGCGTGATCGTACGGCCCTCGCGCTCCGCCTTGCGCATCCGCCGTGCCACCCGGTCGACGAGGCCGGCGAGCGCGGAGTCGATCTCGGACATCGTCTTCGGGCGGCGGCCCAGCGCCCGCTGAGCCCCCACGGAGCGCCGACGAGTCCCGGTGACCACGGGGCGCGGGTCGCGCCCGTTGGCCAGCGCGTGGAGGTGGTACGCGGCGGCGCGGCCGACGTACGAGGCGAGCGCGTGCGGCGGGACGGCGGCGAGGTCGCCGATGCGTTCGACGCCTCGCGCGCGCAGCTTGGTGGCGGTCTTGACGCCCACGCCCCACATCCGCTCGACGGGGAGCGGGTGCAGGAAGGCGCGCTCGCCCTCGACCGGCACCACGAGGAGGCCGTCCGGCTTCGCGAACGCGCTCGCGACCTTGGCGAGGAACTTCGTCCGGGCGATCCCGACCGTGATCGGCAGCCCCACCTCGTCGCGCACACGCTGCCGCAACCCGGCCGCGATCGACTCCGGCGACCCGACGAGACGGGCGAGCCCGCCGACCTCGAGGAAAGCCTCGTCGATCGACACCGGGTCGACCAGCGGCGTGGTGTCGCGAAAGACCTCGAAGACGGCCTTGCTCGCCGCCGAGTACGCGTCGAACCGGGGTGACGCGACGACCGCGCCCGGGCACAGCGACTTGGCCTCGACGATGCCCATGGGGGTCCGCACCCCGTAGGCCTTGGCCTCGTAGCTCGCGGCGACCACCACCCCGCCCCCGACCAGGACCGGACGGCCCCGCAAGGCGGGATCGTCGCGCTGCTCGACCGACGCGAAGAACGAGTCGAGGTCGGCGTGCAGGATCGTCGCCTCGCCGTTCATCGCGCCGCGTCGTTCAGGCGGTCTTTCGCTCGGTCGTCCATCGAACACATGTTCGCATACTCCGCCGCCACTCTTGGCCAGATCTCAGGCAGCATTCACCTCCCGTCCACCCGCGCCTCGCCCCTGCTCCACCACCTCTGGCGACGCTCGAAGCATGAACGAGCAGATCACCACGATGCGCCGACCACGAGTCGTCGCGCACCGGGGCGCGAACGACGTCGCGCCGGAGAACACGCTCGCCGCTGTCCGAGCAGCGGTCATGATCGGCGTCGATGCGGTCGAGGTCGACGTCCAGTCCACGCGCGACGGGGTCCCCGTCGTGCTCCACGACGCGACGCTCGCGCGCACGACCGACATCGCGCGGCGGTTCCCGCACCGCGCCGATGACCCCGTGTCCACCTTCACCTACGCAGAGATCCGTCAGCTCGACGCCGGCTCCTGGCGCGGCGACACCTTCGCCGGCGAACCCGTGCCGACGCTGGAGCAGGTGCTCGACGCCCTCCGCGCGACCGGTGTCGGGCTGCTCCTGGAGATCAAGCACCCGGAGACCCAGCCCGACCTGGTCCCCGCGGTCGCGGACGTCCTGTCGTGCTTCTCGCCCGGCGTCGCCGTCACCGTCCAGAGCTTCGACGCAGCGTCCCTGCGGACGTTCGGTCGACTCCTCCCGGAAGTCCCGCGGGGCCTCCTGGTGCACCACGCTCCGCGCCAGCCCGTCCTCGAGGCCTGGGCGTCAGCGGTGAACCCCTGGTACGGGACGGTGAGCTCCAGCTACGTGCGCCGTGCGCAGCTCGCGGGCCTCGAGACCTACGTCTGGACGGCGAACGCGCGCGCGGCGATCCTGCGCGCGGCTGACGCCGGCGTCGAGGGCATCATCACCGACCGGCCGCAGCGTGCGCTCGACCTCCTGCGCAGCACGAGCCGGAAGACGAGCGTCCGATGAGCGCCGTCGGGCTCACACCCCGGCACCGAGGCCAGCGTCCCGTGCTGTGGCTACGGCTCCGGCGCGGTCTCGCACGCCAAGTTTCGTCAGGAGGTTCGAGACGTGGTTACGGACCGTCTTCTCACTGAGCGAGAGCGTCCGGGCGATCGCCGCGTTGCCCATGCCGCGTGCCACCAGGTCGAGCACCTCCAGCTCGCGGTCGGTGAGCTCGGGGAACGGACGCGGCCCGCTCGCGGAGCCCCCCGACGGGGGTGACGCGACGTACGAGAGCGCGCGGTCCGCGACACCGTGACCGACGACGAGGTCACCGACGGCCACACCGCGGATCGCCCGCTCCAACCGGTCCGGTGCCGACGACTTGAGCAGGTAGCCACGCGCTCCGGCCCGCATCGCGGCCAGCACCGACACGTCGTCCTCGTGCATCGTCACGACCAGCACCTTGAGGCCCGGGTGCGCGGCGACGAGCTCGCGGGTGAGGACCACACCGGACTCCCCGGCGAGGTCGAGGTCCATGAGGACGACGTCGACGGATCCGTCGATCTGCGCCCTCGCCTGGTCGGGCCCTTCCGCCTGGCCGACGAGCTCGATGCCGTCGAGCGAGCTGAGGAGCCCGGCGATCCCCAGCCGGAACACGGGGTGGTCGTCGACGACGACCACACGGATCGGATCGGTCACGAGACTCCTTCGGGCGCTTCGGCCCGCTGCGGCGGCAGCGGCTCCTCGGCACGGGGGACGAGCGGCAGCGACGCCTCCACGCGGGTCCCGCGGACGCCGTGCGCGGACACCACGACCTGACCACCGAGCTCGCTCGCGCGCTCCATCATGGCCCGGAGGCCGACGCCTTCGCGTGCCTGGCGTGCGATGCCGCGGCCGTCGTCGGTGCACACCACCCGGAGGGCGCGTTCGTCGGCGCTCACCACGATCGTGCAGGCGTCGGCACCGCTGTGCTTGGCGGCGTTGGTCACCGACTCGCTCGCGATCGCGTACGCCGCAGACGCGACGGGCATCCCGAGGCGCGGCAGCGAGCCGCAGCGCAGCGTGACGCCCATGCCGTTCTGACGCCACCGCGCGGCCATCTCCTGGAGCGCCGGACCGAGCCCGAGCTGCTCGATGGCCGGCGGGAGGAGGCTGTGGGAGAGGACGCGGACGTCCTCGATGCGTTGATCGAGCTCGCTCGACAGGCTGACGAGCAGCGACTCGGCGAGGTCGGGATCGGTCCGCAGCGCGTTGCGTACGCCCTGGATGCCGAGGCGCAGCCCCGCGAGCCAAGGGCCCAGCCCGTCGTGGAGCTCGCGGCGGATGACCTTGCGCTCCTGGAGCCGTGCCGTCGTCAGGCGCTCGCGGGCCGCATCGGCGTCGCGGAGCGCGAGGGTCAGGGCGAGACCGGCCGCCAGCAGGTCGCCGAGGTCCTCGATGGCCTTCACGGTGCGCGTGCCGAGCCACTCGCCGGGCGGCACGGTCACGACGAGCCGACCGGTCTCCTGACCACGGTGCACGACCGGCAGGTCGAGGGCGTTGGAGGACGGCACGCCGTACGACGCCACGTCGACGTCACCCACCCGCAGCGCGACCGACTGCAGCCGCAGCGAGCTCGCGACCTGCGCGACGAGCACGTCCAGCAGCTCGCGCTCGTCGTCGGAGGCGAACCCCGCACCGATCCGGGTCATCGCACGGTGCGGTTGCAGCGCGTCGCCGTACACGAGCGCACCGACACGGCTGCCCGCCCACTGGCGCAGGAACGGCGCGGCGAGGACGACGACCACCGCGGCCGCGACCTGGCTCGCCTGCTCGTCGCCCACGGCCTGCTGCACACCGAGCACCGCGAGGACGTACGCGCCGACGAGGAGGACGACGAGGATGGCGGCGACGAGCGCCCGGCTCACCGCGATGTCGATGCCCCACAGCTGCTGACGGAGGACCACGACGAGGATCGCGCCGGAGAAGAGCACCTGGCAGACGAGGTGCGTCACGGCCATCGTCCACGGCGGGATCGCGTACCAGAGGAGCGGCACGAACGAGAGCGACATCGCGGTCACGCCGAGCGTGAGCCACCCCAGGGCCACCCGGTCCCGCTCGGCCGGCTCGTGGCGCGCGCGCCAGGCGACCGCCGCCGCCGTGAGGAGCCCGAGGACGATCGTGACAGCGAGGAGACCCCGTGGGTCGGACATCGGGAAGAGGAGCCGCTGCCCGGTGAGCGCCAGCGTCGTGACCACGCCGAGCGCGAGACCGGTGCGCGACCACGGCCCGAGCGCGCGGTCGCGCAGCAGCCACGGGACGACGACGAAAAGCGCCAGGGTGCCGGGCACCCACGCCCAGCTGAACCACGACTCGACCCAGGTCAGCGACGGCCACCCCCAGACGGCCACGGCACCTCGGTACGCCCCTCCGAACGCCGCCATCCCGCCGCCGACAGCGGCCACCGCCAGCAGCCACGCGACGGGATGGCGCCGCCGCGCCAGGAGCGCAGCGGCCACGGTGCCGTACACGAGCGCCACGCTGGCGTCGACGAAAAGGAAGAGCGCGTCCGGGCCGATCGACGGCGTCGTCATCAGGTAGATCAACGACGCGCCGAGGCCGAGCACCCAGGCCACGAGGGCCACCGCGCGTGCTGCGCGCGGGGACCCTTGGGCAGGGACCGGAACGGTGTCCGACAGGGAGCTGGCGGGCGCCGCAGGATCGTCCATGATCCTCCGACGATAGGGGAACGAGCCCGCCCCCGTTGGTGCTTTCCACGGGCTCGTTCCCGCCACCTGGCCGGCCGGTTCCCCCGATCCGGCGGCCAGGATCCCGCTCCTCCCTGCCGGTCGCGTCATGCCGCGGCGTTCCGGTACGCCCTGTCGCCGACGGTGAAGCCGATCGCCGTGACGAGCAGCCAGAGAGGTCCGACGAAGCCAGCCATGTACTGCAGCGGCGAGATGCCGACGAGCAGGGTGAGACCGCCGAGCGTCGCACCGACGATGCCGATCCAGCGCGGCGCAGCGCCGTGCTTGAACGCCGCGACGGCGATCGCCACACCGGCGAGGCCCGCGCCGACCCACAGCCACGGGATCGTCGCGATCCAGTGGTTGTAGAAGGCGATGGTCTCCGGAACGTCCTTCTCGACGACGTCGGCGGCGAACAGGAACTCCGTGTCGAGTCCCGAGCCCAGCAGGTTCGCGACGGCCGTCAGCCCGATGCCGGCCGCGGCGACGCCGCCGAGCAGGCTCCCGGACGGCAGCGCGGCGTTGAGCCGCCGCACCAGACCGAGCCCGAAGACGACGAGGCCCACCATGCCGGTGAGCATCGCGACGTGCATGACGATCAGCTGACCCTTGGCGTCAGCGAGCCGGTTGGCGATCGCCGTGGGGTCCGAGTAGTCGAGATCGGGGTCCCACAGGCCCATCGACACCACGATCGTCACCAGCCCGAGGGCGGCGGCGGCGATGCCGCTGACGGCCCAGGCGCGCGTACGGACCGGGGTTGCGGACTGCGTGGTCCCCGGAGGGTCGGCGAGGAAGACCTCGCCCATGGACGTCGGATCCTTCATGACTGTGCCTTTCTGGTCGTTGTTGACCAGAGCACTGTCGCGGTCCCGGCGTCCCGGGTCCCAGGGCTCGGTGTCCCGACCTGCCGGGACGTTCCGCGGGCGGTGGCCCGGGCATCAGGAGCCGGGAAGCTCCTTGCGCTGCTGCCGGCGGACCTTGCGCTCGAGCTTCGCGCGCTCCTTGGCGACGTACTTGTCGCGGCTGGCCGACTTCTCGATCGCGTCGGCGAACGCGATAACGGCGACGATGATCGGCCACGGGAAGTGAGGGTTCCAGCCACCCGCGAAGCTGATCGCCAGCCAGATCCCGGTGCAGATCAGCGTGATCGTGATCGACTCGACCCACGCGTCGCGTCGTTTGCGCTCGTACGCCTTCACCGCCTCGCGCTCGAGGTCGGGGCCGCTGCGACGCACCGGCGGCGCCGCCGCACCGGTCGCCGGCACGAGGTCGTCCATCAGTGGGAGCATGTCGCCGAAGGTCCGCAGGCGCTCGGCACTCTCGGCCCGCTCGTCGTACTCCTCGCGGCTCAACCTGCCGTCCGCGAACGCCTCGCCGAGCACGTCGGCGAGCACGGCGCGGTCGGCATCACCGGCGCGTAAGCCGGACACCTCGGGATCGCGCGGGTCGCGCGTGAAGCGACCCCACGGGTCGCCGGTGGGAAGGATCTCGCTCACGCGTCCGATCGTTGCACATCGTCGGACCGCTGCAGCCCGCGCTGGCGGGCGGGGAGCACGAACCGGTACGCGTCGAACGCCGGGCCGTCGTCGCCGAACCACCGCACCTCGTACGATCCGAGCGGCGTCCACCCGCGCGCCGCGTACAACGCCCGTGCCGCCACGCTGTGGGCGACCGCCTCGAGCGCGAGGGCGCGCTCGGTGCGGGCGGCGTACGACTCGACGGTGTCCAGGAGCGCGCCGGCGGCTCCCGTCCCCCGGGCAGCGGGCGACACGAAGAACCGTGACAACGTCAGCGCCTCCGCTGGGTCGACGCCCAGGGCGGCGGCCGAGACGGGGTCGGCTCCGACCTGAAGGGCGGCCTGCCCGACGACGACGCCGTCGAGCTCCACGGTCCACGCGGGGCCGTCGGGTGCGGTCAGCCACCCCGCCCTCACGTTCGTGCGCATGATCGGGTAGCGGTCACGCTCGTGGACGAGCGCGAGGACGTCGACGAGCGCCGGGACGTCGTCGGCGACCCGACGGCGTACGACCGGGGCTGCGGCGCTCACCGCGTCAGCATCGGGCACCCCCGTCACCGAGCAGCGCTCTGTCATCGAGCAGCGATGAGCTCGGCGATCTGGATGGTGTTGAGCGCCGCTCCCTTGCGGAGGTTGTCGTTGCTGATGAACAGCACGATCCCGCGGTCTCCGTCGATGCTGGCGTCCTGGCGGATCCGGCCGACGAGGCTGGGGTCCGCGCCGGCGGCCTGGAGCGGGGTCGGCACGTCGACGAGCTGCACGCCCGGCGCCTCGGCGAGCAGGGCCCGTGCACGATCGGGCGTGATCGCCTCGGCGAACTCGACGTTCAGCGACAGCGAGTGACCGGTGAAGACGGGCACCCGCACGCAGGTGCCGGCGACCCGGAGGTCGGGGATGCCGAGGATCTTGCGCGACTCGTTGCGGAGCTTCTGCTCCTCGTCGGTCTCCTCGGTGCCGTCGTCCACGATCGAGCCCGCGAGCGGGATGACGTCGAACGCGATCGGTGCGACATACTTCTGGGGCTCCGGGAAGTCCACCGCCGACCCGTCGTACGTGAGCGCGCGAGCGCCGGCGACGGCCTTCTCGACCTGGGTCGCCAGCTCCTCGACGCCGCCGAGACCGGAGCCGGAGACCGCCTGGTAGGTGCTCGCGACGAGCCGGACGAGACCGGCGGCGTCGTGCAGCGGCTTGAGGACCGGCATCGCTGCCATCGTGGTGCAGTTGGGGTTGGCGATGATGCCCTTGACGGCCTGATCGATCGCCTCGGGGTTGACCTCCGACACGACCAGCGGGACCTCGGGGTCCTTGCGCCAGGCCGACGAGTTGTCGATGACCGTCACGCCGGCCTCGGCGAACCGGGTCGCCTGGACGCGGGACATCGTCGCTCCGGCCGAGAACAGCGCGACGTCGAGCCCGGTCGGGTCGGCCGTCGCCGCATCCTCGATCACGATGTCCTGACCGGCGTACGAGAGCGTCTTGCCGGCCGAGCGCTCGGAGGCGAAGAAGCGGATCTCGTCGATCGGGAACGCGCGCTCCTGGAGCAGCGTGCGCATGACGCCGCCGACCTGCCCGGTCGCTCCGACGACGCCGATCTTCAGCCCGTTGGCCATGGTTCTGTGCTCCTTGTCAGCGGCCGGAGCCGCCGTAGACGACGGCCTCGACCTCGTCCGAGTCCAGGTCGAACGCGCGGTGCGCGGCACTCACCGCATCATCGATCTGCTGCTCGTTGACGACAACCGAGATTCTGATCTCGGAGGTCGAGATCATCTCGATGTTGACCCCGGCGTCGGCGATCGCCTTGAAGAACTTCGCGGAGATGCCGGGGTTCGTCCGCATGCCGGCACCGACGAGCGAGATCTTGCCGACCCCGTCGTCGTACTGGAGCTGGGCGTAGCCGACCTCGTCCTTGAGGCGCGCCAGCGTCGTCATGGCGGTCTGCCCGTCCGCGCGCGGGAGCGTGAACGAGATGTCGGTGAGACCGGTCGCGGCGGCCGACACGTTCTGGACGATCATGTCCAGGTTGATCTGCGCATCTGCCAGCGTCTCGAAGATGCGGGCGGCCTCACCGACCTTGTCGGGGACCCCGACCACGGTGATCTTGGCTTCGCTGCGGTCGTGCGCAACGCCAGAGATGATCGCTTGCTCCATCACGGGGGCCTCCCCATCGCCTTCGTTCAAGATTTCGGACATCCGCTCCGCGCTCACGACCCACGTCCCCACCTTGGAGGAGAACGAGGAGCGGACGTGGATCGGCATGTTGTTGCGGCGCGCGTACTCGACGCAGCGCAGGTGCAGGATCTTGGCGCCGTTGGCCGCCATCTCCAGCGTCTCCTCGTACGAGATGACCGGGATGCGGCGGGCGGTCGGGACGATCCGGGGGTCGGCGGTGAAGATGCCGTCGACGTCGGTGTAGATCTCGCAGACGTCGGCCTCGAGGGCGGCAGCGAGAGCGACGGCGGTCGTGTCGGAGCCGCCGCGTCCGAGCGTGGTGATGTCCTTGCTGTCCTGGGAGACGCCCTGGAAGCCGGCGACGATCGCCACCGCGCCCTCGCCGACCGCCTTCGTGATGCGGCCCGGGGAGACGTCGATGATCTTGGCCTTGCCGTGCTCGGAGTCGGTGATCACCCCGGCCTGCGAACCCGTGAACGACTGGGCCTGCTGGCCGAGGTTGCCGATCGCCATCGCGAGCAGGGCCATGGAGATGCGCTCACCGGCCGTCAGCAGCATGTCGAGCTCGCGCCCGTCGGGCAGCGGCGACACGTCGTGGGCGAGGTCGAGGAGCTCGTCCGTCGTGTCGCCCATGGCGGAGACGACCACGACGACGTCGTGGCCGGCCTTCTTGGTGGCGACGATGCGCTGCGCGACGCGCTTGATGCTGGCGGCGTCGGACACCGACGAGCCGCCGTACTTCTGCACGACAATGCCCACGAACGTACCTCGGATGTGTGTTGCGATGGTTGTGGCAGGACGCCACGTCGCGCCCAGGACAGTCTAACGGCGCACCCCACGGCAGCCCGGGTCGTCTCGGGGTGCGGGCGACGGGGCGGAGCGCCACGATGTGTTTCGACTGCCGCGCGGCCCCGCGCTGCACTCCAGCGAGAGGGAATCGCCATGCCCCTACGGCCCGAAGAGCACGCGGCGTACGACCGAGACCACGCTGCAGCCCGTGACGTGAGCGTCAACCCCATCTTCGCCCGCGAAGGAGAGGCGACCTCCGTCCCGCGTTTCAAGATGCCGGAGTACTCGCTCCTGCCCGAGACCGCCTACCAGATCGTCCACGACGACGCGATGCTCGACGGGAACGCCCGCCTGAACCTCGCGACCTTCGTCGGCACCTGGATGGACGACCACGCAGGACGCCTCTATCTGGAGGCGGCGGACAAGAACATGGTCGACAAGGACGAGTACCCCGCGACCGCGGCGGTGGAGACCCGCTGCTGGACGATGCTCGCCGACCTCTGGCACGCGCCGGACCCGCTGCACACGATAGGGACCTCGACGATCGGGTCGTCGGAGGCGTGCATGCTCGGCGGACTCGCGCTCAAGCGCCGATGGCGGCACGCCCGCACGGAGGCGGGGAAGTCGAGCGACCGTCCCAACCTCGTGATGTCGAGCGCCGTGCAGGTGTGCTGGGAGAAGTTCTGCAACTACTTCGACGTCGAGGCACGCTACGTCCCGATCAGCGACGACCACCGCTGCCTCGACGGGCACGAGCTCGACAAGTACGTCGACGAGAACACGATCGGCGTCGTCGTGATCATGGGCGTCACCTACACCGGCGCCTACGAGCCGGTCACGGAGATCGCCGCCGCGCTCGACAAGATCCAGGAGGACACCGGCCTCGACGTCCCCATCCACGTCGACGGGGCGTCCGGGGCGATGATCGCGCCGTTCGTCCAGCCGGACCTCGCGTGGGACTTCCGGGTCGACCGCGTGGCGTCGATCAACACGTCGGGGCACAAGTACGGCCTGGTCTACCCGGGTGTCGGGTGGATCGTCTGGCGCGACACCGACGCGCTGCCGGAGGACCTCGTCTTCCGGGTGAGCTACCTGGGCGGCGACATGCCGACGCTGGCGATCAACTTCTCCCGGCCCGGCGCACAGGTGCTCCTTCAGTACTACCTGTTCCTGCGGCTCGGGTGGGAGGGCTACCGCGCCGTCCAGCAGACGTGCTCGGACGTCGCGCAGTACCTCTCGTCGGAGATCGCGAAGTTCGACGCCTTCGACCTGTGGAACGACGGGAGCGACATCCCCGTCTTCGCGTGGCGGCTCAAGGACGGCCACACCGAGAACTGGAACCTCTACCACCTGTCCGACCGGCTGCGGATGAAGGGATGGCTCGTCCCGGCGTACCCGATGCCGGCCGACCTCGTCGACGTCACGGTGCAGCGCATCGTCGTGCGCAACGGGCTGAGCCATTCGCTGGCTGCCCAGCTGCTCGACGACATCCGGACCGAGGTGGAGTATCTCGACGGGCTGAACGCCCCCATGCCCACCACGGGGCAGCACCCGACGTTCCACCACTGAGGCAGTGAGGCACGCAGGGGAGACATAGAGAAGGAAGGGGTCGAGGACCCCTTCCACTCCCAACGTATAGCGCACCCCGGGGCTTGTGGCAAGGCCCGTGTCGCGTCGCACAATCGTCCTCGTGACTCTCAGCGCCTTCGACCTTCCCGACGATCTCGCACCCAAGTCCGACCCCGCACTGATCAGCGACGACGAGCGCCACCTCGCGGCGATCGGGGCCAGTCTCGAGGCCTCGATCGCCGAGCTCACAGAACGTCTCGACGCCACGCTCAAGGAGCCCGGCGGCAAGGGCCAGGCCGCGATGGACCGGGACCTGGAGGTGCACCGGCTGACGGCTCGGCTGCGCGTCCTGCGTCGCTTCGGCCTCGACCTCTGTCTCGGTCGCATGGTCCTCGAGGACGGTGACGTCGTGTACGTCGGGCGGCTCGGCCTCACGGACAGCGACGGCCGCCGGCTTCTGATCGACTGGCGGTCACCCGCGGCGGAGCCGTTCTTCGGGGCGACCCACGCCAACCCGATGGGCCTGGCGAGCCGGCGCCGGTACCGCTGGACCCGAGGCCGCGTCACCGACTACTGGGACGAGGTGTTCACCCCGGACGGCTTCTCGGAGACGGCCGCCCTGGACGACCAGTCGGCATTCATCGCGAGTCTCGCGAGCGCCCGGTCTCCTCGGATGCGTGACGTGCTCGGGACGATCCAGTCCGACCAGGACGCGATCATCCGGGCCGGGTCGCGCGGCGCTCTGGTCGTCGACGGAGGGCCAGGCACCGGCAAGACGGTCGTCGCGCTCCACCGCACCGCGTACCTGCTCTACTCCGACCCTCGCCTCGGGCACCGCAAGGGCGGGGTGCTGTTCGTCGGTCCTCACCAGCCGTACCTGTCCTACGTCGGCGACGTCCTCCCCAGCCTCGGAGAGGAGGGTGTGCAGACCTGCACGCTGCGCGACCTCCTTCCCGAGGGCGCCACCGCGAGGCCCGAGCCGGATCCCGAGGTCGCCCGCCTGAAGGCGACCGCGGGAATGGTGAAGGCGATCGAGCCGGCGGTGAGGCTGTACGAGGAGCCGCCCAGCGAGGGAATGACGGTCGAGACGCACTGGTCCGACGTCTGGCTCAGCGCGTCGGACTGGGCTGAGGCGTTCGGGTCGCCGGATCCCGGGACACCGCACAACGAGGCACGCGACGAGGTGTGGGAGGAGCTGCTGTCGATCCTGGTCGACAAGCACGAGACCGACGACGAGGGGGGCGCGTCACCGGAGATGGTCCGCCGGTCGCTCCTGCAGAACGCGGGACTGGTCGACGCGTTCGCCCGCGCGTGGCCGCTGATCGAGGCGACCGACCTGGTCGGCGACCTGTGGACGGTGCCTGCCTACCTGCGGATATGCGCTCCGTGGCTCGAACCCGACGACGTGCGACTCCTGCAGCGCGACGTGCCCGACGCGTGGACCGCCTCCGACCTGCCGCTCCTGGACGCGGCGCGGCACCGGCTCGGTGACCCGGAGACAGCGCGCCGCAAGCGCCGGCACGCGGCCACCGTCGCCGCCGAGCGAGCGCGCATGGCCGACGTGGTCGACGACCTCGTCCGTTCCGTCCCCGACATCATGTCGGCCGACCCCGACGGCGAGAGCCTGGTGTCGATGCTGCGCGTGGAGGACTTCGAGGACGCGCTGGTGGACGACGCCGCGCTGCCCACCGTCGACCCGGACCTGCTCGCCGGCCCCTTCGCCCACGTCGTCGTGGACGAGGCGCAGGAGCTGACCGACGCGGAGTGGCAGATGCTGCTGCTCCGCTGCCCGTCGCGCAGCTTCACGATCGTCGGCGACCGGGCCCAGGCGCGGCACGGCTTCACCGAGTCGTGGCATGACCGGCTGGAGCGGGTCGGGTTCGACCGGATCGACCTCGCGCCGTTGACGATCAACTACCGGACGCCGGAGGAGGTGATGGTCGAGGCGGCGGAGGTGATCCGGGCCGTGTTCCCGGAAGCCAACGTGCCGACCTCCATCCGCCGGAGCGGCGTCCCCGTCGAGCACGGGCCGGTCTCCGGCCTCGACGCGGTCCTCGAGGACTGGCTCGCCGAGCACTCCGAGGGCACGGCGTGCGTCGTCCGTACCGGCGACCTCGAGCCCACCGTGCCGACGTCCCGCGTCCGCTGGCTGACCCCCGAGCTGACGAAGGGGCTCGAGTTCGACCTCGTCGTCCTCATCGACCCCGACACGTTCGGCGACGGTGTCGAGGGAGCTGTCGACCGCTACGTCGCGATGACCCGCGCGACCCGGCGGCTCGTCGTCCTCACGACAGCGTGACGTCGGCGTGAGACGTCCGGAGGTGGACCGCAATCGGCTGGACTCGTCGTACGGGCGGGCGCAGGCTGAGGGTGCGGCTCGGGCCGCGCATCACGACGGCCCGAGGAGGCACCGATGCTCACCAGCACTGCGTACACGGCCATGGTCCCCGTCCGCGACGTCGCTCGCGCGAGACGGTTCTACGAGGACACGCTGGGCCTGAAGGGCAAGGGGGACACGCTCGACGGTGGGTACGCCTTCGACGCCGGGGACGGCCACGCCCTCGCGCTCCTGCCCGACCCGGACGGCACACCGACGGGGCGGACGACGATCAGCTTCGAGGTTCCCGACGTCGCGGCGGAGGTGAGTGCGCTCGAGGATGCGGGCGTCACGTTCGCCGACTACGACACACCGCAGATCACGACCGAGAACCACGTGGCGTCGTTCGAGGGCGAGCAGGCGGCCTGGTTCGAGGACACCGAGGGCAACGTCCTGTGCATCCACGCCGTCACGGGGTAGTCCGCCCCTCGGCCCGAGCGATCAGCGCGGCGATCCCGTCCAGGAGGAGGTCCAGCCCGAAGTCGAAGGCGGCCTGCCCCAGCTCGTCGTAGCCCGGCTCGTCGACCGCCGGCATCGCCGGCATGCCGGCGGCGAGGCGGGCGAGGTTCGGGTAGACCGCCGGGTCTGCGAGGACCCCGATCATGTTCTCGAACGCGACGACCGGTTTGCCCTCCGCGCGACGTCGCGTCGCTGCCGTGGCCTCCTCGTGCGCCATCCGTGCCTCGGCGAGGGAGTATGCGCTGATCGCGCCGATCGCCTGCAGCTTCTCGTCGTCACGCAGCGGGGTGTCGGCGAGCGCGTCGAGCCCCCGCTCGATCCAGGCGAACGCGCTCGGCCCCATCGGAGGGTTGCTCATCGGCATCTGGGCGAGCCACGGGTGCGAGGCGAGCATCTCCTGCTGGAGGGCAGCCCACGAGCGCATGCGGGTACGCCAGCTGTCCCCGCTGATCTCGACCACGTGGGCGACGGAGGCGCTCTCGTTCCACATCAGGGAGAGGAGCTCGTCCTTGTTGGCGACGTGACGGTAGAGCGCCATCGTGGAGAAGCCGAGCTGCTTGGCGACCCGCGCCATCGACAGCGCGTCGAGGCCTTCGGAGTCGGCGATCTCGACCGCGGCGGCGACGATGGCGCTCGCATCGAGCTCGGGACGCGGGCCGCGGCGACTGCCGCTCCTGCGTCCCCACAGCAGCGCGAGCTCGTCCGGAAGCTGCATCTCGCCGTCGGCCATCGCACCTCCTCGTCCCTGGTCCGGTGGGAGCCACGATAGGGCCTTGACCGGCTCTGCGTATGCCGTATACGGTTTAGCGTATGGCATACACAGTAGAGGTCGCCGGCCTCACCAAGAGCTACGGGTCCACCAAGGTCCTCCGTGGCGTCGACCTCGCGATCGAGACCGGCAGCGTGCACGGCCTCCTCGGCGCCAACGGCGCCGGCAAGACCACCCTCGTGCGCATCCTGGCGACCCTCATCGGGTACGACGGCGGCTCGGCACGCGTGGCGGGCCACGACGTCGCCCGCGAGGCCCGAGCCGTACGCGGGCAGATCAGCCTCACCGGCCAGTACGCCGCCGTCGACGAGATGCTGACGACCCGCGAGAACCTGTCGATGGTCGCCCGGCTCCGGCGGCTGTCCCGAGTCGAGAGCGCCGCCCGCACCGACGAGCTGATCGCGCGGTTCGACCTGGCCGCGATCGCCGACCGGCGCGCCGGGACGTACTCCGGGGGCCAGCGACGCCGCCTCGACCTCGCGATGAGCATGGTCGTGCCGCCGACGCTGCTGTTCCTCGACGAGCCGACCACCGGCCTGGATCCCCGCAGTCGCGACCAGGTCTGGGCGACGGTGCGCGAGCTCGCCGGCACCGGGGTCACCGTGCTGCTGACCACGCAGTACCTCGAGGAGGCCGACCAGCTCGCCGACCGGATCTCCGTCCTCGACGGCGGCCGCATCGTCGCCGAGGGGAGCCCGGAGGAGCTCAAGACGCAGGTCGCCGGCGACGTCGTCCGCCTGACCTACGGCGACGCGGCCGGGTACGAGGCCGCACTCGCCGCGGTGCGTACGCCCGGAGTCACTGCGGATCCCGTTCTCCTCACGGTCGACGTCCCCACCGACAGTGCGCCCGACAGCCTGCGCACCCTGCTCGACACGCTCGCCGCCGCGGACGCGTCGCCTCGCCGCGTCGGCATGCACGCGCCCAGCCTCGACGACGTCTTCCTCACCCTCACCGCGCCGACCCAGGAGGCCCTCCGATGAGCAGCGCCACGACCACGACCCCCGTCACCGCGAGCCGACTCGCCGCGAGCCGTCTCAACGACGTGGTCCTCGACTCGCGCGTGATGATCCGCCGCGGCCTGATCCGCTCGGCGCGCGACCCCGAGGCGTTCTTCACTGCGCTCGCCCTGCCCGTGGCGCTGATGCTGCTCTTCGTCTACGTGTTCGGCGGAGCGATGTCGACCGGCGGAGCGTACGTCGACTACGTCGTGCCCGGGATCATCCTGCTGTGCGCGGGTTTCGGCGCGGGGACGACGGCGGTGGCGGTCGCTGACGACATGACGAACGGCATCGTCGACCGCTTCCGGTCGATGCCGATCGCGGCCGGGTCGGTGGTCGTCGGCCACGTCGTCGCCAGTGTCGCCCGCAACGCGATCGCGACCGCGCTCGTCATCGGCGTGGCCCTGCTCATCGGGTGGCGGCCCGACGCAGGGGTGGCCGAGTGGGTTGCGGCGATCGGCCTCCTCGCGCTGTTCGTGCTGGCGATCTCCTGGCTCGCGGCGACCGTCGGCCTGCTCGCGCGGTCCAAGGACGCGGCGAACGCGTTCACGATGGTGCTGGCGTTCCTGCCCTACGTCAGCACGGCGTTCGTCCCCGCCGACACCCTGCCGACGGCGCTGCGCGGGTTCGCGGAGCACCAGCCGATGACGCCGGTCATCGAGACGCTGCGCAGCCTGTGGATGGGGTCGGGCACGACCGATCAGGTGGTCGGCACCCAGGCCTGGTGGGCACTGGGCTGGTGCGCACTCATCCTCGTCGTCTCGGCGGTGGCCTCCGCGCGGCTGTTCCGGCGCCGTACGGCCTGAGGCCCTGCGGTGGGATGATCGGGTCGATGGAGCAGGCACCCGGGGACTTCGCG